>CAZFSB010000006.1:14581-33359 GCA_964521645.1 uncultured Candidatus Saccharibacteria bacterium | reverse complement strand
GCCCCGCTCACTGGGTTCGCCGAAGTATTTGTCATATGAAAAAAGATATTCACCCAGAGAACTACCGCATGGTAATTTTCCACGATAACTCTTCCAATGAGCGCATGTTGATCGGTTCTACCATTGAGACCGACGCTACTGACAAGTGGACCGACGGAAAGGAGTATCCACTCGCGCAGGTAGATGTGACCAGTGCCTCACACCCGTTCTACACTGGACAGGAGAAGGTGATGGACACCGCCGGTCGCGTGGACCGCTTCAAGCAGCGCATGGCCAAGGCCGGATCTTCTCGCGCCAAGAAGGCATAAGGATAAAAAACCACCCAGCTTCGGGTGGTTTTTTTAAACTTAACGCTCTTTTAGTGCCACCAAACCTTTTCCGACCGCGTTCGCTTCCTGCGAGCGAACACTAACGCTTCGCCGAAGACTTTCTTAGGAGGAAAGACCAAGCTCTTCGGCTCCAGAGTTTCGGAAAAGGTTTGGTGGCACACAGAGCTAAAGACACCTAACACACCTTAACGAAGCCTTGCGGAGTGGCGATTGACAGATAGGGAGACGAAACAGAAAAAGTCACTGTCTGAGCCAGGGGCGAGTTTGACTTTTTCGTCGTGGAGGTGACCATAGCTGTCTCGACACGCAGCACTCGGCTGAGGGAAGGTGTGTTAGGTGTCTGGGAATGGTGATGTGAGACATACTATATGTACGACGGTAACTTCTCTTGCTATTGCAGCAAGATTCAGTACTATTGACCAACATGCAATTTGACGAGCAAAAATTACAGACCTTCAAGGAGAATCAGAAAACGCAATTCTTGGCGTCGCAGTTTGAGAGTGAGTTAGCGAAGCTGCGCGAGGCGGAAGAGTTGGCTGCGTCAGACCCGGAAATGGCTGAGCTGGCAAAGGAAGAGATCGCTCGTCTCGCCGAGCAGCTCCAAGGACAATTTTCGGAAATGGACCGCATCATCGAGGCCAACAAGGAAGAAGAGGCTCGACCATACGGTGTCATGCTCGAGGTGCGCGCTGGCGCTGGGGGAGATGAAGCGTCACTCTTTGCCGCCGAACTGGCTTCGATGTATCTCCAGTACGCGACGAATAATGGTTGGCAGACTATCCGGTCGCACGTGTCAGATACTGAAGCGGGAGGTTACAAGGAAGCCGCCTTTGAGATCTTGGGGAATCAGGTGTATGACCACCTGCGCTATGAAACCGGTGTCCATCGCGTGCAGCGTATTCCAGCGACCGAAAAGCAGGGGCGCATCCATACCTCGACCGCTTCAGTCGCGATCTTGCCACTGCGCAAAAAACCGAGCATTGAAGTGAATCCGGGAGACATCGAGATGGAGTTCTCACGTTCTGGTGGTGCGGGCGGGCAGAACGTCAACAAGGTAGAGACCGCGGTGCGTCTCATTCATATGCCTACTGGTGTTGATGTGCGCTGTCAGAGTGAACGTTCACAGCTCAAGAACCGTGAAAAGGCGATGGCGATGCTCACCGCGAAGCTGGAAGCCATCCATGAAGAAGAAGAGATGAAGAAGCACTCTGAGACCCGAAAGAACCAGATCGGTACCGGCGATCGTTCAGAAAAGATCCGCACCTACAACTTCCCACAGAATCGCATTACCGATCACCGCATCAAGCAGTCGTGGCACACCATCGAGGCGACCCTCGGTGGCAACCTCACCCCGATCGTCGAAGCGCTCCAGGCGGTTGCAGCTGGTGGGGAAGTGGGGACGGAGGAGGAGTAAGAGTAATGAAGGTAAGGAGCTAGCTACTTTCCGCCCTCGACTCGAACGCTCCTTGCGCGCCCCAGCCATTCCTTACTGGAACAGTACACCTTTTGGAAATTTTGTTCACAAGTTCCAAAATTTCTCAAAAGGTCTTGCACAGCTTCGCTGTTCACCCTCCCGCGCATAGTCGCTACTCGCTGAGTGCGAAAAATAGCTAGCTCCGTGTCGCTATCGTATTCTCAATCCCGACACTAAACTATTGCTTGTGGGAACATTGCGGAGGACGCGCTGCCGGTCAAAGCCGATGCTGAAAGCGTTCGAAGAACATCGGCTTTGAGCGCGTCCGAGCATAGCACGCCAGCCGCTGGGCTGGCGATGCGTGTTTTCACAAGTAATGGTTTGGTGTCAGAGCCGCTATTGCACACACCAAATGGCTGTGGTACTATCACGCCGCTAAGCACTCACGTGCTTTTTTCAGACTCAGACTGACCGTAAAGATCAGTTGTGTTGCCCAGGAGACACTAATTAGATAACCCGTCTTCCAGCGCAATAGCTCACATGAGTCGCCAATAAATAATTATGTCAACAACAAATAACCCAACGTTCATCGACCGTCTCTTCAAGGCTGGATCACACTTCGGTTTCAAAAAGAGTCGTCGTCACCCAACTGTTGCTTCGTACCTGTACACCACTAAGGACGGCAACGATATCTTTGATCTGCAGAAGACCACTGCATTACTCGACGCGGCAAAGGAGGTGCTTAAGGAGGCTGGTCTCCAGGGAAAGACCGTGCTCTTTGTGAGCACCAAGGATGAGACCGCGAAGATCGTCAAGCACGCGGCTGAGAAGGCGGAGTCACCGTATGTGACCAATCGCTGGATCGGCGGGATGCTCACCAACTTTAGCGAGATCAAGAAGCGCATCGCTCGACTTGAAGCGCTTACCCATGAAAAGGAATCTGGTGAACTCGAACGAAAGTACACCAAGAAGGAGCGTGTGGTTATCGGTCGTGAAGTCGACAAGCTCACCTTCAATTTCTTCGGTATCGCAAAGATGCCAAAGACCCCTGACCTGATGGTCATTGTTGACCCTCGTCACGACGCGATCGCCGTGACCGAAGCGCAAGACAAGCGAGTACCAATACTGGCTATCATGAGCTCGGACTGTGATGCTTCAAAGATCCAGTACCCGATCATTGCAAATGATTCACTCCAGAGCAGCGTCTCACTTATTCTCGATGAGCTCATCGCAGCCTACACTGAAGGGCGTTCGGCATATGTACCGAAGGCACCTGAACCACGCAAAGCACCAGCTCGTCATCGTTCGGCGTAGGGTGTACCACCGGGAAGGCCCCGTGTCGCCCGTCCTTATCTAAGTAGCTAGTTCATTAATATATTTGTATGGAAATCACATCAGCACAACTCAAGGAATTACGAGACAAGACCGGCATTTCAGTGATGCAGTGCAAGAAAGCGCTCGAAGAAGCGGGCGGCGATATGGAGAAAGCGGTCATCATCCTTAAAAAGAAGCGCAGTGAAGCAGCTGAGAAAAAGTCTGATCGTGTTCTGGGAGCAGGGTCTATCGGCGCGTATGTGCACAACACCAATGAAGTAGCGGCGATGGTGCTCTTGGCCAGCGAGACAGATTTCGTCTCAAAGAATGCCGAGTTCATCGCGCTCGCGAAGGACATTGCTATGCATGTTGCCGCAACCGATCCGAAGTTCATCAGCAAGGATGAGTTGCCAGCGGAAGCGATCGAGAAGGCTAAGGAGGTATTTGCGGCTGAACTCGAAGGAAAACCAGAAGAAATGAAAGAGAAGATCATGCAAGGTAAGCTCGATTCATACTTCAAGGACCAGATCCTCATGGAGCAGGATTTCATCAAGAATCCAGAGACCACGATCGGTGAGATGGTGACCGGAGCGGTACAGAAGTTCGGTGAGAACGTTTCGATCGTCAAGATCTCACGACTCTCAGTAAAATAGTGAAATGGCGACCCCTGCCTTGACCGCGTTTTTGATCAGCTTGGGTGTGTTCGTGCTGCTGGCGGTCCTGTTTCGGCAGGAGCGACAGCGCGGCCGTCGGCTGGTAGCAACTCGCATCAGGAACTTTTTGGACAAGCTGGTCGAGCAGGTGACTTCCCGACTGACCAAGAGTATTACGCACTTTGTTCGCTACATCGTTCAGCTGAGTTGGTACTACAGTATCCATTCAGTGTTGCGTGCCGCTCTGCGGGGGATGGTGGCAGCCTACAATTACCTAGAGAACGTCTTTGAGCGAAATCGCGAGCGCACCAAGCAACTGCGCGCCGAAAAGCGACAGCTCACTGAACTAAATCATCTCCGCCAGATGGCAGATCACAGAGTGGACACCGCCCTCACCCCGAAACAGCAGCAAAAGCTGCTCGATAAGACCTTGGCCGGGGACAACTAGATCAGCGGATAGGGCGACTAGCAATGTCGTTTCAACTTTGATACGATAGGCAACACTTGCAGTAGAAAGCTGCGAGCCACCTTAGCTCAGTTGGTAGAGCAACGGTTTTGTAAACCGTGGGTCGTCAGTTCGAATCTGACAGGTGGCTCGCAGCTTTTTACATTTTTGAGCCACCATAGCGAAGGTGGGAGAGTTAAAACGGTCCGGGGGACCGTTTTAAAGTTTTGTAAGCAAAGCTTGCTTTTCTGCACTCGCACCTTAAACGTAAGTGAACTTCCGTTTAAGTACTCGTTTGAAAAGGAAACCGTGGGTCGTCAGTTCGAATCTGACAGGTGGCTCAATGAAAAGGAACAGCAAAAAGGAGTAGTCAAACCGTGGGTCGTAAGCAAAGCTTGCTCGAAGCAGGGAGGCTGTTGGGGGTGTATAATGGTGCGGTATGAATTTGAATAGCAAAATTAAAGAAGCCCTTGATCGAACAGAGTTCATGGCGCTTAGTACCGTTGATGCTGAGGGAGTGTGGACCTGTCCCGTTGTTTTCTCATATGATGAAAAGTGTAACCTTTACTTCATTTCGAAGTCACAGACGCGGCATGTGCAGAATATCTTCCAGGATGGGCGTGTGTCG
Source organism: uncultured Candidatus Saccharibacteria bacterium (assembly GCA_964521645.1). Lineage (GTDB taxonomy): Bacteria > Patescibacteriota > Minisyncoccia > Phycocordibacterales > UBA918 > OLB19. The sequence continues at coordinate 28,576 of CAZFSB010000006.1, read as the reverse complement.
GTAGCAATATATAAGACAGAGCGAACAACGCATGACGGGGTGATCGGTTTGCAGGTGATCGGGAAAGCCGAGCAGATCGATGAGCCAGCGGAGTTAGCCGAGTGTGTCGGCCTATACTTCAACCGCAGTGTCACCAATGATGAGTACAAGACCGAGGCAATGTCTACTACGGAGGGAGGCGACGCCTGGCAAGTCTTCAAAGTAACACCGACTGCCCTGTGGTACTTCAGCTCCAATGAGTACGGTACCACTGGTCGAGTCAGTGTTGATCTGGCAGACCTTCACGTGCCGGCACCGCAGTAAGGTTGGGGGGCAAAAGGCGCCGAAAAGCAAAGCTTTTCGGCGCCTTTTGCATCCTGACCCCGCGTGCCCAACTGCGCAAATGACCTTTATTTATCAATGAAATAGGTATATACTCGCCACACATGAACGAGGGAGACAAGTCACATTTGCTGCCCTATGCTCAGCGACCTGATTTTAAAGTTGCTCGAGCTACTGAACTCACTGGCGCCGACCGGCGTTTTTATCGTTTCCTGGAGATAGTCCCCGGCGTCGTGTCGTGGGGCTTTCTGTTTGGTCTCATTCTTGCGTCCATTTACGCGTCATTTTTTGCTGCGTACTTCATCATCGCGTTTGCTATCTTCTGGGTACTCAAGACCATCTTCCTTTCGTATCACGTCCGACACAACTGGAAGCGACTGAAGCACCATATGGAGCTCGACTGGCAGCAACTCGTCGCCCGTTTCAACTACCAGCACCTTCACCATCTCGTCATCTTCCCGTTCTATCATGAGCCGAGTGAGGTACTAGAGGGAGCGCTCAAAGGACTCCTCGAGGCAAAATATGATCCGAAGAAATTGATCGTAGTCTTGGCGGCAGAGGGTCGGGCTGGAGAAGAAGCGATTGCGCTAGCTCGCACGATGGAAAAAAAATACGCCAACCACTTCGGACATTTCCTGGTGACCGTGCACCCGGCAGATACGCCGGGAGAGATCGCCGGGAAAGGTTCCAATACGCACTGGGCACTCCATCAGGTGCGTGAGCAGGTCATCGATGCGAAGCGTATTCCGTACACAGACATCCTCACTTCGATCTTCGATGTCGATACGGTCATTTATCCCGACTATTTCAACTGTCTCGTCTGGCACTTCATGACCGTAGAGAATCCGTACAAGAGCGCGTTCCAGCCGGTGCCGCTGTTTGCCAACAACCTTTGGGACGCGCCCGCGCTCTCGCGCGTGATGGCGATGTCGAGCACGTTCTGGCAGATGATCATGCAGGAGCGGCCAGAAAAGGCTGCGACTTTCTCATCGCATTCAGTGAGCTTCCAAGCTCTTTATGAGATCGGGTACGGCCAGGCCAATGTGGTCAGTGAGGACTCGCGTATCTTTTGGAACTTGCTCATCGCGAACAACGGTAATTTTGACGTGGTTTCGTTGTCGTACCCGATCGCCATGGACGCCACGATCGCGCCCACGCTCTGGGGTACTATCAAGAACATTTACAAACAGCACCGACGCTGGACCTACGGGGTAGAGAACTGGTGCTACATCGTCTACCACTTTACCAAGAATAAAGCCATCCCGCTTAAAAAGCGTTGGTCGATAGCGCTCCTCCAAGGAGAGGGGTACTGGTCACTGGCGACACACCCGCTCGTGCTCTTCTTGCTCGGGTGGGCACCGATCTTTTTAGGGACTCGAGAATTTCACGAAACGGTACTGTCGTTTGAACTACCGATCATGGTGCGCAACTTACTCATTGTGGCGATGGGCGGCCTGGTGGTCTCGTCTATCATCGCGCTTTCACTCACCCCACCGAGACCCGCGCACCATAGCCGCTTCACCTACGTGGTGATGGCGGTACAGTGGATCATGGTGCCAATGACCATGATCGTCTTCAGCGCGATCCCCGGACTCGACGCGCAAACGAGGTTGATGTTCGGGCGGTACATGGGATTTTGGGTCACTCCAAAGCGGCTAAAAAAATGAGCATATGAATGAACCACTGATCAAAGAACTTTCCTACGAACGGCGCCAGCGCTTCTTCCTCGTATTAGTGGGCATTTTTCTCGTCGCACTTCCGACGATGATCTTCTACACGGCGGGCTATCGCCTCGATCTAGATAATGACGAACAGACGATCATCACGACTGGTGGGATGTACATCACCGCGGACAATCTCGAGGTCCAGGTCTACTTGGATGAGGTGCAGGTAGAACGACCCCGGTTTTTCCGTTCCGCGTACTACATTCAGAACATAACTGTCGGCCAGCATCGGGTCGTCGTGCAACGACCTGACCTGCAGACTTGGGTCAAGGTGCTTCCGGTAGATCCACACATCGTGATCGAAGCCGCGGCGTTCAACATGCCAGCTATTCCACACCTTCGTCCGATCACCGAGTACGTTACCGCCACCGGTACCCCGGTGTATCTTGGTGTCGCCACGACCAGCGACCTATTTGCTGGAGTGACCACGACCGTCCCGGTACTTCAAACACCAAGCATTCGGACTGCACCGTATGCGGTGAATAAAGAGTACCTTTTCGTGCAGAGTCTGTTTGGTACAACTTCAGTCACCGCCCGGTCAGTTTTCGCTGCTCCGTCAGGAACTGATCGTTTTCGCTTTGCTACTACGACCGGACCTTCACTTACGGCCACTACCACTGAGTCTATGGTCCAGCGCGGTGACATCCGTATCGTCGCTCGTGATCGAGAACTCTACGCGATCTGGTTGGGAGACCGTCGGTCGACCCCACACTATTTCTGTGTGGCCGATGACCCGATGGAGGTTGTTGCTGAGCGGTACGGGCAGCACGTTGCTGACGCGGTCGTGGTGTACGCTATCTCGACCACGACCCCGTTGTGGATTGATGGAGACCGCGTTTGCCGTCCGGAGATCAAGCTCGATCGGCTGCGCAAGGACGTGTACTTCTATGATTTCTTCCCAGGAAGTTCTGACCTCGTGCTTCTGCAACTGGAAGACGGCCTCTACGTGACCGAGATCGATGACCGGGCTTGGCAAAATGTGCAGCAGCTTTATTCGGGAACAGACTTCAGGGTGGTGATTGAGAGCGGGGTCATTTACATACAGGATGGCGATCGGTACTTTGAGCTGGTTACTGAAATCGAGCTGATATAGTGCTACACTAACGACCTATGGAGACACCAAAAGGACATCAACACCCCATGACCCAGATGATCGCTGAGATCAATAGTATCTTCGCTGAGATAGGCTTTGTCTTCGCGGAGGGTCCGGAAGCAGAGACAGAGCTGTACAACTTCGACCGTCTCAACGTGCCGAAAGACCATTCCTCACGAGACATGCAGGACACATTTTGGTTCAAGGCAAAAGATGTACAAGAGCCAATGGTATTGCGCACACACACCAGCCCGGTCCAGGCGCGCTACATGGAAAGCCATGAGCCACCGATCCGCATCATTGTGCCCGGCAAGGTATTCCGTAATGAGGCGACCGACGCGACCCATGAGGCGCAGTTCTACCAATTCGAAGGATTGTATGTAGATAAGGGAGTGCACCTCGGTCATCTCAAGGGAACGCTTGAGTACTTCTTTTCAAAATTCTTCAGTGGCAAGACCGAGGTGCGATTTCGTCCGAGCTTCTTCCCATTCGTCGAGCCAGGAGTAGAAGTAGATATGAAACTGCTCGAAGGGAATAGTAAGTTGGTCGGAAGGTGGGTGGAGGTGATGGGTGCCGGTATGGTACATCCGAACGTACTGCGTGATTCTGGTATCGATCCAGAGGTGTATTCCGGTTTTGCGTTCGGTATGGGCATCGACCGCTTGGGAATCATGAAATACGGTGTCGAAGACGTCCGCGATTATTACACCGGTGACCTTCGTTTTGTTAATCAGTTCTAGAGTATGAAAGTAGTACATAGTTGGCTTAAAGAGTATGTTGGGGAGGCGTTACCCGACACTGCAAAGGTAGAAGAACTACTGACCTTTCATGCGTTTGAAGTAGAGGAGACCCTGCAAGTAGAAGGGGAGGACGTCATTGAGGTGAAGGTGTTACCGGACCGTTCGAGCGATTGTCTCTCACACCGTGGCGTGGCGCGCGAGCTTGCGAGTATCCTAGGAATAGAGTTGGTCCAAGATCCGCTGCGTACCCAGCCGACACTCGAGCCTACCGAAATGGTTTCGGTACGTATCGAAGATGCTACGCTGTGCCCGCGTTTTACCGCGGCGGTCATCACTGGTGTGGAGGTAAAAGAATCACCAGAGTGGCTGAAGCATCGTCTCGCAGCGCTCGGCCAGCGCTCGATCAATAATATCGTCGATGCGACCAACTACGTGATGTTCGCGCTCGGCCAGCCGATGCATGCGTATGACGCAGATGCCTTCCCACAGGTAGAGGGGAAGTGGCAATTAGGTGTTCGGTTAGCAAAAGCAGGGGAGACAGTTAGCTTGCTCGCAGAGGGTGGAAAGGACGAAGATCGCGTCGTGGAACTTACTGGGACGGAACTCGTGATCGTTGAAGGTTCAACAGATAAGCCAGTTGGTTTGGCGGGTATCAAGGGCGGGCGGTTTGCGGAGCTCACCGCAGAGACCAAGAATATTATCCTCGAAGCGGCGCACTTCGACCGCGCGACCATCCGCAAAACCGCCCGCCGCCTCGGCATCCTCACCGATGCTTCCAAGCGCTTTGAGAATGAACCATCTCGTGAGCTGCCGCTCTACGCGCAGCAGCTTATCATTAAGATCATTTTAGATATTGCTGGCGGCACGTTTGTCGGAATGGTAGATGAGTACCTCGAGAAGCAGGTGCCTCCTGAAGTAACGGTGTCAGTCGCAAACGTCAATAGACTCTTGGGAATCACCTTGACCGCGGATGCAGTGAAGGAGTTTTTGCAGCGCATTGGCGCGGCAGTGACCGAAAGCGGGGAAGGGAAGTTCTTGGTGGTGTCACCTTGGGAGCGTACTGATCTCACGATCGAGGCGGACTACATCGCAGAGGTGGGCCGTCTGCACGGGCTTTCCGATGTTATCTCGGTGGTACCAGAGGCTGTAACGCTCGCTGCGGTGAATGCTTACCAGTGCTACGGTGAGAAGGTCCGGGCGGCTCTTTTAGAGGAGGGCTTTTCGGAAGTGATCACCTCGTCATTTCAAAAGAAGGGAGATCTGCAGCTTCAGAATGCGCTCGCAAGTGACAAGAGCTGTCTCCGTGAGTCACTACAAAAAAACATCACGGCGGTTCTGGATGCCAACTTTGTGCACTGTGACTTGCTTGGTCTTCGAGATGTGCGTGTGTTTGAGATTGGAACAGTGTTCAAGAAGACCGAGGGAGGGATAGAAGAACGCACCATGCTCACACTCGGTGCACGATCGAAAGGAAATGGTTACAATCCAAAAGACGATAAGATCCTTGAAGAGGGGATGAAGGCAGTTGAGGAGGTGCTTGAAGCAACGCTTGATTGGAGGACCGATAAGGGAGTAACGGAAGCGAATTTCTCAGCAGTGCTCGAGAAGCTTCTGACACCAACCGAGTATGACCCCTTTGTGAAACGTCCAAATGTATCGTACCAAAAGGTGTCACCATATCCGGCCATGTCACGAGACATCGCGCTCTTTGTGGCCGGCGGCGAGGCGGTCGCTACGGTAGCAGCCGAGCTCACTACCGCCGCCGGCCCACTGTTGGTCCGCCACTCACTCTTCGATACCTTCACCAAAGATGGCCGCACCTCCTACGCGTTTCGTTTGGTCTTCCAAGCGACCGACCGCACCCTCACTGACGAAGAGATGAATCAGATCATGGAGGGGGTGTATGAGGCGGCTAAGAATAAGGGCTGGGAAGTCCGATGATCTATCAGAGACGCCAGTAGCGGTGGGTGTGATTACACCCCAAAAACGACCGACTTTCCACAAGAAAGTCGGTCGTTTTTATGCTAGAATAACCAGACTTTTATTGTTTTATTTCAGTTGTCATGCCAGCGAAAAAAGATCCTAAGAAGGGGTACGATGCCTCATCAATCTCGGTCCTCGAAGGACTCGATCCAGTACGAAAACGTCCCGGAATGTACATCGGTACCACTGGTCCAGATGGTCTTCACCACCTCATTTGGGAAGTGTTCGACAACTCTCGTGACGAAGCGATGGGTGGCTTTGCTGACCGGGTTGAGGTGGCCCTCTTGCCTGACAACTACATTCGCGTCGTCGACAACGGCCGTGGTATTCCGGTCGACATTCATAAACAAACTGGCGTCTCGGCGCTTGAGACCATCCTCACTGTCCTCCACGCAGGAGGTAAGTTCGGTGGAGATGAGTCTGGCTACAAAGTTTCCGGCGGTCTTCACGGCGTGGGTGTGTCGGTGGTGAACGCACTTTCGACACATCTCATCGCCGAAGTACACCGCGATGGTGGCTACTTCATTCAGGAATACAACATTGGTAAACCGAAGTCGAAAGCCAAGAAGGTTGGTCCTTCAAAACTGCAGGGCACCATCATTACATTTCAAGCGGACCCAACCATCTTCAAAGAGATCAAGTATGAGTACAAGCGCATCGTCAACCACCTTCGCCAACAGGCGTACCTAGTGAAAGACATGAAGCTTTCGGTCATCGATGCTCGGGAACTCGACGAGAAGCAGCAAAAGAAACTCGATATTCGAGGCAAGCAGTATTTGGCAGATGAACACCTTCAGGTCCCGCACATGCACTTCTATTTTGAAGGTGGCCTCAGATCTTTGGTGGCATTCAATAACCACTACCAGAAAGCGATCAACCAAAATATCTTCTACGTTGAGAAGCAGGAGGTGAGCCCAGAAGTGTTGGCGGTTGAGGTGGCGCTGCAGTATGTCGACGACATTTCACCGCGCATCACGGCCTTTGCGAACAACATCTACAACCCCGAACACGGTACGCACGTGACCGGCTTCAAGACCGCACTCACTCGCACGCTCAATAACTACGCTAAGAAGGGAAACTTCTTCTCGGTGAAAGACAAGGATGCTGGGTTTACCGGTGATGACGTACTTGAGGGTATCACCGCGGTCATTTCAGTGAAGATGCCAGAGATCCAGTTTGAAGGACAGACCAAAGCCAAGCTTGGTTCGGTCGAGGCACAAAGTGCTGTCCAGACCGTCTTTGGCGACGCGTTTGCCGAATATCTGGAGGAGAACCCTGACGATGCCAAAGCGATCATCAATAAGGTGATCATTGCGGTAAAGGCGCGTAAGGCAGCCAAGGCCGCTAAGGACAGCGTGCTCCGTAAGGGTGCGCTCGAAGGAATGTCACTCCCGGGTAAGCTGGCTGACTGTCAGACCAAACGCGCCGAGGATTCTGAACTCTTCATTGTAGAGGGAGACTCCGCAGGTGGTAGTGCGAAGATGGGACGTGACCGCAAGACCCAGGCAGTGTTGCCGCTACGAGGTAAGATCCTCAACGTGGAGCGCGCTCGCATTGATAAGATGCTCGCCTCGGAGCAGATCAAGAATCTCGTCATTGCGCTCGGTACGGCCATTGGTGACGTCTTCGACATATCGAAGTTGCGCTACCACAAGATCATTATTGCGACAGATGCTGACGTCGACGGTGCGCACATTCGTACGCTTCTGCTGACGCTCTTTTACCGTTACTTCCGGCCACTCATTGAAGGGGGATTTATCTACATCGCACAACCACCACTCTATAAAATTCAAAAAGGAAAGGAGGTCCACTATGCCTTCACCGACGAAGAAAAGTTTGCGGTGCTGAAGGGAATGGGAGAGGAGGTGACAGAGGAGGTAGTGGAAGGCGAAGCAGGGGAGGAGGAAGAAGAGGAAGAGACGGCTACCAAGAAGACGAGTCGAGCCCGGATCCAGCGATACAAAGGTTTGGGTGAAATGAACGCCGAAGAATTGTCGGAGACGACTATGAAGGTTGAGAACCGTATTCTCAAGCAAGTGGCGATCGAGGATGCCCTTGAGGCAGATAAGATATTCGATATCTTGATGGGTACTGATGTGACGAGTCGGAAGTCGTTCATCCAAAGTAACGCGAAGATGGCGAACTTGGATATTTAGGAAAATAAAAAGGGCCGGCGCGCACCACAAGGGTATTTCCATTTTTATAGTCGGAATAAATCCTCCTTAAAAATTAGGTCTCGCGCCCGGCCCTTTTTATTTTTCCTTATCTAACAAACGTCACCGTCTGTCGGAATGAGTCATTGAGTGTCACCTGATCAGTTGGTTCAGTCGCGATGACCACGAAGGTGTGTTCGCGTACGGTGCTCGCCGCAAAACCGATCGTCAGGAGTGCTCGCTCGTTGGGTTTCAGAGCGACCTGTGCTGGTGAACGATAGGTGCTGCCATCTGGCATGGTCACAGAAAAGGTCCAGGTGGCTGAGGTTTTGGTGCCGTGGTTCTTCACTTCAAACTGTAACGCACCGGCTTTATTGTAAGTCAGAAGACTGGGGACGAACGAGTTGCCTACGATACTGCCTGTTCCAATGAAGCGGACGCCGAGATCAGTACGACCAGCCGGATCGGAGGTGGGGATCACGTAGGTATATACCTCTTCGGTGTATGAAGGAGTTGGCGTGACCAGTGTCGGTGCTGGTGTACTCGGAGTCTCAGGGGCTGGTGCCGGTGCTGGCTCGGGCTCTGGAGTGGTCGGGGTAGTTTCAGGAACGGTAGTGTCATCATTTGTCACTGTCGTAGCGATGACACTACTGATCTTACTATTTATCACGGTGAGCTGCGCCGCGCCGATCGCTCGTGGGGTAGTGTCATTGGTGCCAAAGAAAGATATGGTGTATCGGACATCGGTGTACCGTTCTTTTTCAGAGTCGACAGAAAAACGCAATTCGGTGACATCACCGAGGGTGTAATTGGTGTTACAAGTGATACTGCCGAGGTTTGGTACATCGATCAGGTCGATAGCGACTCCCTCCGCGCACTCATAAGAAAAGACGTAGCTGCCAGGGAGATTGGCTGCTGCCCAAGAAATAGCCACCGGTTCACCAGCGTTGGTCAACGTTGGATTGCTCGTAAAGGGAAGGGTAGCGAGGGCTGGAGTTCCTTCGGTGGTTGCGCTGGTCTGCTCCTTACGTATCGTCTCAGCTAGAGAGGCGAGTGAAGAAAAAGCATTAGGTGCCAGGTCAACCAGTTTGACTGAAAGCCAGGCGATCAAAATAATAATACCGATGAAGCCAAAAATGGCTAGTGATTTGAGGACAGAGTCCTTCTTTTGTTGATGAATCTCGTCTTTCATAGTGAGCGAAAACTACCACAGACAAAATACTTTGTCAATGTACAAACAGGCTGGAGTTTCGTACTCTGACGAAGTTGCGACGCAAGGGGAATCTGCTGCGCTGTATTGACATATCACCATACTATAGTATAATTTAAAGCAACAATGAACGACCTATTCGATCACATCTGGAAGCATAAACTCGTGTTCTTCGGCACGTTCTTTGTGGTGTTCACCCTTTCGTATTTACTCTTATCAGCGCTCGACTTTTTGCCTGAGCCGCCAACCACCGAGGAAGTTCGATCAGAACAGGAGAATGAAGAAGTGGTAGCCAGCGACCCAGTAGTGTCTGATCAGGTGGAAGTTGAGCCAGTAGTTTCTGTTGCGGAAGCAGCAGCTGTCGAGCCAATAGTGGCGGCTGCCGCGCCGATCACGCTGGGAAGCGAAGAGGCGCTGCCAACTTCGATCGTGATCAAAAAATTAGGAAAGACCGTTCCGGTGCTCAACCCCACCTCACGGGTCATTGCTGATCTCGACGCGGCGCTCCTTCGTGGCGTAGTTCGTCACCCTGATTCCGCAACGTTGGCTCAAGATGGAAACATATTCATCCTCGGTCATTCAAGCTACCTGCCACAGGTGTTCAATAAGAACTTTCAGGCTTTCAATGGTATTCAAAATCTGGAATGGGGCGACAAGATCGAACTCTACACGTCAGTAGCCGCCTACGAGTACCGGGTGGAAAAAGTCTATCGAGCGCAAGCCCAAGACCTGACGGTGCCGATCGCGGGAACGGGGAAAATGCTCACGCTAGCTACCTGCAACAGCTTCGGTAGTGTCGACGACCGCTACATCGTAGAGGCGACGCTGATCGCCGAACGAGCCTTGTAGGCCTTGACAATAGACGTTTTTTCCACTATCGTATAAGTAATAGAAGTTCTCCTGGTGGCTTCCTCCACCCCCAGTACCATAGCTCTTGTAGAAATGTGTGGTTCGTAGACCTGGTTACTCTTGCGTAACAAATGGTGTAGGTAAGAGTATAGGGTTTATGAATAAACAGGGAAATAGTATGAACAAGAAAATCAAGATCACTGCCAGTGTTGCAATGTTGTTTGCGTTGATCACGTCAACGCTCATTGTGCCGGCGGCCACCGCGGTCGCGGTCACTGATCTCGGGTCTACGTTTGGATTTCAAACAAGTCTCGACACAAATTTATTTGAAAGTTCTCTCACTGGTGGTGAATCTGGGGTGACTGTCACCGACTCGGAGAGTAATTTCACTGAGTGTGCGCTCGAAGCCAGTCGAAACCTGGTGACCATCGGGGAGAGTATCAATCTTAGCTGGTACACCAGTGGGTTTGATAGTATCACCGTCAATGGTCAAACTGTCTCGAATCAATCGGGCACGATGACCATTTCGAATCTGCAAGAAAGTACCGCTTTCACTCTCCAGGCGCTTAGCAATAATGGCTCGACCTGTACTGAGCAGGTGATCGTCACCTGTGTTCCAGAAGTAAAAGCGTTCCGCTGTGAAGATTTCGGGTTTGACTTCGAGGTTGCTAAGTATGAATGGAACGGTACCTCGTTCGTTCTGGCTAATACTTTGCCGGGATACACCACGACCATGTCTGGCAACACCACGGTAGCCAACTGGACCTCGGCTCCGGCAGTAGCAGGAGTACTTGGTAAGGCGGGTATCTATACTGCCGCCTTCCCGGGAGGAACTTCCGGATCGGTGTACAAATCAGCGATCGGAGATGGGCAGAACGCAATCAGCCACATTTCCCTCTGTGGAAACGAGGCGCCGAAGCAGTGTGAACTAACCCTCACCAAGTCGGTCAACAAGACCACGGCTGTGCCCGGCGACCTGCTTACCTACACCATCACTATTAAAAATACCGGCGACGCAAACTGCTCAGGCGGCGGCGTGAAGATCGTCGATGTGGTTGATCAGAATGTGACTTATCAGAACCACACAATAACGAGCAATTTCACTGCCGGTTACGGTAGTACGCCAGTCTACACTAGTAGCAACCGCACGCTTTATTTCAATGGCAACACGCTTGTCCCAGGCGAATCGGGTACCATCACCTGGACGGGTAAGGTCAACACACCAACCCAGTGTGGTGACTTTGAGGTACATAACCAAGCAAAAGCTACCGCTGCAGAGCTCAACAATTACCAGACCTGGGCATACAGCCAGAAGGTTACCACCCAGGTAGACAATGATTGCTACGTGCCGAAACCACCGGTTTGTACATTGGTGCCATCGACACAGACAGTTGGCTACGGCGGTTCAGCAGTACTCACCTGGACCACCGACCATGCAACCGTAGTGACTCTCACTGATTTCGGTTCAGTAGCCCTTGATGGAACGGTAACCACTGCTCCGCTTTACACCAACAAGACCTACACGCTCTTGGCGACCGGTCCAGACGGGCAGGTCAGCTGTACTGCCACGGTCACGGTCATTCCTGAACCACCGGCACCAACCTGTACGCTGCTTCCAGCTACACAAACTACTCAAACCGGCGGAACGGCTACCTTCACCTGGACGACCACCAACGCTGACACGGTTACGTTGACCAGCTTCGGCTCGGTGGCTCTAAACGGCACTGCTACCACTGCACCACTGACTTCCGGTGGAACGTATGAACTCGTCGCAACGGGAAATGGAAAGACCGTTTCTTGTACCGCGGCGGTTGTGGTGGAGACCATCCCGGCGCCAAGCTGCGATAGTTTCACTGCGAGCCCCTCTACGATCATGGTCGGATCGAGCTCTACCCTTATGTGGGAGAGCACCAATGCCGCCACCGCATTCATCAATAATGGTATCGGCGCAGTGGCGGTCGACGGTTCAGTAGTGGTCACTCCACTCGCGAGCCTTACCTACCAGCTCACCCTGATCGGAGTCGATGATAAAGTCACTACCTGTTCCGTGCCGGTCACGGTGACTGAAGACCCGGTTCCAGTTTGTGAACTCTTCACCGCGACACCAAACTCGCTACCGGTTGGAGGCGGGGCTGTGGCTCTTAACTGGAAAGTATTGAATGCAGAAACAGCTTCGATCTCACCACTCGTTGGTGCAGTGTCGCTCATTGGTTCACAGTCAGTGAACGTTACACAGTCGACCACCTTTACCCTCACTGCTATTGATGGCAATGGAGATGAGGTGAGCTGTACGGCACCAGTGGCAGTCGCTGACCCAGCGCCAGTCCTTACCTGTGCCGCCAATGTATCCTTCAGCGCGTCAGACACCTCGATCGATCGTGGTGATAACACCACACTCACTTGGAGCACTACCGATGTGGACACTGTATCGATCAGTACTATCAACGCAACAGCGTTGTCTGGTAGTCAGTCAGTTTCACCAACGAGCGATATCACCTACGTACTGACCGCTACTCGTGGTAGCGAGTCGGTGAACTGCCCACTCTCGATCGACGTCTCTTCAGGCGGCGGCGGGGGAGGAAGCGTGAGCCCGCGTTGTGAGATGACCATCTCTGATAAACGTATCAAAGCAGGAGAAGAGGTGACCATTGAGTGGGATACCACCAATGCGACTGAGGTGACATTGTTTGATGATCGCGGTAAGGTGCTTTTCACCACTGACGATTATCTGTCTACTGACAAGAAGAAGTACTATGACCACGAAATTACCCTAAAGCCGACTCGCGATACTGAATACACGCTCTTGGCGGAACGAAGTAGTCGTGACGATGAGTGTACCGTGAAGGTGGAGGTTATCGATGATGTGGTGGTGCTACAAACACGCACTCAGGATCCACTCGTCGCTGGCATCTCACTCAGTCAGGTGCCATACACTGGATTTGAAGCTGGGCCGTTCATGACCATGCTGTTCTACACTCTCTTGGTCGCGTGGTCACTCTTCATTACCTACTTGCTCGTTACCCGTAAGCACGCGCTGAGTAGCACGATGTCAGCGGAGGATCATATTTCAGTCACACCGAGTGAAGCGGTCATGAGTCAGGCGGAAGCGATCCGTCCGGACGCCTTTGTAAAAGCCACGGTGGTTACTCCTGTACGCACTGAGACGGCTCCGAAGAATCTCCCGATCGGACCAATAGTCGTTGGCTATGAGAATCTCGTTGAAGAGGAAGTGTCAGCGAATCCACACCAGGTCACTGATGAAGTTGCTACTGAACTCGAGAATCGAGCACACCAACAGAAAGCGCTTCTCTCGAGCGACGCAGTACGTCATCTCATTAGTACGACCAAGGGTACGATGGAGCGTCGTGAAACGCTTGATGCGGTCATTGTTGAGGCAAAGAAGACGTATCCGCTCGAAGATGGTTGGATCGTTATCAACGAGTCTCGCATGCGTAACCTTTGTGAAGTGTGCGCTGAGAACCAGACCGCTTCAGCCAAGGAACCATTCATCCCAGCGGTGGTTCCAGAAGGAGCGGGTTCTCTCGCGGAAGCGATCGTGACCGGGAACGTTGTCGCGGCGTATAGCCTCATTGGAAATCGTCCGATGTTTGCGCTCGCTGACGCAGCAGCTGACCTTGATGCGGTGTATCGCAATCGAAAGGGAGGACGTACGACAGTTTCTGAGCTTCTCACCAGTGAGACCAAGAAACTTTCCGATGAACAGATCAAGGAAATGATCAGCGCCCTTACCTCTGCGCTTGACGGTACCTATACCGACGAAGCGTCAGCGGTGAAGATGGCGATCATGAAGGCAGTGAAGGTGGGGGCGTAGGCTAACACTCTCAGAATACAAAAAAGGCCGGGCGCTTCGCGCCCGGCCGTTTTGTACCATCTACTCTGTTATACGTTCACCTCAGCAGTT
>CAZFSB010000006.1:0-14571 GCA_964521645.1 uncultured Candidatus Saccharibacteria bacterium | reverse complement strand
TACATATACCGACGATGGGACTGGGGTTAAGTTGGCGATATGTATGGATGTGATGGGGGGGGCGTTGGCTTTTGCTCTGCGTAAATAAAAACGGCCGGCCCCTTCGGGGCCGGCCGTTTTTACTTAACTTAACTACACATTCACCTCTGTGGTCAATTTCGTAACCAGCTCTTCAATGGTCAGTACTTCTGCTGTGCCGGTGTCACGCGACTCAAGCGTGATTGTTTGGCTTTCAACTTCCTTATCACCAATGACGATGAAGTAGGGAAGTCTCATTTGCTTTGCGCTGCGGATCTTCTTACCCATCGAGTCATTTGAAGTATCGAGGTTCACTCGGAATCCAGCTTCACGAAGGGTTTCAGCCACTGCAGTTGCGTAGGGGGCGTGCGCATCAGCAACGGGGATGATGGCCAGCTGGGTCGGTGAAAGCCAGAGCGGGAAGTTGCCGGCAAAGTGCTCGATCATGATGGCCATGAAGCGTTCCAATGAGCCAGCGATGGCGCGATGGATCATGACGGGTGTCTGTTTCTTGCCTTCATTATCGGTGTACTCAAGACCAAAGCGCGCCGGCATATTGAAGTCGAGCTGCGCAGTAGCGAGCTGTCGTTCGCGGCCAATAGCATCCTTGAACATGAAGTCGAGTTTTGGTCCGTAGAAAGCCGCTTCACCTTCTACTCGCTTATACGGGAGGTTGAGGCGCTTAGCGACATCCTCGAGCATCCCTTCCGATCTTTCCCAGGCATCTCTCGTGCCGATATATTTCTCTGGTTCATTTGGGTCACTGACTGAGAGCGACACCCAGAATTTACCTTCTTCAAACATGCCGAGCGAGGTGTAGAACTGCTTGATGACGTTGACAATGTTTTCGACTTCCTGGTCGATCTGATCGACGGTGCAGAACACATGTCCATCGTCTTGGGTGATGCTGCGAACGCGACCGAGGCCAATGAGTTCACCAGCCTGCTCGTCGCGGTAAACCATAGTGGTCTCCGCAAAACGCAACGGCAATTCTTTGTACGAACGTGGCCGAGCGTCATAGATCTGGGTGTGGTGCGGACAGTTCATCGGCTTCATGACGAATTCTGCGTCGGACTGGCCCTTCACGTGGAAAAGTTCATCCTTGAATTTTTCCCAGTGGCCAGAGGTCTTATAGAGATCACTTTTGGTGATATGTGGAATGGTCACTTTGGTGTAGCCATACTTAGCTTGGATCTTGGCGATCTTCTCGACAATGAGATCACGCATAAGCGTGCCGTTTGGAGTGAAGAGAGGAAGTCCAGGACCAACGAGTTCTGAGAAAGTGAAGAGGTCGAGTTCTTTACCAAGCTTGCGGTGGTCGCGCGCTTTTGCCTCAGTAATCTGTTTTTCATAAGCTTCCAGCTCCTCTCTCGTTTCAAAAGCAAGACCGTAGATGCGAGTGAGCATCGGGTTCTTCTCGTCACCGCGCCAGTAGGCACCGGCGACCTTGTCGAGCTTGAAAGCATCGGTGTCGAGTTCGTCCTTGGGGTGCTCGCAGTGTCCGCCCCGGCAAAGGTCGGTAAAACCACCACAAGAATAGAGGGTGATCGGTTCGCCTTTGGCTTCGATCTCGTTGATGAGCTCGAGTTTGAATTGGTTGCCGGCAAAGGCTTCACGAGCCTTGTTGGCCGATACTTCTTCATGAGTGAAGTCAGTCCACTTATTGAGGATTTTCTTCATCGACTTTTGTAGGTCTTTGAGGTCGGCATCACCGGGTGCTTCACCACCACTGAAGTCGATATCATAGTAAAAGCCGGTGTCGATGGCAGGGCCAAGGGTAAGCTTGGCATGCGGGTATTTTTCTAACACCGCCGCAGCAAGCAAGTGTGCGAGCGTGTGTCGTTTGTGTTCTAGTTCTGGTGACATAATATGTTTGTTGTGTAGGCCGGTACGCTAGCTTTCTCCAGACACGAGTCCGGTCTCTCTGGGGACGAGAGACCGGCTCTCCGCTCGCGACGGGCTTTAGTAAAGAGGCTGCGCCTCTTGACAAAAACCCTGCTCCGCGAGGTCTGGCGAAAGCCAGCGTACCGGCCTGGTGGCAATCGTTTCTTTCGGGACCCTATATTCAGTGAGGTCTGGCGAAAGCCGAAAGTGGCGAACCGGCAGTTAATCTTGGTAAGTAGTTGCGAAGAGTGGTCGCTGCTGTCTAGCGAAACATCCCGCAGCGATGTCTAGTTTTTGAGGAGGAAGCCCTTGACGACTACAAAAACGACGGAGCGAGGACGTTGAGTCTGATAGCAGTGACCATTGTTCGCGAGAAGCTCTTATATTTTGATAAATAAAATCGCCCAAGTGAATATACGAATGTTCGTAGACTCACTCGGACGATCTTGATCGCGGTTCCACCGAGTTTCCGTGCGGTATGCCGCACGACACTTCATTGTCGACAGATTAGGGAAGGGTACTTCCGACCGGGGCCCAGCGGTTGGTAGCCGCCGCAATCTCTGTCCTTCTTATCCTAACGCGCTCGGCGATATTGTCAAACGAGAATAGCGAGGCGACGTGTATTCCTAAGCACTATTAATCCAGGTGATGATGGCAGTTATAGAGAACGATCCGACAAGTACCATCAGGCTCAAGCTCGAACTTGCTGATGCTCGCATTGGTAAGGTTGCCCATGCTGTTCATCTCGGAGAGATCTTTTCCGGTGATGGTGGTGATCAGCGCCTTGGCGATATTTTGGTGACAAACCACCAGAATGGACTGGTTATGGTGGGTATTCTGTATTCGTTCTAGAAACGTTGTAGCGCGATGTTGAAATTCAGCAAAGGTTTCTCCTTCCGGTACACCTTCAACAAACGCCTGTGGGTCTTTGATCAGTTCTGTCAACTCACTCTTTTTCATGCCCTGTAGCTTACCGAGGTCTATCTCGCGCAGCTCGACAGTGTAGGTAAGGGGTGTGTTGGGGTGGAACTCGGCGATCTCTCTGGTGGTATCAGCCGCTCGGGCCAGATCACTCGAGTAGATATGGTCGTACGTTTCTTTGCTGAGCCGTCGCGCGAGTCTTTTAGCTTGTTCGATACCAAGTGCGGAAAGCTTACCAGGCAAGTGTCCTTGGAATACGCCAGCCTGATTCTCTTCAGTTTCTCCGTGTCTGGTTATTGTCAGTTCGATCATAGTCTAAAAATATGTGAGTTATTGTAGCACTAACGACAGGCTTGTTGTAGATTCAGCCTGTCATTAGCTGCTGATCGGTTCCCCGACCAGCTCATCATTCCCCAGCAGTTTCACCTTATCGATCAAAATGCTCGGTTCGTCATTGCGCAAGTTGAATTTACCTTTGATGGCGACGCAATTACCCGGCACGAGTAGCTCGCGGTTGTCGTGGTAGGTTTCGGGGAAGGCGACGGTTTCAATGCTGTCGTCTTGGTCGGTGATCTTAATGAAGGCCATGCGGTCGCCCTTCTTTGTGAGGAGTTCTTTGACCGACTCCACAAGGCCGGTGGTGACTACGGTCGTGCCTTGGTAGCCTTTCTTTACTTGGGTGATGCGGGGACGTTTGTCTACTTCGGCTTTCACGGCATCAAGCGGATGACCCGAGACATACACCCCAAGCAGTTCCTTTTCCCAAATGAGTTTCTGGCCGATAGAAAGCTTCTCGGCCGGCTGCAGGACGAGTCCGCTCAGTTCGGTGAATCCACCGAAGAGGGAATCTTGCCCTGTTTCCTGGTTGGCCACGTGTTCTTTGTTGTAGGCGAGAAGGTTTTCGAGATTGCCGTAGAAATCACTGCGACTACCAAAAGAATCAAACGCTCCGGAACAGGTAAGAGCCTCGAGGGATTTTTTGTTGAGTCCGCGGTCGTAGATGCGGGTGAGAAAATCTTGCATAGAAGCAAAGGGGCCATTCTTTTTACGCTCCTCAATGATGAGATCGGCGATACCTTCGCCAAAGTTCTTGATGGTAGTCAGCCCAAACCGAATGGTGTTTTTTCCCGGCACCACGGAGAAGTCGGCGAACGACTCATTGATATCGGGTGGAAGCACCTCGATACCCATGCGCACACATTCGTGAATGATCTCGGAAATTTTCTCTGTATCGCCAGAATCGGCAGTCAGCACGGCTGACATGTACTCAACAGGGAAGTTGGCTTTCATGTAGGCGGTTTGGTAAGCGACCCGGCCATAGCTCGCGGCGTGTGCTTTGTTGAATCCATACGCGGCAAATGGCTCAATGAGTCGCCACAGTTGTTCGGCCTTGGCTTCGGTCAGGCCGTGCTCAACAAAGCCCTTGAAAAGTTTGTCCTTCTCCGCGGCCATAACCTCGGGAATTTTCTTACCCATCGCCTTGCGGAGTTTGTCTGCCTCAAGCCATGAGTAGCCGGCGAGTTTGATCGAGGTCATCATCACGTCGTCCTGGTAGGTAATGACACCATAGGAACGGTCGAGGATCTCTTCAAGGCGCGGGTCAAGATAGGTGACGAGCGAAGGATTGTGTTTACGCTCAATGTAGGTCGGGATCATTTCCATCGGGCCAGGACGGTACAGTGCCACCATCGCGTTGATGTCGTGGATGGTGGTCGGCTTGAGCTGCTTGAGGAACGCAGTCATGCCGGAGCCGTTCAATTGAAAAAGGCCCATCGTCTCACCGCGCGCGAGCATGGCAAAGGTCTTTTCGTCATCAAGGGGGATGTTTTCAATATCGACTGCGATGTGGTGAATTTTTTTCACGCGTTTCACCGCGTCGGCGAGGATGGCGAGGTTTTTGATACCGAGGAAGTCAAACTTGAGGAGGCCGACACCATCCTCGCCGACGCTTTTCATTTCGTATTGGGTGATGAGTTTGCCGGTCTTTGGGTCGGGCTGGACGGGTACGAACAGGTCGAGTGGCTCGGGTGCTATCACGACACCCGCTGCGTGTACTCCAAGGTGGCGCACGCGGCCTTCGATCTGCTTCGCGAGGTCGATGACCTCGCGACTTTCCGCATCCTTTTTATAAAGCTCAGCCAGGTCTGGCTCGATCTCGAGCGCTTTCGTGATGGTCATTGGAAAGCCCTGGCTGCCCATCGGAATGAGCTTGGCGATCCGGTCGCCGGTCGAGTAGGAGTGTCCGAGAGCGCGGGATACGTCGCGCACGGCGGCACGTGCCATCATCGTGCCGAAGGTACCGATCTGCGCGACCTTGTCAGCACCGTATTTCTCCTTGGCGTATTCAATGATCTCATCACGCCGATTATCGGCGTAGTCCATATCGATATCCGGTGCCGAAGGACGTTCGGGGTTGAGGAAACGTTCAAAGGGGAGTTTGTATTCCAGGGGGTTTACGTTGGTGATCCCCAGGACGTACGTGGTGAGGGAACCGGCTACCGAACCGCGGATGGTGGTGAGGATACCTCGTTCACGAGCCTCACGAATGAGATCGCCTACCACGAGGAAGTACTTGGCGTACCCCTTCATTTTAATGACATCGAGTTCAAAGGTGAGACGTTGTTTTAGTTCTGGATCTTCAGGATCAAGCCCGCGCCACTTTACTCCTTCCCAAGCGGTGACATGAAGTTCGTCATCCGGTTCGCGACCACTTTCGATGATGTAGTCAGGGAAGTACCAGTGGGTACCGATCTCAATCTCCACGGTGCACATCTCAGCGATCTTCACTGTGTTCTCCACTGCTTCTGGCACATCAGCAAACCACTCCTTCATTTGTGCTTGGCTCGTGAAAGAGAAGTTCTCGCCAGTATCGTGGTCGGCGGTGGTGTCGACCACGCCACCGTTTTGGATCTTGATCATCGTCTCGCGGGCGAGGCGGTCTTCAGGTTTGAGGTAGTAGACATCGTGGGCGGCCACGAGCGGCGTGTTGGTTTTTTTGGCGAGCTCCTTGAGGCGAGTTTGATTTTCCGCATGACCAAATATCTCCGGATGGTGCGAGACTTCTAAATAACAATCATCGCCAAATAATCGCTTGTACCAGTCGAGTCGCTCGGCCGCCTTTTCAGGGTTGTGGTCCTTGAGAGCTTGTGCCACCTCGCCGGCAAAAGAGGGGATGATACAGATGAGATCGTCTTTGAATTTTTCTAGGAGCTCGTCGTCGATGCGCGGACGATAGTAGAAGCCTTCGAGGTTGGAAGCGGTGACGAGCTTGATGAGATTTTGGTAACCAGCGAAAGTCTTAGCGAGCAGTACCAGACGAGCGCGCGGTTTGTCGATATTCACTTCCTTATCAAAACGAGTGCGCGGCGCCAGGAAAGCGTCGAGTCCGAGGATGGGCTTTATTCCTTCCGCGGTACAAGCCTTATAGAAATCAATGAGACCGTAGAGAGCACCGGCGTCGGTCAGCGCCAGGGCGGTTTGGCCATCGGCTTTGGCCGCCTTGGCGAGCTCCTTGGGGGTGGGGACGGCACTGAGGAGGGAGTACATCGAGTGGACGTGTAGGTGGACGAAGTCAGGGCTGAGTGGCTGTTCGGGCATGGTGGGGTGATTATACCAGAAATCTATGAGAGCAACCTGCCACTACACTCGACTCATACCGCTCCTTGCGTGCCCCAGCCAAACCCTCCCACGCATAGTCGCTCATTCGCTGAGTGTAGTAGCAGATTGCTCAATATAGACATATTTTTCCTCACCGCGCTTCGTTCCTTAGGGCCTCCCAGCAACGACATTTTTTCGTGAATGCTTACTCGCGATTCCAATCACCTACAAAGCTCAGCGTACCCTCACTTTTTGTGATCTCTTGCAATCGATTCATCACTTTGCGTCACGAGGAATTGGTTTAGGAAAACATTGCACAGAACGCGCTGCCGGTCAAAGCCGATGCTGAAGGCGTTCGAAGAACCTCGGCTTTGAGCGCGTTCGAGCATAGCGCGCTAGCCGCTGGGCTAGCGACGTGTGTTTTTATAAACCAATTCGGAGTGGATTAGTGAAGATTTGGTACACTGTAGGTATGAAAGCAAAGTGGTTAGTGGGGGTCGATGAAGCTGGTCGCGGGCCGCTCGCGGGACCAGTGGCGGTGGGGGTGGTGAAAGTGCCTGGGGATTTCGACTGGGGACTTATTCCGGGAGTGGGGGACAGTAAGCAGATAGCGGCGGAAAAGCGCGTAGCGCTTTTCCGCCGTGCCCAAGAATTACGTCACCATCGCCAGCTTGATTTTGCGGTCGCGATGGTCGGCTCGTCAGTCATCGATGAAAAGGGCATCATGTACGCGATCAATCTCGCCATGGCGCGCTGTCTTAGGCGCCTGGAGCTCGATCCAGCCACCTGCCACATTCGCCTCGATGGCTCGCTCCAGGCGCCTCAAGCATTTTCCCAAGAGACCATCATCAAAGGTGATGTTACCGAGCCGGCTATCGGCCTGGCTTCGATTCTTGCCAAGGTCACCCGCGACAGATACATGACGCGCATCGCTCGTCGCTATTCTCGCTACGGTTTCGAACAGCATATGGGCTATGGCACCAAGGTGCACCGGCACGCTATCGCTACCTACGGGAAATGTCCCATCCACCGGGTGAGCTATTGCAATAACATAAAAATGTTGTAGAATGTCGTTTCCTCAGAGATGGTCTTTGAGGTGTTCTTTAAAGAGGTGCAAATGAGAAAACAACGAAGGAGTCAAAAGGTGGAACCAATTCCTCAGCCGCCATTCGTTACTGAAGCTGAATTGGGTGCTTGTTTCGATTGTCCAGGCTATCAATTTCTGAAGCCGCACCAGCGGCAAGAAGATGGCACGGTCAAGATCAGGTGTTTTTCTGCCGGAGGTATGGTATCAGCAAAGGCTGGTATTGATTCATACGAAAAATGCGAAGTCTATAAACAAGACCGACGCATGATGTAGATCCCCCGACTCAGTCGAGGACGGGAAGAAGCCAGCGAGCGTAGCGAGCTGGCTTTTTTGTGTCTGGTATTGCTTTTTTCAAAGGTTTTGCTATAGTTTCGCCACTATGGTAATTCGAATGCGTCACACGCGGTCACATACCGCGAACCGTCGTTCACATCACGCGCTCCAGGCGCCAGCTTTGGCGACCTGTCCAAACTGTAGTGCGAAGCACCGACCACACCACATGTGTCTCGAGTGTGGTCACTACAAGGGGCGAATGGTGGTCGATCTGACGGCCAAGAAACAGGCCCGTGAAGCACGTCTTCAGGCTAAGCGAGAAGCAATTCAAGCGCAGACCGGAGAAGTCGCTCCAGCAGAAGCAGAAGCAAAGAGTGAACAGAAGTAACCAACAGTCCCGCCTTCGCGGGACTGTGTGGATTTTGAGCTGTCCGCACTTATTTTAGTGATACACTGGGGACAGTAAAAGCTTAGTACATTTGTATGGCAAATCGACATTTATCACGCAGCATCGTTCTTCAGTCACTCTTTGAGTGGGATTTAAACACGCTTGAAAGAAAAGCGGTGCACGATGTCCTGGAGCGCAACGTCACCGAATTCGCGCCCAACAAGACCGATATGCCATTCATGGATAAGCTCCTCGATGGGGTTATGGCTAAACAGCCCGAACTCGACCTCGTCATCGAAAAAGCCGCGCCCGAGTGGCCAATCGACCGCATCTCTCCGGTCGATCGCAATATCCTTCGTTTAGGGCTCTATGAGCTACTGTTTTCTGATCGTAGTGAAGTGCCGGCCAAGGTGGCGATCAACGAAGCGATCGAACTTGCCAAGCAGTTTGGTGGCGACAACAGCAGCCGCTTCGTGAATGGTGTCCTCGGTGCGGTCTACAAGGAGATTGGTGAGCCAGGCAAGGAAGAGCAAAGCAAGAAGCGAAAGAAGGACGTGCCATTCGAGCAGATGCCGATCGAACGCTTGGCTGGAGCAGTGGTCTACGCTGAACATGAAGGACAACTTTTCCTAGCTTTGGTCCACGATATCTTTGGTCACTGGACGCTTTCAAAGAGCAAAGTGCGGGAAGAAGAGACCCCCGAGCAGGGAGCGATGCGAGCGCTGCTCGAAGAAGTCGGGCTGGTGGTGAGCATTGAAACCAACCTCGGAAGTAACGAATACGTCGCCACCCAACCAGAGAAGGGAAAGGTCAGAAAGCAAGTACACTATTTCCTCGCCCAAGCCCCGTACCAGGATATCCAACTCTTGAAGAAGGGTGGGCTAGATGACGCGAAATGGTTTCGCGTGGCCGATATACTCGAGCTCAATTTTTACGAAGATATCTTGCCGATCGTGACCAAGGCCGTGACGGTGCTCGTTGGCAGGTCTGCCAAATAGTGCTACTGTGCACGTGTCTACTACGTTTAACTAAACTGATGGAGTCCTATGGAGGAACGAGATATCGCTACTGAGCTTACCAAACTTCAGGCCATACTGCGCGTACAATTCACCGATACGAAGGTGCTGCTTTCGGCAGTGACGCACCGTTCGTATCTCAACGAACACCGCGAAGCAACCTGGGATCATAACGAGCGGTTGGAATTCTTGGGTGACGCGGTGCTCGAACTGGTCGTGACTGACCATCTTTTTCATAAATATCCGGAGAAGCCGGAAGGAGAACTCACGGCAGTGCGCGCGGCGCTCGTGAATACGGTGTCGCTCTCAGCCGCGGCCGAGGAGCTCGGCGTTAATGATTTTCTTTTGATGTCAAAGGGTGAGGCGAAGGACGTCGGCCGCGCCCGCCAGTATATTCTCGCTAACGCCTTTGAGGCCTGTATCGGCGCTATTTACCTCGACCAGGGCTATGACGCCGCCAAGGAGTTCATCGCTGAGCGTCTGTTCGCCAAGACCGACGAGATCGTTCGTAAGCGGTTGTGGCAAGATGCCAAGAGCCGTTTCCAGGAATTAGCGCAAGAGCAGGTATCGGTCACTCCTACCTACGAAACCATTGCGCACGACGGTCCAGACCACGATCGCGTCTTTACGGTGGGTGTCTACTTGCGACAGGAGCTGGTCGCTGAGGGCAAGGGTCGCTCCAAGCAAGAAGCCGAGCAGCAAGCTGCCGAGAAAGCGATCGAGGCCAAAGGGTGGGAAATCGCGTAAGTTGCTCTTATACCGCGTGGTATACTGCAGTCAATGAATCGGAAAACTAGTGGTTTTACCCTCGTTGAAGTCATTGTCGTGGTGGCAGTTGTCAGTATCCTGTCCGCCGTCTTGTATGCAAATTTCAACGATAGTCGCGAGTTAACACGTGACGCGCAGCGCAAGGCGGACCTACGCTTGGTACAGAACGCCTTGGAGCTGTATAAACTCGATCATGGAAGGTATCCGGAGGGGTGTAATCCTGCTGATCCTGGTAATCCGGATAATCCCGAGAATTGGTCAGGACAATTAGGTACCAATTTTGAATGTCCAGATGGAGGTTCTGATTACATTAGAGGTGATGTGTCAAGGCCTTTCTCGCCAGGATATCTACCCACTCTCCCCACTGATCCAAAACTGAATGGTCTTAATTCTGGATACATGTACCTGACCAATAGACAAGGTACCGTTTATAAATTTATTGTGAGGAATACGATAGAGTCAGAGGTTTACAATGGTTATGGACACGAATTTCAAGCTTGCGATGTTGTATATGACCCCAATGGCCAATTGCGTTCAGCTATCATGCCAGCCCCTCCACCGAGTGGTTGTGAGAGCTATTTCAACAGCCCTCTACCGAGGGAAATGAATCCTCCTAGCCAGCGATGTGCACTGGGAACCTGTAACATGATTCGAATTGGAAACAGTTTTTACAGGCCGCAGGACGCATTAAATGAGTGTCAGATTTCAAATATCGGCACTAGTCTAGCTGTGTGGGGAGGTTATACAGACCCTAAGGAACTTAATTCTCTGGGTAGTGATGATGCTGGAAAGGTTGAACACGGTAGGGAAAAGATCATTTGTAGTATGCCTAATCCGGAACTTTGATGACTCTGTGTTTGTAGATAGCCAGAAAATGTGTACATGAAAACAGAATAGGCAAGTTCGAATGCTATGATGAAAGATATGAAAAAAGCTTTGTGGCAGCGGGGGTTTACCCTTATCGAAGTACTGGTGGTGATCAGTATCATCGGTGTTTTGGTGGCGGTGCTCTACGCTTCATTTGGACAATCGAAGGACGTCGCGCGCAATAAGGCCATGCAAGCCGAACTCAAGGAGGTGCAACTGGCATTGGAGTTGTATAAGGCGCAGGAGGGGAGGTATCCAGATGCTGCTTCACCCGGCGGTGTCTGCAGTGGTAATGCTCCTGCTCGCTGGGTAAAGAACAGCAGCATCTGCACCGGGAGTACTTACATCCTGGGTCTTGTTCCAGATTTCATAGCGGAACTGCCTACGTATAAGGATTCAGGAAAATCGAATTGTGTAATATCATATAGGGTCGATAGCGCCAACGGGAGTTGGTACAAGCTGACCGCAGAAAATTGTGCCGCGGGGGTTGATGGTACTACAGGTGTGCAAGTTGGAGATGATTTTGCGCGATGTCTTACCTCCTGTGGAACGGATTGTACAGATATCATTCCGACACCTGCCTTCTATGAATCATATGCCGTTTATAGCGCCGGTGGAGAGTGTAAATAATCATGTACCTCAAAGAACTCACCATCAACGGCTTCAAATCGTTCGCTAAAAAAGGCGAGCTTGAGTTTTCTGCGCCTATTACCGCTATTGTTGGGCCGAACGGCTCGGGGAAGAGTAATATTGCGGAATCATTTCGCTTTGTGCTTGGTGAGCAGTCGGTGAAGTCGCTGCGCGGCAAGCGTGGCGAGGACCTCATCTGGGGCGGCTCGGAAAAGGTCGCTCGCGGCAACCGCGCCGGGGTACAGGTGGTATTTGATAATAAAAGTCGCACCTTTGCGCTCGATTTTGATGAGGTACGGATCGAACGCATCGTACACCGCGATGGACAAAATGAATACAAGCTCAATGACTCCGCAGTGCGGCTCAAGGACATTCACGAACTTCTCGCCAACGCCAACATTGGCTCGACCGGGCACCACATCATTTCCCAGGGCGAGGCCGACCGGGTGCTGGCAGCTGGCCCCAAAGAGCGCCGGGAGATGATCGAGGACGCGCTCGGACTCAAAGTCTACCAGCTCAAGAAGCAAGAGACCGAGCACAAGCTCGAAAAGACCCGCGAGAACATCGCGCAGGTGGAGTCGCTCCGTCGCGAGGCGGCGCCGCACCTCAAGTATCTCAAGAAGCAGGTGGAAAAGGCCGAGCGCTCACTGGAGGTACAGAAGGAGCTTCGCACCAAGTATGCAGAATACTTAAAACGGGAAGACACGTACGTGGCGTTTCGATTTGACGCGCTGACCAAAGATCGGCTCGAACCGGCCGCCAAGCTGGCAGCGGTTCAGGAACGCTTGGAGGCGGTGAAACGACTGCTGCAGAAAGGCGAAGAAAAACCGGTCTCTACCGAACTGCAAGAAACCGCCGCCGCTCTTTTGCAAGCTACTCAAGCTCGTCAAACGCTAGAGCGAGAGCTGAGCAAGCTAGAGGGACAAATTTCCTTTCTCGAGCGGCGGCTGGCGGCGCCAAAAGCAGTGGTGGGAGGGAGTGCGCTGGTACCATGTGAGCAGCTGGAGAAATTGGTCTCGCACATCGAGATGGTGGTTGAGAAGGCGCTTAGCAAAGGGGGAGAATCGATCCTAGAACGGGCGCTTACCGACCTGGTGCATCAATTGCGAGCTTTCCTCACCCGCGCGCAGGGAGAGGTAGTAGATACCGCCGCGACAGATAAGGCAGAACTGGCCACACTGCAGAAGAGTCTCAAAGAAGCAGAAGGGGAAGTAAAGAAAGCGCTAACAGAAGAAGCGCGCGTTCGTGCCCAGCATGAAGCACTGCAGGCTGCGCAAGTGGCAGACTCTGAAAAGGACCGTGATGCAGAGCGGGAAATGTTTTCGCTCATCAATGAAAGACGCGAGCTTGAAGGTATCATTCGCGCAATCGATGGTGAGTTGACGGTTTTGGAACGCGACCGAACCGACTTCAAGCTGCAGCTTCAGGAAGCCGTCGCTCTTTTGGGGCGTGGGGCAGCCGATTACTACGCACTGGAAATTGTGGATGAACAGGGGAATACACTGTCAGACGAAGCGATGGTTGCGGAAGAGCGTGGCGCACAGCGCACTAGGCAGTATGAGCTCGAGAAGTTGAAGATCCGCCTCGAAGAGTTGGGTGTCGGCGCGACCGAAGACCTGCTTAAAGAATACAAAGACGCACAAGAACGAGATGAATTCTTGGCTCGTGAACTAGCTGACCTGGAAGCTTCGGTTGAGAACTTGCGGGCGCTGACGGCGGACATGCAGGAGAAATTGCACGTAGAATTTACCGCGGGACTCGAGAAGATCACCAAAGAATTCCATACTTTTTTTACGCTCATGTTCGGTGGGGGAGCGGCGAGTTTAGAGCGGGTGAAGCTGAAGTCGCGGGGTGGTGAGGAAGAAGAAGGGGAGCAGGAAGAGGCGGTGGAAGAAGGGGTCGAACTGCAGGTGTCGCTCCCTAATAAACGCGTGAAGGGACTCGAGATGCTTTCGGGTGGCGAGCGCGCCCTTACCTCGATCGCACTCATCTTTGCGATGAGCCAGGTCAATCCACCGCCGTTCATCATTCTGGATGAGACCGACGCTGCGCTCGATGAGGCCAACAGTCGCCGCTATGGAGACATGATCGAGGCACTGGCCAAGCGGTCGCAGCTCGTGCTCATCACCCACAACCGTGAGACAATGAGTCGCGCGGGGATC
Organism: uncultured Candidatus Saccharibacteria bacterium; assembly: GCA_964521645.1. Lineage (GTDB taxonomy): Bacteria > Patescibacteriota > Minisyncoccia > Phycocordibacterales > UBA918 > OLB19. The sequence goes on along the minus strand of CAZFSB010000006.1, from coordinate 960 downwards.
CTCTACGGTATCACCATGGGGAGTGATGGTATCTCCAAGGTTCTTTCGGTGAAGTTCGACGAAGCGGCGGCCGTGGCGAAGTGAAATGAACAAATGAGCGGCGCGTAGCATCGGCGGCAAGTTGCATTTTTAAGCAAAACGTGTCATAGTATTGGCTGGCTGCTCCTTCGTACCAAGGGGCATTTTTTATTGCCCAGTGGGGCTTTTTGAAGGAGGTGTACCTTGAATATTGTTACTTCGTTTCAGAAGTGGTTGGTGGCGTTGCTGCTTGCTTTTACTTTGCCGGCGCAGGCGGCGGTGATCTCTGTAACTGATGGATTTGTTGGTGTTTACGAACCGACGAATACCTATGTTCCGACCGGACAAATCGGACCAGACTTTTTCAGTTTCAAATTCCTCTTCACAAATCCTGATCATAGTTTCGAGGTTACAATACAAGCCCCGGACGATCTGCTGGGTTCGCTTGAGTATGCCGTGACATCTGGATTGGACTTTGCAGGTTTACAGTATTTTGGCGACCTTCTGACCGCTGGTCAATCAGCAACATTTGAGATGGGTGGCATTGCTGGGACAACCCCAGCGATACAGGTGGGTCAATCACTGACGCTTCGTGCTTTGGGAGTTACTACACCTTACTTGATTGGTGCCAGTGACGATCCAATCATTACCGGTACTATCGGTAGTGAGGCCGGAAACGGAAACGGCAATGACAACGGTAATGGAACCAATCCGGTACCCGAGCCGCCGATCATGCTGCTTTTGGCCGGTGGGCTGCTGACCATGCTTGGCTTTACGGCTGAACGGAAGCGTATCAAATCTGAAGTGTCGGCCTGAAAGGGCTCTAGGCGCGGTGGAGAATTCACGAAATTGAATTATCCACCCCGCCGTTTATTTTATAAATTTACATGAAAAAAGAGAAGAAACATATTGGGATCGGATATTATAATGAAAAAGTTAAAA
>CAZFSB010000005.1:17243-38857 GCA_964521645.1 uncultured Candidatus Saccharibacteria bacterium | reverse complement strand
ACCGCGCCTTTTCTTTTATCTAGTAACAGGAAAAAAGAGACGAAACATATGGGTATCTGATATGATACTGACAATGTTAAACGAACGCTTTCCAGGTACCGGTATACCAGACGACGGACGAAGAATGATTCGGAATGAGAACGGGGAATTTGAATTTAAGGTACCCGAGTTAGATGCGAAACAACGATCGGGCTTACGTGAGACACTCAAAGCAATGGGTCAAGAGTTACATACACCCGACCCTGCCGAAGAGGGTCTGCTCGAAGCGGAATCAGAAGAGATCGTTCAAGATCTCCAAGATGAAGGAGAAGTAGATTTCGATCCTAGCCGAAGACAGTTTTTTAAGAATATGGCGGCTGGTGCGGCTGTGGTGATCGGTGGTGCGGCAGGAGTAAACATGGCAAAGAGTCGAGCCCAAGGGCGAGAGAACATCGCCTCGCTGATGCCCGAAGAAATCGATCAAGTCAGCGAAGCTGCGGAAGAGATCAAAGCGGAAATTGAGGCCATGATAGATGAACCGGAAACCATCGAATCCTTCTCAGAACATCCAGAATTCACTAAAGAAGTCATCAAGTACCAGGTACCATGGGAGCTGAAGCGCAACGAGATCCAGTTTGTTGATGCGGAAGGTTTGCCAGTTGGCCCGGCAGTGGAGCTAACAGAGCTTTCCGATGGGCAGCAAGTATATTCGCCCGGTGTATTCAACGAGGTGGGGATACTGAAGACCAGCATTGACCGCGATTGGTTGCAGGCAGCTCGCTTGGCGCAACAGGCAGAGTATCCTGATCGGAAGATCATTAGTCACGTCAGTGTGGCAAATCAGTTTGCGGCTATGTATCGCCAGCAGGAAGAACCGGCTTTGGCGCACGCCGTCGCCACGGGAAAGGTGGACGCTTTGAAGGGGTATATCGAGTTTTATGCCAACAAAACAGCTATCGGCGTGGAGCCCCTGACCCGTCTCGAGTATGTACAACAGGGAATCAAATTTGATGAGGTGGTCCCTCCTAGTGCGCAGGCGGAGATACGACGACTCATTCCTGGACTCTGTGCGCAAGAATCAAAGTTTCATAATGGATTGAAGAGTAAGTCGGGCGCAAAAGGAATATTCCAGTTCATGCCGAAGACTTGGGAACACCATAAGGAAAGACTACGGAAGAGAGGTGAACTGTCTAAAAAAGAAGATCTGGATGATCTTAAATCACTTAGATTACAGGTGAAGATCGCTGGAGATTTTATTTCTGACCTTTACAGACGACTCCCGATCCACATTGGAGATGACGTCATGAGTACACTACGAGCTCGTTTTGATAGCGAAGAGGCGTTCGAACGAGATCTTTTCATCCCGCTGGTGATCAATTCCTATAACGCCGGAGACTCTTGTGTCGCGGAAGGGGTGCGATTGTACATGGAAGGAAAAAGAGCAGAAGACCTTCCGGCCGGAAAGGACCTCTTTTTAGCGATCGCTGAATTCTCTAAGCAGGCCGAAAGGGGGCAATTCATTTCGAGTTATGGTACCGAGGCGCGCGAGTATGTGCCAAGGATCTACGCGCAGGCAGAGGTGTTGCAGGCGTAATGAAAACGGCCGGGTCCCAACGGGACCCGGCCGTTTTTTCACCGCCTCTTTTATTTCTTCTTCTCCTCAATGAGCTCAAAATCCAGTTGCCGCTCGTCCTTGTCGGCACGGACCAGTTTCACTCGAACCGGGTCACCCAGGTGGTAGACCTTACCGGTGCGCTGTCCTTTGATGCGATATTTCTTCGCTTCGTGTTCGAAGTAGTCACTCTTGATGGTGGCCAGGCGTACCATGCCCTCTGCTAGAGCGCCGGTCTCCTGGACGTAAATACCCCAGTCAGCCACGCCGGTGATGACCCCGTCGAATTCTTCACCGATGCGGTTCATCATGAATTCCACCTGCTTGAACTTGATGGAGTCTCGCTCGGCGGTCACTGCTTCCATTTCACGTGCTGAGGATTGGATAGAGACCTGCTCGTATTTGGCTGACTCTTTTGGCCCGATGTGTGAGCCATCGAGATGGCGGCGGAGCATGCGGTGAACCATCAGGTCTGGGTAGCGGCGAATTGGGGAGGTGAAGTGGGTGTAGTATTTGAAGGCGAGGCCAAAGTGACCAATGTTCTTGGTCGAATACACAGCCTTGGCCATCGAGCGAATGCTGGCGGTCTTGATGAGGTTCTCCTCCGGCTTACCCTCTACTTCTTTCATGAGCTGATTGATAGACTTGGCGTGCACGATGCCTTTGTGAGTTTCGAACTCGTACCCAAGCGCGTGGACGAAGGTGGCGAGTTCCTCGATCTTCTCTGGATTTGGTACATCGTGAATGCGATACACGAAAGCCATTTCAGTGTTCTTGTCTTTGGCGAGCTTGTTGATATGGGTCGCTACTTCGCGGTTCGCGAGCAGCATAAAATCCTCGATCATAAGCATGGTCTCGGTGCGATGCTTTTGGTAGGCACGGATCGGAGCGCCGCGCTCGTCGAGTTCAAATTTCACTTCTGGCTGCTCAAAGGCAATCGCACCGCTCTGGTAGCGCTTTTTGCGAAGAACGCGGGAGAGGGTCATGAGCTGGTTGAGTTCCGCGAGAAAATCACCCGCTTGATCGTCGAGTACCTTTTGTGCGTCCTCGTAGGCAAAACGTTTGTCGGAGTGAATGACGGTCTGGCCGTACCAAGCACTGACTATATGTGCATCAGGAGCGAGCTCAAAGATGGCAGAAAAAGCGAGGCGGTCTTCATGCGGGCGGAGCGAACAGAGGTCATTAGAGAGGACTTCGGGAAGCATTGGAATGACGCGGTCTACCAAGTATACCGAAGTGCCACGCTCGACTGCTTCCTGATCGAGCGGTTCGCCTTCGACGACATAGTGAGAGACGTCAGCAATATGGATACCGACTTCGATGTTTCCGTTGGGGAGAGTCTGGATCGAGAGGGCGTCGTCAAAGTCCTTGGCGTCGGCCGGGTCGATGGTCATGGTGGTGACGCCGCGCACGTCACGTCGCTTCGGGTCCTTGAGGGCGTCAGCAAAGATCTGTTCTTTTCTCTCATACAGGTCGTGCGCGGCCTGTTGGACTGACTCTGGAAAGGCCTTCGAAAACCCGCCTGAGCGAATGATCGCCTGCATTTCGGTTTCGTGGTCGCCAGCTCGGCCGATGATCTCAGCTATTTTGGCGAGGGGATCCATAAGGGGTTGTGACCATTTGGTGATCTCCACCACCACTTTCATGCCTAGGTCACCGGGGGTTGCTTCCGGGAGGAGGGGACGGATGTGAATGCGGTGATTGTCTGGTTGGAGGAATTTTACCGTTTTCCCACCCTCTGTTCGTTCTTTGACGGTACCGATGAGTTCGCGGTGTGCCGGTTTGACCACGCGAACAACCTGGCCTTCCTGGCGCCGGCCGGGGACCTTCTTCTTAAGTTCTACTTCGACAATGTCGCCGTCGAGCGCGAAGCCGAGGTCCGCGCGCTCGATCAAAATATCTTCCTCGAGATCGGGGTGCCTGACAAACCCGGTTCCCTTGCCGCGGACCATGATGGCTCCTTCATGAGTTTTTTCCATTGGCGCAGTATAGCATCATATCGTTACTAATAAAGACGTCGGGTGCTATTGACGTCTTTCTTTTATCTGCTATGCTAGCCTGCACTACAAGAGAGGGAGCGAGTAACGTACATAAACACTTTTCGCGTATTGATTTCTTAAGAAATGTGTTTGTGTATGTTCGAGCGAGCGAAGCTTGTATAAATTTCTCAAATTTATATGTTAATGATGCGTTTACAACGAGTTGGCCGCAAGAACGATCCTTCGTATCGTATTGTCGTGACCGACAAGCGAACCGGCCCAAAGAGCGATAAGCATATCGACCGTCTTGGTTCGTACAACCCAAAGTTGAATCAGATCCAACTTGATGCTACTAAGGCCAAGGATTGGCTGGCTAAGGGCGTACAGCCATCTGATACCATGCACAACATCTTGGTGTCACAGAAGGTGATCGACGCTAAGAAGATCAACGTACTTCCAAAGAAGTCCCCGATCGTCGACGAAGAAGCTATCAAACGCGCTGCCGAGGAGGCTGCCGCTAAGGAAGCCGCAGAGAAGGCCGCCGTTGAAGCAGCTGCCGCACCCGTTGAGGAAGTAGTGGAAGCAACCCCGGAAGAAAAGCCTGCTGCGTAAGCTTTTTCACGCGGTCAGCATTGACTCATGCGAGACACTCTCGTATCATTTTAGGAGCACGTTACATTTCTGTGACCGTTGCTTACCAGTATAGCCAAAATTGATGTATGGATACGCACGAAGATAAGCAGTTTCTCGAAAGCCTTGTAAAGTCGCTCGTCGACCACCCAGATTCGGTCAAGATCAACCGCACTGTAGACGAGATGGGAGTTCTCCTCACCCTTGATGTACACGCTGATGATATGGGAAAGATCATCGGACGCTCTGGCAATACCGCTAAGGCTATCCGCACCCTCTTACGCGTCGTAGGCATGAAGCATGACGCGCGCGTCAATCTGAAGATCAACGAACCAGAAGGCGGTCGGGGCATGAGCCGCGAGATGTCTGAAGCGATGCAGGAAGATAATCCTGCGGTGGAGCCGAAGTCGCTTGACCAGGCCATCGATGATTTGAAAATATAAATCATTCGCACATAACCTTGTGCGACCAGAAAAATCTCAGCAGATTTTTCTTTCGGCTTCGGCCGCAACTCGAAAGCAGCCGCGACATCCGTCGCGGCTGCTTTCGAGACTGGCTTGCGGCCTGCAGATGCTCGCACAAGGTCACATGCTCATTCTTTATCAAAAATAGAGCACCCTCGACACTTCTATGCTAGGATTTCACTATGCATTTCCACGTCATCACCCTATTTCCCGAAGTTTGCCAAACGTACACTGACGCGAGTGTGCTTGGTCGTGCGCAGAAGACCGACAAGGGCTGGGGAGCCAAGGTGCGCGGCAAGAAGATCGCCGTCAGCTACTACAACCCCCGCGATTTCACGAAAGATAAACATCGTAAAGTTGACGACAAGCCGTACGGCGGCGGGCCAGGGATGGTTATGAAGGCCGAGCCTATTTTGCGGGCCTGGGAGAAGGCGGTGGGAAGAAAGAAGGACCAGTCGAAGGTGAAGACGCTCATCATGTCGCCGCGCGGCGCTGCCTTCTCCCAGGCCCGCGCCAAAGAGTATGCAGCCCAATACGACCACCTGGTACTCATCAGCGGTCGTTATGAGGGTATTGATTCTCGAGTAAGAGAAATTCTCCAGGCGGAAGAAATTTCGGTCGGAGACTACGTGCTCACCGGAGGTGAGCTGCCGGCGCTTACTGTCATCGACTCGGTTTCCAGGCAGGTGCCAGGAGTGCTGGGTACGTTTGAGTCGCTCGAGGAGGAACGAGTTTCTAGTGGAGAGATGTATACCCGCCCGGAGATTTTGGAATATAAAAAGAAAGAGCATCCAGTTCCGGAAGTGTTTGTTTCTGGTCATCATGTGCTGATCGAGAAGCGCCGAGAAAGTAACTAAGCTAGTGTGCTACCATTCTAATATGGGTTTTGTTAAGAGGAATAAGAATTACGTGCTATGAAAATATTGGGAATCGTGGTGGCAGTATTGGTGGTGATCGCCGCTCTGGTGTTCGTGTTTGGTGGATCGAATAAGGGGGCTGAGATCTCTCAACCACTGACGACTGAAGAAGGGGCAACAAATGAGGCGCAAATCAAGGTGCTCGTTGTCGACGGAGAGTATGCCGTTCTCGCTGAGGAAAGTGTTATCCGCTGGGCAGGGAAGAAGCCGCTGATCGACGGTTATGTGAATAGTGGATCACTCGCGCTCTCTAGCGGGATGATCTCTGTCGGTTCGGCCGCGATAACCGGAGAACTCGTGATCGACATGAACACCCTCTCGGTGTCAGAGACTCCAACCAAGCCTGGTATGGAATCATCCCTCGAGGGACACCTTAAGGGCGAGCGCTGGTTCAATGTCGCGGAGTTTCCTGCGGCCACATTTACCCTTACTGAAATGGTGCCTTTGGCTGATGTGGAAAGCTCCTTTGCCTACGAGGTGACGGGCACGCTGACGATGAAAGGAGTTTCTCACGAGCTCGTATTTCCAGCACAGGTATATCAGGAAGCCGATGGCCGTGTCCGTGCTACTGCGTCACTAGAGTTCGATCGTACCTTGTGGGGTATCACTGCTGGTTCGGGATCATTCTTTGACAATCTAGCAGACAACGTTGTCGATGATAGGGTCGCCCTCTCGTTTGAACTTGTTGCTGAAAGAGCCTTGGACTAGACTAGGAGAGAGTAGGGAGAGAGGACGATGTAAGGACTATTTTACAAAAACTTAATTAGTACACTATGGAACCACAAACAAACGCACAGCCAGGTGGAAATACCGAGACGACAACGACTCCAGTTAGTGAAGAGAAAAAAGAAGCGGCTGGTCCAGAAAAAACTGCAACCAAGATATCTTTTTCTGTGATCGGGTATATTATCCCGTTCCTCTTTTTCTTGCCGTTACTAGATGATAAGACCAAACACGATCCGGTAGTTCGCTTTCATGCCAACCAACAGCTTATTCTGCTTATTGTGATCGGTGCGGTATATCTTCTTCACGGTACTATTTTGTTCGCGCTCTCTTCGCTTGGGGATTTCATTGTTCAATTACTGAGCGTGTCAGTGATAGTCTTGATGGCGATCGGTGCGTACAATGCGCACCGCGGTAAGATGAATGAACTACCTTTCATTGGTCAATTTAGATTGTTGAAGTAGGGCAAAGTAAAAAACCTCTGTGCGACAGCACAGAGGTTTTGTTTTTACGCGAACGTATCGATGTGGTGTGTGGTCGGTTCCACTGCAAGTATCTGCTTACTTAGTCTTCCGTAGAGGGCTTGCAGATCGATCTCTGCTCCCTCTTGAATAGACCGAAAGATATCGTAAGGCAACGGCATGTTTACTATGATGCTATCGACTTGTATGACGGCGGAGTAAGCGCCGTCATTGTATCGCTTTTCAAGCACGCGACCTTGAATCGGAATGTATGCTCCTTGGCGGTCATACTTGTTATAGATGACCTGATGGATCGGCAGAAACACAAAAAAGAACAAGCCAACAATGCCTACAATTCCGAGCAAAACTGCCAAGATGGCAAGCGCGACATCGGCCGAAAAATCGACCATATGCAGAAAGATCTCCATACTCCCTCTCCTTAGGTAACGTGTTGTTGAAGTAAACCGTTCGCTTTATACAATGAAATAATCATAAATTCAAGCGAAACGCTTGCAAAATCTAGGATTTCTCGTATACTACCGACCACAAACGCAATCAATGCGATCTCGGATGAGTTCTGGTGGGGAGATTCAGATACGCGGGGGTAAAGAGCACCTTTTGTATTCAGAGCGCGTCGGATGTGCGCGATGGATGTTCCCAAAAGGGTTTAATCACGGTCGTGATGTTTTTATTCATCGGGTAGAAAAATTTGGTACGGTCAAAAGCGCGAAAGCGTGCATTTTGGTCTGTCTTTTTTCTACCTATTCATTTACACAGTAAAGTTATGAGCAAAACAACAGACGCAACAAAGCTGTCAGTCGGACACTGGCCGCAGAAGCGCTTTGAGAAAGCCGCTGCACCACGTATCCCGCTACCAGACCTCATCGAGCCACAGCGTGAGTCGTACACGTGGTTCGTACAGACCGCCCTCAAGGAGATATTCAAAGAATTCTCCCCGATCGCTGACTACTCGGAAAAGAAGTTCGAGTTGGCGTTCAAGAAATACGAGATGGGTGCACCAAAGTACTCGCCAGAGTATGCGCGCGAGAACAAGCGCACCTACGAAGCGCCACTGCGCGCGACGGTCGTGCTCAAGAACAAGACCTTTGCTTCTGAGAAGGAGCAGGAGATCTTCATGACCGACATTCCGGTGATGACCGACAACGGTACCTTCATCATCAATGGTGTGGAGCGTGTCATCGTGCCACAGCTCGCTCGTAGCTACGGTATCTTCTTCACCGCGGCAGAGTCAAAGGGCAAGACCCTCTTTGGCGCCAAGATCATCCCAGCTCGTGGAGCATGGGTAGAGATCGAGTCTGAGGCGGACGGAGTCATTTACGTAAAGATCGACCGCAAGAAGAAGTTCCCAATTTCGTCACTCTTCCGCGTGCTCGGGGTCGAGAAGGACGCCGATATGGTCAAGCTCATGAAGGGTATCGAACGTGGCGAGGAATACATGAAAGCTACGATCGCGAAAGATCCAGCTAAGACACTTGATGATTCGTACATTGAGATCTACAAGCGTCTCCGTGACGGTGACCTCGCGACCGTCGAGAACGCTCGCGAGTTCGTCGACTCGATCTTTTCGACAGAACGATACGACCTTTCTGAGATCGGTCGGCACCATTTCAACGGTCGCTTTGGTCTCCCGACCGACGCGAAGGCAACCGCCAACCGCACGGTGACCACTGAAGACCTCAAGCTCATCCTCAAGCATATTGTGGAGAGTAACCACGACGCTTCAGCCCTTCCTGACGATATCGACCACCTCGGTTTCCGTCGCGTACGCTACTTCGGCGAAATGCTCCAACAGCGTGTCCGTGTCGGTATGACCCGCATGAAGCGAAACATCCAAGACCGCATGTCCACCATCGAAGCGGAAACATCGCTGCCGATGCAGATCATCAACCCGCGACCACTCCAGGCTGCTATTAAGGAATTCTTCACGACCAACCAGCTCTCCCAATTCTCCCAGCAGCAAAACATCCTCGCTGAGGTAGAACACCTCCGCACCCTCTCAGCCCTTGGACCAGGTGGTCTCACCCGTGAACGTGCTGGCTTTGAGGTACGTGACGTGCACCCGAGTCACTACGGCCGCCTCTGTCCGATCCACACCCCAGAAGGTCCGAACATCGGACTCATCCTTCGTCTTGCCATGTACTCGCGCGTGAACCGCTTCGGTATCATCGAGACCCCGTACATGAAAGTGCATAAGGGTAAGCTACAGGACGAGATCGTGTACATGAACGCGCACGAAGAAGAAGGCTTTACCATCGCGCACGCCGCGATCGAAGTGGACGACAAGGGGAAGATCAAGAAGGAGCTCGTCGAAGCTCGCTACAAGGGAGAGCCACGCGTGGTACCACGTGATGAAGTTGACTATATTGATATCGCTACCAACCAAGCGTTCTCAGTGGCAACCTCGATGATCCCATTCCTCAACCACGACGACGCCAACCGTACCCTCATGGGTTCAAACATGCAGAAGCAGGCGACTCCCTGCATCATTCCAGAAGCGCCGATCGTCGCGACCGGTGTAGAGGGTGAAGCAGCGCGAGACGTTGGTCGTGTCCTCTATGCGCAAGAAGCCGGTGAGGTGGTAGAAGTGGACGCTCGCAAGATCATCGTTAAGAACAAGGAGGGTAAGACCCACGAATACCCACTCACGCAGCTGCAGCGCACCAACGACTTCTCAGCGTTCATGCACCGCCCAGCGGTATCGCTCGGACAGAAGGTGAAGCGTGGCGATCTCCTCGCCGACACCACTGCCACTGACAACGGGCAGATCGCGGTAGGGCAGAATGCACTCGTCGCTTTCATGTCATGGAACGGAGCCAACTACGAGGATGCGATCATCATTTCGGAACGACTGGTCAAGCAGGCTAAGTTCTCAACCGTGCACCTCGACGAACTCGAAGTAGCGGTACGTGACACCAAGCTTGGACCAGAGGTGACTACTCCTGATATTCCAAACGTCTCGGAACTCAAGCTCCGTAACCTCGATGAGACCGGTGTCATCCGCATTGGTGCGGAAGTACGCCCCGGCGACATTCTCGTTGGTAAGGTAACTCCAAAGGGCGAGACGCAGCTCACTCCAGAAGAGCGACTCCTCCGTTCAATCTTTGGTGAGAAAGCCAAGGACGTGAAGGACACCTCACTGCGACTCGAAGCCGGCAAGCGAGGTCGTGTCATCGGTGTGAAGATCTTTTCACGCGAGAACGGTGATCAGCTTGAGAGTGGTGTGATCAAGAAGATCCACATCACCGTCGCGCAGGTACGTAACGTCTCAGTCGGTGACAAGCTCGCTGGTCGGCACGGTAACAAGGGTGTGATCTCTCGCATCCTTCCGGAAGAAGATATGCCGTTCACTGAAGACGGGCGTCCGATCGACGTACTCCTTACCCCACTCGGCGTGCCGTCTCGTATGAACCTTGGACAGATCCTCGAACTCCACCTTGGTATGGCAGCGAACACGCTTGGTTACCAGGCGATCGTGCCGCCATTTGCTGGAGCGACTGAGGATGACGTGAAGGAAGAACTCAAGGCTGCTGGTCTGCCATCTGATGGTAAGATCCAACTCCGCGATGGTCTCACTGGTGAGCCATTCGCACAGAAGACCGCCGTCGGCTACATGTACATCTTGAAACTGCACCACATGGTGGAAGACAAGATCCACATGCGCTCGATCGGGCCGTACAGCCTCATTACCCAGCAGCCGCTTGGTGGTAAGGCACAGGTCGGTGGACAGCGTTTCGGAGAAATGGAAGTGTGGGCGCTCCTTGGTTATGGTGCCGCCTACACCTTGCGAGAAATGCTCACTATCAAGTCTGACGATATCGTCGGCCGCTCCGCTGCCTTCGATGCCATCGTGCGTGGTGAGAAGATCTCCCACCCACACACTCCCGCCGCCTTCAATGTACTCCTCAATCAGCTCCGCGGCCTCGCGCTCGATGTGAAGCTAGAGAAAGAAGAAGTGGTGCGCCGTAATTATGAGAACGACTAATTCCTATGACTATGTCTAACGAATCAACATTCAAGAAAACAGAGTTCAAGAAGCCAGCACCGGCTCCGACGAACTACACTGGCGTGAGCCTCAAGCTCGCTTCACCAGAGACCATTCTCGACTGGTCATGGGGAGAAGTCACCAAACCAGAAACCATTAACTACCGCACCCAGCGCCCAGAAAAGCACGGTCTTTTCGACGAGCGTATCTTCGGTCCAGTCGAAGACTACGAGTGTAGCTGTAAGAAGTACCGCGGTATCCGTTACAAGGGAATCGTCTGTGAAAAGTGTGGCGTAGAAGTCACCCGCGCCATCGTCCGTCGCGAGCGCATGGGTCACATCGACCTTTGCGTACCAGTCTCACACATTTGGTTCCTTCGTGGTGTGCCAAGTCGCATTGCGATGATCCTCGGTATCACCGCGGCTTCGGTTGAGAAGGTGATCTACTTCGCGGGGTACATTGTGACCAAGGTGAGTGAGGGTGACCGAACACGTATCCTCGGAGAGCTCGATACCGAGTTCAAGACCAAGCTCAAGACCCTTGCCAATGAAGAGGCTCGCGAGGCTCTCAAGCTTCGTATGGATGAGGTGAAAAAGGAGATCGACGGCATTCAGCTCGGCGCAGTACTCGATGAAATGAGTTTCCATAAGTTCTCGATCAAGTACAGTACGCTGTTTGAAGCGCGCATCGGTGCGGAAGCGATCTACGATCTCTTTAAAAATCTTGATCTCGCTAAGCTGTCAGAAGAATTAGAAGACCGTTACACCAAAGCGGGAGCGATGGAACGTGCCAAACTCGATAAGCGTCTCGCCCTCATTCGCGGCATGCTGAATGCGGGAGTTCGTCCGGAGTGGCTCTTCCTCACCCGTATCCCAGTCGTACCACCAGCTATTCGCCCGATGGTAGCACTCGAAGGTGGACGTCACGCGTCTTCCGATCTCAATGACCTCTACCGCCGCGTGATCAACCGCAACAACCGTCTCAAGAAACTCATCGACATTCAGGCTCCAGACGTGATCCTCCGTAACGAGAAGCGTATCTTGCAGGAAGCAGTTGACGCCCTCATTGATAACTCTATTCGTCATGGTGGCGGTGCATACTCAGTGATGAGTGCTGCACAGCGTCGTCCGCTGAAGTCTCTCTCTGACTACCTTAAGTCAAAGCAGGGATACTTCCGTCAGAACCTGCTTGGTAAGCGTGTGGACTACTCCGGACGTTCGGTGATCGTCATCGGACCAGAACTCGCGCTCGACCAGTGTGGTCTGCCGAAGCACATGGCGCTTGAACTCTTCCGCCCGTTCGTGATCGCAGAGCTTCTCAAGCAGGAACTTGCGTACAACATCCGCGGCGCTGGCCGTCTCATTGAAGACGGTGTGCCAGAGGTGTGGGCAATTCTTGAAGACATCATTCGTCACAAGTACGTGCTCCTCAACCGCGCGCCAACACTCCACCGTCAGGGTATCCAGGCGTTCCGCCCGGTACTGATTGAAGGTAACGCTATCCAGGTACACCCACTCGTTTGTCGCGCGTTCAACGCTGACTTCGACGGAGACCAGATGGCTGTACACGTGCCACTTTCTGATGAAGCACAGCTCGAGGCGAAGACCATCATCTCTGCCAATAACAACATCTTGAAGCCAGGTTCTTCCGAGCCGGTAGTATCTGAAAAGTTGCTCGATATGGCACTTGGTGCTTACTGGATGACTAAGATCGTCCCTGGTGCGAACGGTGAAGGAAAGTCCTTTGCTTCACCAAATGACGCGATCAACGCCTTCGACTACGGAGTGATCGATTTCCGAGCGAAGGTAAAGGTGCTCGCAACCGATACGCCAAAGTACGCCCAATTCGATAATAAGATCTTTGAGACGACGGTTGGTCGACTGCTCTTCAACTCAGTGTTGCCGAGTGACCATAAGTTCATCAATGATGTGATCGTACAGCGAACCCTCTTCCAGATCATCATTGACATCATCGATGACCGCGGTGCGCAGGCTGTGCCAGCTATCGTGGACAAGCTCAAGAAGTTTGGTTTCAAGTATGCGACCAAGTCTGGTGTCACTTGGGGAATTGACGAGGTGGTGGTGCCAAAAGAGAAGGGGGCGATCATCGCCGCCGCTCGCGAGGAAGAGCGGGAAGTGATCAGTCACTACGAGGAAGGTCTCCTGTCACGTGATGAGCGCCGCCGCATGATCGTCGAGATCTGGCACCGTGCCAAGACCTCAATTGAGAAAGTGCTTCCAGACACACTCAGTGAAAATGGATCCGCGTATGAAATGTGGAAGTCAGGGGCTCGCGGTTCGATGGGTCAGATCGCGCAGATGGCCGGTATGAAGGGTCTCATCGTCAACACCCGTGGTGAGACGCTCGAGTTCCCGGTACTGTCATCAATGAAGGAGGGTATGACCCCGATCGAGTACTTCAACACCACTCACGGTTCACGTAAGGGTCTTGCCGACACCGCGCTCCAGACTGCTAAGGCTGGATACCTTACCCGTCGTCTCTTCGTGGTAGCGCAGGACGCTATTGTGACCGAGGAAGATTGTAAGACGAAGAAGGGAACCAAGATCAGTCGCATCTCTGCTTCCGGTATTGAGATATCGTTTGCAAAGGCGATCAAGGGACGTATCCTCGCTGAGGATGCGCTCGACACTAAGGGTAACGTGATCTTCAAGAAAGGTCACCTACTCTCCCGTCGTGATGCGATCGCGCTTGAGGAATCTACCTGTGAGCACGTGACCGTACGTTCGCCAATGACCTGTAAGACGCTCCGTGGAGTCTGTCAGCAGTGTTACGGTATCGATCTCACCACCAACCAACTTGTTGATATCGGTGAAGCAGTCGGTACAGTGGCCGCACAGGCGATCGGTGAACCGGGAACTCAGCTCACTATGAACACGAAGCACGCGGGAGGTGCTGCTTCGGTCGGTGGAGACGTGACGCAGGGTCTACCGCGCGTGGAAGAGGTGTTCGAGAAGCGAGCGCCGAAGATCCCTGCGATCGTCGCGAAGCATACTGGTGTCGTGACCGAGATCCGTACGGAAGGTCGTGAGAAGATCATCGTGGTCGCTCCGGACATGACCGCTCCAGGTGCGCCGAAGAAGAAGGCAAATGATGAGTACACCTCGCATTACCGTCGTGTGGTGGTGGTCTCTAAGGGTGACTCGATCATCGCTGGACAGCTACTGACCGACGGATCGGCCCTGCTTCCAGAACTCTTCAAGTACGGCGGACAGGAGGTGACCCAGGACTACATCATTTCTGAAGTCAACAAAATCTACGAACTGCAGGGTGTGACGATCTCACGTAAGCACATTGAGCTTATTGTGAAGCAGATGATGTCACGCGTGAAGGTGACCCACCGTGGAGATAGTCCATTCACGATCGGAGAGATCGTGGAAGAGTGGATCATGGTTGAGATAAATGAGAAGCTTAAAGCTGAAGGTAAAGACCCGGCCAAGGGAGAGCGACTCATCCTTGGTATTACCGAGACATCGCTTTCACGCAAGAGCTTCCTCTCAGCCGCGTCGTTCCAGAACACGACTCGTGTCTTGATCAATGCTGCAGTGAAGGGAAGTCATGACAACCTCGCAGGTCTCATGGAAAACGTCATCATCGGTAAACTTATCCCAGCCGGTTCCGGTTTCAAGGGAAGTAAGAAGTTTGAGATGATCGAGAATATGCGGGACAAAGCGTAGTTTAAGAGAGTAAAACGGGCCGGCCCCTTCGGGGCCGGCCCGTTTTACGTAGTGGAAAAGTCACCCTTTTCTCATCGGTCACCCGTCACATCTATGCTAGAATTTCTCCATGGAAACGTTACTTGAGTTCTTTCAGGGTATATCATTTGCCCCCCACATCATATCGGTACTAATCGCCGCTTTTATCGGCGGTGTTATTGGTATCGAACGAGAGTATCGCGATAAGAGCGCTGGTTTTCGCACGATGATCCTCATTGCGATCGGCTCTTGTCTCTTTACGATCTTTTCCCAGCTGATGGGTGATAAAGATGGCGAGACCACCCGTATTGCCGCATCGATCGTGACCGGTATCGGTTTCTTGGGTGCCGGGGTGATCATGAAGGAGGGTGCTGCTATCCGTGGTATCACTACGGCCGCCTCCATTTGGCTAGTGGCTTCTCTCGGAGTGGGTGCTGGCATTGGTGAGTATGGATTGGTACTGACGGTCACGACACTCGTGATGGTGGTCCTCCTCTTCCTGCCGCCTTTTGAGCACTGGCTCGACCGATTCCACGACTTCTCTGAGTTTCATATCACCGTCAAGAATTCAGATCTCGCCGAGGAGAAGATCCTCGATATCTTTGATGAATTTGGTGTACGGATCGTTGAGGTACGTCGTTCTAAATTAGAGAAAGGGGAGCGGGTCCTCCATGTGAAAGCGAACATGAATGTCGAACAACGTGAAGAGTTGGGGGCTGTGTTCGTCAGTGAAAAGAGCGTTATCGCCTTTGAAAATTAAGGTTATTCGCAGCGGCCTTCGCAGTGGCCTTCGATTTCTGTATACTAGGGCCACTTATGAGTGATGTGGTCCAGCAAATAAAAGAGCGTTTGAATATCATCGACGTGATCGCTCCGTATGTAGAGCTTCACAAGGCAGGGAAGAACTTCAAAGGAAAGTCACCGTTCTCCGCCGAGAAGACGCCATCTTTTTACGTGTCACCAGATCGTGGCATGTACTACTGCTTTTCTACGTCACAGGGGGGCGATATGTTCTCCTTTGTGCAGGCGATGGAAGGAGTTGATTTCAAAGAAGCATTGAAGATACTGGCAGAGAAGGCAGGCGTAGAACTGGTGCCAGAAGATCCGCGAGCGCGGAGCGACCGGGAACGGCTGCACGCGGCGCTCGAGGCTGCGACCGCTCTCTATGAGGAGCAGCTGCCGCAGGAGCCCGAAGCGGTCGCTTACCTCGAGCGCCGCGGCGTCAAACCGGAAACCATCGCCAAGTGGCGTATCGGGTTTGCTCCCGGTCCACCGAAACGCGGCTGGCGGGAGACCAAGGATCATCTCGAAAAAGAGGGATACACCAGAGATGAGCTGTTCAAGTCGGGGCTCATCAAATCAGCCGAAGGCGGCAAGGAACCTTTTGATGTCTTCCGCGATCGGGTGATGTTCCCGATGGCTGACCCGAGCGGGAACGTCGTCGCTTTTTCTGGTCGTATTCTGCACCCAGACGATAAGGCCCCGAAGTATGTGAATTCTCCAGAGACACTACTCTACAAAAAGTCAGAATTACTCTTTGGGTATGACAAGGCAAAGCACGGAATTCGCCATCTCGACTTCTCACTCATCGTTGAGGGGCAGTTTGATGTGGTCATGTGTCATCAAGCCGGGTACAGCAACACGGTCGCGGTTTCGGGGACGGCTCTAACGCTGCATCACGTGCAGCTTCTTGAACGATTGTCAGACAAGGTGGTACTCGCGCTTGATGCCGATCGGGCCGGCATCGCGGCTATGAAAAAAGCGGCGCAGGTCATGCTCGGCCGCGGACTCGATGTGAAGGTCGCTGAACTACCGCTCGGAAAGGACCCAGCAGATGTTATCTCAGAAGATAGTGCCGTGTTCAAAAACGTGATCAGGAACTCAGTGCACGTGATCGAATTTCTTCTCCATGTCCTGACCCGGGAGGTGGCTGATCCGCGCTCGCTGAAGCTGCGGGTTCGCGAGGAGGTGCTGCCGTTCATCTTACTATTACCGAATCGCATCGACCAGGAGCATTTTGTGGGAGTGGTCGCGGAGGCGATCAAGACCACGACCGAAGCGATCCGGTTTGAACTTGATCGGTTACGCGAGCAGGGGCAAGACCTGACAAGAAATTCACCAATACCGACAAGAACGGAGGAGGGGACACCGGTCACGCGACCAGCGGTTGATATGCCACAGAAAGCCTACCTGTACCTTGCTGCCGCGATCGAGGTGGTCGAGCCGGAGCTGGCACAGCGAGTTCGAATCGAACTAGAGCGTATCATTGAGGTGAGTACGATCGAGGAACCAGACGCCGCGGAACGTGCTCGAACTCTCTTTACCCTCGAGCAGCAGTACGCGCACCTGCCCGCTTTGGCGATCACCGAGGAAGTGGTAGCAAAGCTGAATCAACTGAAAGCGAGTCTCATCAAGAGGCGAGTGACCGACCTGCGTCAGCGATTACTACTAATCGAAGCCGAGGGTGATGATGTGCTGCTCATGAAAACGCTAGGGGAGATCCGGGACCTAGAAACAAAATTGCGAGAACCCGCGTACCACGCAGAAGCATTTCTGAAGTAAGACTCGATGAGTCGGTCTTTTGGCGAGAACATACTGACGGTCGAGTTAGGTCGAACAAATGGGGAAAACACTAGACAAATGGGAGTTTTTCTGTATAGTGGGGGACATTATGGCTGCAAAAAAAGCCACAAAAAAAGTCGCAAAAAAAGCGGTTAAAAAAACCGTGAAATCAATAAAAAAAACGGCCTCGAAAAAAGCTCCGATACAGAAAGCTTTGGCCACCAAGAAGAAGGTTGCAAAGAAAGCTGCTCCCAAGAAGACGGTAAAAAAAGTCGTCAAGAAAGCAGTTAAGAAAGTAGCGAAGAAAGTTTCCAAGCCAGTTAAGAAAGCTGCCCCCAAGGCGGCTAAAAAAGCTGTCAAAAAAGTGGCTCCTAAAAAGGAGGTTCCTAAGAAAGTTGTGAAGCCGGTTCCGCCAAAGAAGCTCACCAAGAGTGAACGGCTGCTTGAAGCGAAAGCAGCTGAGCTCATGCAGCTCGGTAAAGAGCGTGGGTACGTGACCTACGATGAGCTGCTTCGGTCGTTTCCTGAGATCGAGAAGGACGTCGATTTTCTTGATGTGCTCTACGAGCGATTTTCTATCGCCGGTATCGATGTGCTGCAGAGTGGCGGTATGCTCGGTGATGACCCGAGCGTTGATATCATCGCGCAAAAGAATGCTTTCAAACGCAGTGACAGTAGCTACGACTCGATCCAGATGTACCTTCGTGAGATCGGTCAGTACCCACTTCTTAACGCGCACGAGGAACGTGTGCTCGCGAAGCGTATTGTGGAGGGGGATGACGAGGCGCGTAACCTGCTCGCGAGAGCAAACCTGCGCTTGGTAGTTTCAATCGCCAAGAAGTACGTTGGACGTTCACCAGACCTGACTTTGCTCGACCTCATTCAGGAAGGTAACCTTGGTCTCTTTAAGGCAGTGGATAAATTCGACTTCACTAAAGGATTTAAGTTTTCGACCTATGCGACCTGGTGGATCCGTCAGGCGATCACCCGCGCGCTCGCTGACCAGTCTCGTACCATTCGTATTCCGGTACACATGGTGGAAACCATGGCAAAGTACAAGCAGGTGTCACGTCGTTTGGCGCAAGACCTCGGTCGTGACCCAATGCCGGAGGAGATTGCCACCGAAATGAATGTGGAGGTAGAGAAGATCTACCAGATCGAGAAGATCTCACAGGACACTATTTCACTTGAGCTGCCAGTTGGTGACGACGACGACCGTTCACGACTGTCTGACTTTATCTCTGATGATAAGATCGTTTCACCAGACCAAGAAGTAGCACACAGTATCCTAACTGATCAGATCACGGAGATACTCGATACTCTGTCTGAGAAAGAGCGCAAGATCCTCGAGATGCGACATGGACTCTTAGATGGTACCTACCACACACTTGAGGAGGTTGGTAAGGAATTTGGAGTGACTCGCGAACGTATTCGTCAGATCGAGGCGAAGGCGCTGGAGAAGATCCGTCAGCATGAGAAGGCCCGCAGACTAAAATCGTACTAAGGTACGATTTTATACATTGGATTCTCCCTGGGAAGGTCGAATCCAATGTCTGCGGACACACTGAAATTATAGTCGTGACTACGTCACTCCTTAATTTCAGGGCACGGAGACTGAAATCGTACTAGGTACTTAAAATCCTTAGCGACATAAGACCTTTTCCGACCGTGTCCACTTCCAGCGAGTGGACACTAACGCTTCACCGAAGACTTTTCAAAAAAAGACCAAGCTCTTCGGTTCCAGAGTTTCGGAAAATGTCCTATGTCACACGGATTTTAAAACAGCCGTGAGCGAGGCTCACGGCTGTTTTTATTTTGCGTGCATGAATTTGTCTAGGATCTGTTTGAGTCCCTGACGGGAAATGATGCCGATCGGGCGGTCTTCATCGTCGACCACTGGGATGCGAGCTCTTTCATTTGAGATGGCGGTAGCGATGATTGACATGAGATCATCTTTCAAGGTGAGGGCGGAGAAATCGCGGGACATGAACTCAGAAACCGGGAGATCCTTGGCTACGTCAACTGACGCAATGAAAGCCTCGTCGCCAGAAAAGTGTCCGATCACCTCGTTCCCATTGAGTGTATCCGGCACGATCGCACTGAGAAGGTCAGTGACAGTGACCTCACCGGAGAGGCGCCCCTCGTCGTCGACGACCAGGAGGGTATTCGTGTTTTGCGTCATCATCGCTTTGAGGGCGGTCGCAAAAGTGTCCTCCTCAGATATGATCACCGCTGGTTTTACGATATCCTTCACCTGCATATGCAAATACTATACTCCCAAAAAATGCGGTTGTCATCATATGTCGGTGACACGCAACTCCTCCTTCAAGAGTATGTACAGTTTTGGTGTTACCAGCTCTTTGCGGTAAAGGTCCTCAAGCACTGACTCTTCGATGGTGTGCACGCCGTGTTTGGCGAGTGACTGAGCGAGTTGGCGTGCTAGAGCTGGTTTCTCGCTACTGAGATCATGAAGTTTTCGTTCTGAATTTTCACGAAATGAGGTATATAGGGAATGCACGTGTGTGACCGCTTCGGCGGTGAAGATGGTATTAGAAACCTGTTCGAGTTCGATCAGTTCCTTGGTCACCTTGCGCGAAATGATCGATTGAGCTCGGTAGTACATGTAGCGATCGGCGAATGAGTACTTGAAGTCGTCCTGCCGAAAGAGCCTTCTCAACATGCGGAAGAAACGGTCAAAGATATCACGGCTATCGGCATGGATGGTCACATCGGGCGAAAGGTCGCCGCTCTCGATAGCCTCTAGTTGTAGGCGCAACTTGCCCTGGATACGGCGAAAGACCGATTCACTCACCTCATTGTGATCGTATAGCATTTTCAGGTGGCGCTTTTCTATGCCGATGGCGAAAATACGTAACACCCGAAAGGCAAGATCGCTTCGTCGTTCTTGCGAGAGTGAGGTGACTTGTTCGCAGGCGTGTGTGAATGCGGCGGCGTGCTCTGTCTGCAGTTCGCGGGCGATCTCGCCACTGATGTACCCGCGCTCCTCGTATTTGGTGAGTTGATCAGTGACCTGATGGTGAATGAGCGCCCTTGCTTCTTGGTACTCTATCTCCTCGACTGGGGTAAGGTTGTCGAGCCTGAAGCGACGGACCAACTTTCGAATGGTCGTAGCTTTAATGAAGAGAGTGGCGGCGATACAGCCGATCGTGATCGCCAATAAGAAATCCTTCGGTGAGATGGCGAGTTCCCATCCGGTCACCGAGAGGTCATCGGGAATGAGAAATACCATGGTCGCGGCGAGCGCGCCACGGAGAGAACCCCACGCCAGGAGGTGCTGCCAAGCATTAGGAATGGTGCGATTGGGTGCCTGGAAGAGATTGTAGACGGTCAGCACAGGGTATACCGATAGGGCGCGAGCGAGCGCGACGATCAGAACAGTGATGATGATGGCAAGGAGTACAGTTTGGTCCAGGAAGAGTGGCTGCACCATCATGACACCGATCAAGATGAAGATCAGTGAATTAGCCATGAAGGCGAATTGTTCCCAGAGGTGACTCACGAACGACTCGGCGTGAGGATTGAGTTTGGTGCGCCCGTAGTTGCCCATGAGCAGGGAAGCCACTGTCGTACTGATGATCGGTGATATGTGGATCGAAAACGAGCCGAACTGGGTATGTGAAATGACCTCAGCCATGATGAAGGTGATGTGAGCAAGGACAACGGTGAGGGTGATACTGGCCACCTCGCTCTCGCGAGCGGCGCCGACCAGGTAGGTGAACACCCCACCGACCAAGAGACCGAACAGGACACCAAACAGCAGCATTGAGCCGAACGAGAGCAGTCCAGTAAGCGAGCTGATGACCGTGATCCCTCCCTGGTTGATCATCTCAAGCGTAATGAGAAAAAGCGCGACCGCCGTTGCGTCATTGAAGAGACTTTCTCCTTCAAAGATGAGGGAGAGTCGTCGTGGCACTCCATATTCCTTGAAGAGGGCCAAGACAGCTACTGGGTCGGTCGCAGAAATGAGGGCTCCAAAGAGGAGGGTGATGCTGAATGGAGTATCGATACCAATGAGCAGTAGCGCAAAGTGAAGCAGACCGGTGATGAGCGCGGTTGATATCAAGAAACTGCCGATCGCTAAGGACATCACGGCACCACTGTCGGCGACCAGTTTGCGGATGTTCATGTGGTAGGCTGACTCAAATATCAGTGTCGGAAGGAGTAGGTAGAACAGTAGTTCAGGGGTGAGGTTGAATTCTCCCAAGAAAGAAAAAGTTGGAAGTAGTGACAAGAAACCAAGTCCAATTCCGATGAGTACCAAAAGGACGGTATGGGGGAGGTCGAGCCGTTTTGCCCAAAAGAGCGCCAGGCTGGAGATGCCGAGCATTAGAAATATTGCCAAAGTGGTGCCAAGGGTCAGCATAGAGACGTAAACAAATTCATCAAAGCAGAGGGCCACTATAGTACTGGATGTGTCGTCTGGCAAGACCTTTTATCAAGGTCAAAGGTTGGGCTGTTTGCTATACTGGGCCGTATGAGTAAGAAAATCGAAGGGGAGGGTGGGGCGGCGTTCAAGGAAGCGTACGCTTCCTTGAACGCCGCCCCACCCT
>CAZFSB010000005.1:0-17233 GCA_964521645.1 uncultured Candidatus Saccharibacteria bacterium | reverse complement strand
CGGTGACGGGTCGAGGGTCGACCGGTCGTGCCAGGCCGCCTCGATGCGGGCGCTGGAGGTGGCGGGTGTCGTCTCTGGTGGCGTCGGTGCCTTCTTTACCGGGGCGGGGGGGGCGGCGTTCATGTACGCGCCCGCTACCTTGAACGCCGCCCAGAAAGAAGCAGTTGATACCATCGAAGGCCCAGTCATGGTGGTGGCGGGGCCGGGTACTGGTAAGACTCAGGTACTTACGCTGCGCATTGCGAATATTCTTCTTCAGACCGATACTCCTCCAGATGGTATCTTGGCTCTTACCTTTACCGAATCTGGTGCGAAGGCAATGCGGGAACGATTGCGGAAGTATGTCGGGGCGGCCGCCTATCAGGTACCGATCTTTACCTTCCATGGTTTTGCGCAGATGCTCATCGCGCAGTACCCTGATGCGTACGACCGCGTGATAGGCGGCCGCCCCGCCGGCGACCTCGAAAAGATATCTATCATTGAGTCCATTGTGAACGATGGGCAGGTGAAGCTGTTGCGTCCGATGGGTGACCCTTCGTACTATGTGACACATCTTCTGCGCATCATTGGCGACCTCAAACAAGAGTACATCACCCCGGATGCACTGGTGGAGATCGTCACTGATCAAGAGAAGCTCCTCGGTGAGGTCGAGCAATACCACACCAAGGGCGCACACAAAGGGAAAGTGCGTGGCGAGTACAGCAAGCTTGAAAAAGTGATCGAAAAGAATCACGAGCTTATCCATGTATATAGACGTTACGAAGCACTACTTTCAGAACAGAACCTCTATGACTTTGAGGACATGATCGTCGAGACGGTCAAGGCGCTCGAAAAGAATGAAGACATGCTGCGCGATCTGCAGGAGCGCTATCTCTACGTACTGGCTGATGAACATCAAGACGTGAACGGTTCTCAAAATCGTATCCTAGAACTTCTCGCTTCATTTCACGACACCCCGAATATCTTCGCGGTGGGGGACGAGAAGCAGGCGATCTACCGTTTCCAGGGGGCGTCACTGGAGAACTTTCTGTACTTCACGGAGAGGTTCAAGGGGACCAAGGTCATCTCACTCACCGAGAATTACCGGTCCGGACAGATCATACTTGATGCTGCACATAGTCTTGTGGAAGTGGAAGAAGGTCCACTAAAGGATCTGCGTATACCGCTCACCGCTGAAGCGGTAGAGAGTTCAGTGCTGACCAGGCGTAATTTTTCACACCAAGCAGTCGAGAATGAATGGGTGGTGCAAGCGGTCAGGACCGAACTTGAGCAGGGTGTACCGGCACATGAGGTGGCGGTCATCGTTCGTACTAATCGCGAAGTGGAAGTGTTCGCGGGAATGCTCCGCAAGGCTGGTATTCATGTCACCGCTTCAGCTGACGGTGATATCTTGCGGCATCCAGTCACTCAGGCGGTGCGCTCGCTCATCGATGCGGTCATTACGGACAAGAGCGAGGAAGCATTATTTGTTGTACTCCATGGCGCGTACTGGGGTATTTTGGCAGATGATTTGCTGCGAGTACTGGGAGCGCGGTCGTATACACAGAGTTTAGCCAGTTTGCTTGGTGATGAGGCGGTGCTTCGTGCACTTACGGTCAGCGAACCAGAGCGATTCTTGCGAGTACACAAGGTCATCGAAGAAGCCCGTAAACGCGAAGTGCACGAAGCGCCGCACCGCGTCCTTGAGTATGTTCTTCAAACGAGTGGTTTCCTTGATCATCTCATTTCCTACGACCCATTTGAAAGCACTCGAGTGATCCGCCGTCTGTATGATGAGATCGAAGAGATGGTGTTGCGTGACGGAGTAGGAAGCCTGCGGGAAGTCAGTGAAGTATTTAAAACACGTTTAGCATATGGGCTGCCACTCAATGCCCCGTACATTTCTACTAATGCTGAGTCGGTCCAGGTCATGACCGCGCACAAATCAAAGGGGCTAGAATTTGAGACCGTTTTCATTCCACATCTGGTTGACAGTGGGTGGAGTGGAGCGACCAAGAAGCGATATTTCGATATTCCGCTCAAACGTCACGAAGGGGTTGGTGAACACGAGGTCATTGAGGATGAACGGCGTCTCTTGTATGTGGCCATGACCCGCGCCAAGCGCAGTCTTCACTTCTCGACAGCTGAGGTCAATGCTGATGGACGCGAACTCATCCCGGCCCGCTTGCTAGAAGAAATAAATGAAGAGTATGTCGAGTCAATGTCCACCGCAGAGGCAGAAGAAGCCTTTGATCCCATCACTACTCTTACGAGGCCAGCTGCGAAGGTGTCTATTGATACTGAGCTTCTTAGGCATACTCTCTCAGAACGCGGATTCTCGGCCACTTCTCTCAACAACTATCTGCGCAGCCCATGGGATTTTTTCTATCGCAACGTACTGCGTATTCCCGAAACACAGCCAGCACATATGCAGTATGGAACAGCGGTGCATAATACGCTTGAGTACCTCACTCGCTACCATACCAGTGAAGGAGTGCTCCCGACTGTCTCCGCGATGAAAAGGAAGCTCGAACAGGAGCTTAACAAACTGCCACTTTCTGCCGAAGAATATTCTAGGATATTAGAGAAGGGGTTGGCTGAATTGGCGGTTTACCGTGAACATTTGGAAAAGACGCTTCCTAAAACGACCAAGGAAGAATTTAAGATACGCGTGCTCTTACCGACAGGCATTCCTGAACTGCCAGAACTACCGCTCACCGGAAAACTGGACCGCATTGACCTTGGAGATGACGGCTACGCGCTGCGGGTGGTCGATTACAAGACCGGCTCGCCAAAGACCAGGAACGTCATCGAAGGGAAGACCAAAGATTCTGATGGTGGGTACAAGCGGCAGTTGGTGTTCTATGCGCTCTTGCTCAGTTTGTATGACGATGAACGTTACTGTTGTAACGAAGGAAGATTGTCGTTCGTGCAAGCGGATAGTAAGGGACAGGTTCGTGAGGAGACCTTTGTCATCAGTGATGAAGAGATAGAGGAGTTGAAGCAAGAGATAGTGACCGTGACCAAAGAGATAATCTCAGGGGCCTTTCTTTCTGCTCCGTGCGATGAAAAGACCTGCGAGTATTGTCATTTGGTTGAGCTGTTGGGACGATAGGTCAATAAAAAAGCCGAGGCCCTTTAGGGCCTCGGCTTTTTTCATTCAGTTATTCTAGAACAGGAACTCCTTGATTATTTGTCCTGACTTCCCCCGGTGCGCTGGTGGCTGGGTCAAAGTTTCCGTCGAGTTGATCGACCAGGTTCTGTATAATGCCTTTAACGACCTGGTATGACTGCGCACCACTGATGACAGCTTTTTGACCGCCCACAAAGAGAATGGTGTATGGTGTGCCACGAGCTCCGGAATTGAAGCCGTCCTCAATATCTCTCACAACTAGTTCTTCCACGCGGTTACTGTTCATGCAGGAAATGTAGTCCTCTCTAGAGACGCCGGCAGCCAGGGCGAAGTCTGGGAGCTTGGTGACATTGGTTGCTTCATCGATGTCGCGAGAGTCGTATACCAGGTCACTGAATTTCCAGAAAGCGTCATTGCCACCGATGTCACCGACACAGAGTGCTGCCTCAGAGATCATTGGTGAGTTTGGGTGGAGCTCAGCGAGAGGGAATTGACGATACACCCAGGCGACCTTTCCGGTGATACCGAAATCATCCATGACTTGCTTCATAGTCGTGTGGTACTGCTTACAGAACGGGCAGTCATAGTCTGAGTATTCGATCATGATGATCGGCGCATTTGGGTTGCCGCGGATGTAATCATCTTCCGTTACCATGCGGGGAGCTTGTTCCGATCCTTGAGCAGCTGGTTCATTTTGTACCACCGGTGCAGTGGGAGCCGCACTATTTTTGTTGGTAAAGAAAATAGCGATAGCGATCATCGCGAAGCCGCAAATGATCGCGATAGGGACGGCCGGTGATGTTTGTTGGGTGGTTGGTTCCATACAACAGGAATATTAATTCTTATATGGAAAAAGTATAGCATACGAGTTTGCATGCTATACTTCAATTATTATGGAATGGGTGGATGCGATCGTCTTAGGTTTGGTGCAGGGAGTCACCGAATTCTTGCCGATATCCTCAACGGGACATTTGGTACTGGTGCGTGAAGTTTTAGCGGTTGATGACGTCAACGGGTTGGCTTTTGATACGGTTCTGCACTTCGCGACCACCCTAGCGGTCATGTTCTATTTCCGGACTGACATTTGGAATCTTTTTCAGGTGGCGCTTCGCAAACTGGGCCGGCTACCGGTCAATGATAAGGATATTACACTGCTCTACGCACTCATTTTGGGTACAATTCCGGCTGCGGGTCTAGGAGTATTGCTTGAATCATACCTGTCGACGAATTTTCGTACCCCGCTGGTGGTGGCAGTAGTACTTCTTTTGACGGCCATCTTTTTCATGTATGCAGAATGGCGATATTTCCTTCAGCCCACGCACGGCGAACTCACGCTGAAGCGAGGGTTGCTGGTCGGAATGTTCCAGGCGCTCGCGTTGCTACCGGGAATGTCTCGTTCTGGTTCTACGATCGCTGGCGGCATGCTGCTTGGCCTGAGTCGTTACGAAGCGTCACGGTTCTCGTTCCTTTTAGCGATTCCCATTACCTTAGGGGCGGGTACGGTCATGGGTCTGGAGCTGCTCTCGGTGGATAGTGGTGCCGTGAATTGGCTCATGGTAGGGGTCGGTTCACTGGTGGCCTTTGTGACCGCGCTCATCGTCATCCACTTCTTCTTGTCGTTCATTCGAAGATACACGCTCTGGCCGTTTGTGTGGTATAGCGTTATTCTCTCGGGGATGGTGGCGTACGTCCACTTCTTCACCTAACGACTCACCACCGGCGATAACTTTGTCGCTACGAGAAAAATGATACTCTCTGGACAATGTCCCACTTGTATCAATTTTCTTTAGGTTCCACGTTCTCATTTGGTGTAGTCGGTTAGGGGTCAACAAAAACGGCGGTGAATGTTGTTTAGACTCGGGGCGCTCGAGGCCGCTAGGCCAAGCTTTACCCCTCGCTAAAACAACATTCACCGCCGTTTTTAACTAAAATAACAACGAATGTGTCATCACCGCCTCCTGTTTTTCTTCCCAGTGGGCGGTGTTGAGCACTATCTCACGATTCCTCGTGCCGTCTTTGAATTTCACATGACCATGTTTGCGTGCGTACTCAAACACCTCCTTCGTTACCCGTACGTCTTGCTCGCAGTACTTTTTAATATCCTTGATATTACCTTCCTTCCACCAGCGTACGGCCTGTAGCCCATCAGCCGATTTCTTGGCGCCCACGGTGGCTTGGGCAACACTGTCGAGGCGAAGTCGACGACCAAGGGCAATCTTGATATCTTCAAGGAGATCAATGCTTTTTATTTGAGTAAGGTCCCCCGGATAATACTTATTGAGAAGTGGGATGTCGAAATGGTTGCTGTTGTAGCCCACGAGTGCGTCGGCTTTCTCTATTATTGGCCAGAGCTGGTCGATCTCGTCGATCGTGACGGTGGTGTATTTGTCAGTCTCGCTATCGTAGGCGGTAGCGACGGAGATGTCGAGCGCGGTCGGGTCGCTCGAGCCGACTTCTTGAAAGATGTTCTGGGTTTCTAGGTCAAAAACAACGTAACGCATGGGGGAGATTGTAGCATACTAGGAGTAAAAAATGATTTGACATCACCAGTGACCAAAATCGACTCACACGCTCCTTGCGTGCCCCAGCCAAACCCACCCACGCATAGTCGCTATTCGCTGACTTTGGTCACTGGTGATGTCATCGTGTAATGTTCAAATTCTGCCTGTTCACCAAGCTACTCCAAATCTAAGAAATTCATTAACTCGTCGAGTTGGCCTGATTGCTCCTTGCCAGAATGCAGGTGCTTGACGGTGAAGTTGCCCGACTCTACTTCATCTTGTCCGATGACAATGACAAACTTGCAGCCTCGGTCGCTGGCGGTACCGATCTTCTTGCCGACCTTGCGGGTGCCGATGTCGGTCGCAACCTTGTGGCCGGCCTGGCGGATGTGCATCGCCACTTGCTCAGCGTAGAGATTTTGCTCGGCTTCCATCGGGATGACCATCACCTGTGGAGCGGTGCTGCGAATGTATTCTGGAATGAGCTGGTGGGTCTCAAGGAAGTCACGCATGGTGACATCACCCATGCCGAAGCCTACGCCGGAAATAGCGTCGCCGCTGAACATGCTCGTGAGGTTGTCGTAGCGTCCGCCGCCCATCATCGAGCGATTATTTTCCGATGCAGTATCAAAAACTTCGAATACGGTACCGGTGTAGTAATTGAAACCGCGCGCAATGGTGCGGTCGAGAGAAACATTGGTAATACCAAGCGCCCGCAACCCCTCAAGAACGGCATTGGAGCCGGTTTGGTCTTCAACCAGAGCGATCACCTGAGCTGTTAGCTCATCGTTGTTAAGTATTGTGTTCAAACCTGTTTGATATTCGTCAGCGGAGATCTTTGCTTTTCGGTCATTTAATCGAGTAACTTTAGCGAGCAGGTCACCATCGGTGATCCCCAAGGCAGCGTACTGCTGGGTCATTTCGGCTCGGTCGTTGATACGGATCTCAAACAGGTCTGGCGTGGCGCCAAAGTCGATGAGAGTTTGGTAGGCAAGGGCGATTATCTCAATATCAGCCGCTACATCATCGGCGCCAAAGATATCGCAGTTGAGCTGCCAGTGCTCACGCAGACGACCACGCTGTGGGCGTTCATAGCGGAAGAGGTTGGGAATGGAATACCATCGAACAGGGAAAGTGAGTTCATGGCGCGCGCCAGCGATCATGCGAGCAACGGTGGGGGTCATTTCTGGACGCAGCGTCACCTCACGCTCGCCACGGTCGATGAAGGTGTAGGTCTGCTCATTGACCATCTCCTCATTTTCGGCACCCTTGGCCTTGTATAGTTCGGAGGATTCGAGGATCGAGGCGTCGTAGCGCTCAAAGCCAAAACTCTCGGCCGCCTTGGCCCAGGTTTGAAAGATGTAGCGTTGAATCGCCATGTCTTCTGGGTAGAAGTCACGGACACCCTTATATGAGTCGGTTGAGAGTTTGTTGTCTGCCATTAAGATGAATTGTAGGGGAGGGGGAGAGGATTGGCAAGCTAGTCGGTCAGGTGCGCGGCGGGGTTGCGGGTGAGAGTGGTGAGGCGTTTGTCCATGGCCTTTTGGATGATGGCCTGGAGGCCGCGCGGGTCGGGCATGCCGGTTGATTTGAAATTGCTCTCATGCGCGCCAGCGGTCTGGGCTTTGATGGTCCCGAAGTTGAGCAGGGTAGGGATGAGCCCTTTGACGTAGAATTCGATGTCTTGAAGGCGCTCAAGGCGGAACATGCTCACGTTACGATTGAAGAAGTGTACCTGATCGACCAGAATGATGCGTCGGTCAGTGATGATCCACAGGTCGAGGTAGTAGTGGGTCCAGATCGTGAAGCCAGCCATGAGGGTAAGGACCGACCAAGCCGCGACCCCGAAGACCATCAGAGTCGTGTAGTGGGCGATGGTGAGTTCAAAGGTCAGCAATCTATCGGGGAAGACGGCAAAGAGAAAAAGGATGAAGAACGGAATAAGCAGCATGAGAAAGATCCCGAACAGCTCAGTAACGATAACGAACCAGTGCTTCCGTACCACCTTAAGCACTTCTTCGCCCGGCTCGAGTTCGACTTTTTCTAACAGCATACTAGTGAATGAAAATGGCTAAAATACCCATCACCACAATGAGGGGAATGGTCGTGGCGAAATAGGCGGTGAGCGTGTAGGCGGTCACCTTGGCGTCGGTTGCGTATTCGCGCCAGTGGTAGTAGAGCACGGCACTGAAGATGACGTAGAGGCCGGTCACGATGTAAAAGGTAAGGAGCACGATGTCGTGTAGGGAAATGCTGGTTGAAAATTGGCTGGTGTCGATCATATCCTTCATTGTAACACCAGGATCGAGTAACGTTCGACTCCGTATTGGTCCTTGTGGACAGAAACAGAGAAACCGTGAGTGGTGCCGAGAGTGTGTATCAGTCCTGTTTGTTCTGGTTCATGTTCCAGCCAGAGTTGTCCGCCGGGTGAGAGGTGTTGCGGTGCTTGTTCGATGATCTCCGTGATGACGTCCATACCGGCTTCTCCACCAAAGAGCGCAACATACGGTTCGAATTTTTTAACCGATTCGTCGGTCCGGTCGAGGGTTTCGTCTATGTACGGGGGGTTAGAGAGGATGTAGTCGTAGCGTTCGGGGAGGGCTGAGAAGAGATTGCTGTGAATGACCTTGGTCCGGGCGGAGTCAACATCGTTTCCAGTGATATTGATCTTGATGGTGGGGAGGTGGTGCTCATCGAGTTCAGCGAAATCTACCTGCGCGGTCGGTACCGCCTTTGCTACCGCAATGCCAATGCAGCCGCTCCCGGCGCAAAGGTCGAGTACCCGAAGTGGTCTCGGTTCGGAAAAACCAAGGGCAAGGGTAGTATTTTCACGCATGGTTTTTATCGCCTCCGCGGTCCAGTACTCGGTTTCCGGACGGGGGACGAGGGGTCGAGAACCGAGGCGTATCTTACAGTCTAGAAAAGGAGCCCAGCCGATGAGATAGGCCAGGGGTTCGCCGAGCGCGAGGCGCTTACAATCGGCGAAAAAAGCTTCGCTTTTTTCGCCGCCATACTTTTCCTTGAGTAACCACTCTATCTCCCGGTCTTTCATAAGGTAACTCTACTATGTAGTGATTTAGTGCGTTAGTCAACGTATTTCCGCGAATCCGCCAGACCCGGACGTGGCCGGCCTATTCTCTGCTATACTGTGAGTTCTTATGGCAAAACCCTGCATGCTCGAGATCAAGAACCTCACGAAAGTGTATGGTTCGGGTAAAGACCAAATGTTAGCAGTTGATAACATCTCACTCACGGTGGAGCGGGGAAGTTTCTTTGGTCTCCTTGGTCCCAATGGAGCGGGCAAAAGCACGACCATCCACTGCATCACTGGTATCGCCCAGCCCACCTCCGGGCAAATTCTTCTCGATGGAGTAGATGTGGTGCAGGATTATAAACTGGCTCGCACGAAGGTAGGTCTCTCCCCACAGGAGTTCAATGTAAATATTTTCAATACTCCAGAGCAGCTCATGGATTACACCGGTGGGTACTACGGTCTTCGGAAAGCTGAGCGTAAAGAGCGCATCGATAAGTTGATCCAACGATTTGATCTGGAAAAACACCGAAAAGTACTGTTTCAGAAACTTTCTGGTGGTCTCAAGCGGCGTGCCATGCTCGGCCGAGCGCTCGTGCATCAGCCCGACCTGCTTATTCTTGACGAACCGACCGCCGGAGTGGATGTCGAGCAGCGGCGTGACCTCTGGGAATATCTGAAGGAGCTTAACTCCCAAGGCAAGACCATCATTCTCACTTCGCATTACCTGGAAGAGATCGAATACCTCTGCAATGAGATCGCTATCATCAACCACGGCCGCATCGTTGCTGAGGGAACGAAGGAGGAATTCCTACGGGGTGGGAAGAGTATTGAGGAGCGTTATTTGGAAATTACCAGAAAGGAGAAGGTTAACACCAACGTACTCGTATGAACTGGGTCGGACTCTACACGTTGCTGCGCAGGGAAGTCGAACGCACCTTCTCGGTGGTCATTCAAACGTTAGTCGCCCCGGCCGTCTCAGCCGCGCTGTATCTGTTCATCTTTGGGACGGTCATCGGTTCACGGATCGGGGATTTTGCAGGAGTATCCTTCATTAGTTTTGTTTTCCCGGGAGTACTCCTTCTGTCTATCATCAATGCTTCTTTTGCGAGTGCCTCTTCAGGCCTCTATTTCATGCGCTTCTCACGTTCGATCGAAGAGCTGCTCATTGCGCCGCTCTCCTATTTTGAGATGTTGGTCGGCTTTGTCGGAAGCGCCATCGTGCGAGCGCTCATTGTCGGGGGACTGATCGTGATCGTTGGCTTGCTGTTTGGAGCCATCACGCTCGTGTCACCGCTGGCATTCATCTTTTATGTATCAGCGATAGCGGCGATCTTTGCTCTTCTTGGTATCATCGTGGCACTCTGGGCGGAAAATTTTGAACAGCTCCAGGTGCTGAACACCTTTGTAATCACGCCGCTGACGTACCTGGGCGGCATCTTCTACTCGATCACTTTTTTGCCACCACTGGCTGCGACCATCACGCAGTTCAATCCTTTCTTCTATTTTGCTGACGGTATCCGCAGCAGCATGATCGGCTACAGTGAAGCGAACACACTGATCGGCCTAGCAGTTATTTTAGGACTAATGATCGGACTGAGTCTGCTCGTCGGCGCGCTCTTCAAGCGCGGTTGGAAGATACGTTCGTAAGATATTAAGGAAAGAAGGTTTCGCAATACACATGCGAAAATTAAAAATGTACGTCTGACTGGTATTATGTAACCAGTATGAAAAAAAATACCAAATTGTATGAAACCGCAGCCGCGCTCCTAGAACCGGGAAAGGGAATTCTCGCTGCTGACGAGAGCGATGCGACAGCCGGTAAGCGCCTCTCCATGGTGCATTTGCCTAATGAACCGCAGCATCGACAGGTCTTTCGAGAGCTGTTGTTCACCGCACCAGATATCGAGAAGTACATTTCGGGAGTGATCATGTATGATTCTTCGCTTCGCAATGTAACTCGCGATGGCATGCCGTTTGCGGATGTGCTTACCGCGCGGGGGATCGTTCCTGGTATCAAAGTTGACCTGGGAACAAAAGACCTAGAAGGTTTCAAGGGCGAAGTGGTGACGCAGGGTCTCGACAATTTGGCAGAACGGTTTGCGGAATACTACGACCTTGGTGCGCGCTTTGCAAAGTGGCGCGCGGTCATCACTATTGATGAAGACGACACTCCGACAGACTCCGCGATCAGAATGAACGCGATGATGCTTGCTCGCTACGCGCAGATCGCGCAGACCGCCAACATCGTACCGATCGTCGAGCCGGAGGTCATTTTTGAGGGTGATCATTCACTCCAAAAAGCGGAGATGGTCACAACCCGCACCCTTCAGATCTTGTTCCAGACGCTCATCGAGTACAAGGTCGACTTAGCCGGTCTCATCCTCAAGTCGTCA
Organism: uncultured Candidatus Saccharibacteria bacterium; assembly: GCA_964521645.1. Taxonomy (GTDB): domain Bacteria; phylum Patescibacteriota; class Minisyncoccia; order Phycocordibacterales; family UBA918; genus OLB19. The sequence continues at coordinate 6,193 of CAZFSB010000005.1, read as the reverse complement.
ATGGTCTTGGCTGGTTCGAATCATTCCGAACAAACCTCTCCAGAAGAAGTAGCGCAAGCAACATTGCGTACTTTCCACATGAGCGTGCCACATGAATGCGCGGGCATCGTATTTCTTTCAGGCGGTCAGTCACCAGAGCGGTCAGTGCAGAATCTTAATGCGATCGCGAAGCTCGGTGAGCAGCCGTGGCCGATCACGTTCTCGTTCTCGCGTGCCATCGAAGAGCCGATGCTCAAAGCTTGGGGCGGTAAGTCAGAAAATGAAGAAGCCGCTAAGGAAGTGCTTCGAGCAACCTGCGAGCAGAATAGTCTGGCGAGCTTGGGGAAGCTTAAATGAACAAAAGAGTGTAACGACTATTGTGAATTTAGTTCCGAATCGGCGGCTTTTTCCCGCCGCCGATTCCTGGAACGGGTTGAGTGCTCGTAGTGATCAGATTAGGATAGTAATGAAATATAATGCAAAAGGCCCGCGCTTCGCGCGGGCCTTTTAAGTAAACATTAGCCCGCAAGGGCTAATGTTTATTTCTTCTGCTTGTACACTGTGTGTGTCTTCGCTACTGGGTTGAATTTCTTGGTCTCGTACTTTGCGCTCGGGTTCTTCTTGTTCTTGTTGTTGTACCGAGTGTAGTAGACATGACCTTTTCCAACGCCCTTGGCATCGCCGACTGACACGAGTTTTATAAGTAGATCTTGTGACATAGTGGCGAGATTCTAGCAAAAGAGAGGCAAAAGGTCAACCTGTCAAACAGGGGAACTTTAATCAACAGATTGTGCACTTATACTGTTGCTGGCATAGAGAGATGTCGTGCTATCATGAGACCAAGCTAGAAACCTTTCACTGGGAAATGTTCTAGTTGCTAATTTCGTCATGCGCGTCTTAACATTTGGTTGGGAGTTTCCGCCCGCAAAAAATGGCGGTTTGGGGGTTGCCTGTCATGGTCTTACTCGTGAGCTTCTGCAAAAGGGTGTGGAGGTCGTTTTTGTGCTTCCCAAGACTCAGGAAACGCACGGTGGTGCGCGCTTTTTATTTGCCGATCAAGAGCGCTTGGTAAAGATCCGTCACACCGATGTCTCGTTGTTGCCGTATCAGCAAGCTAGTAGCACGATCAATGTCATCATTGGGTACGATAAGCAGGGGGCACCGATAATCCGCTCGCGCACCATTCTTGAGGAAGTACATCGCTTTGCGCACCAGGCATCGGTGATCGCGCAGGAAGAAGAATTTGATGTCATTCACGCCCATGACTGGACGTCATACCTGGCAGGGGTCGCAGCCAAGATCGCCAGTGGCAAGCCGCTCATACTGCACGTCCACGCCACCTCATTCGACCAAGCCGCGAGTGATAATGTCGACCCGGAGATATTCAGGATCGAACGCGAGAGCTTTGCGTTGGCCGACCGAGTCATCACCGTCAGTGAGTATACAAAGAGCATTGTGGTCAATAAGCACGGTGTTCCTCCCGGAAAGGTGACGGTCGTTCACAATGGCTGTGACACCAGTGAGCCAACGCGCCTCCCGCAAACCCTTACCGAACTCAAGCGACAAGGTAAGAAGATCGTCCTCTACCACGGCCGTATCAGTATTCAGAAAGGAGTCGACTACTTTGTGCGCGCGGCCCGGCGGGTTGTCGACGTCGACCCTGATGTGGTCTTTGTGATCTCGGGCTGGGGAGACATGAAGACGAAAATAATCGAACTCGTGGGCGCCATGGGACTCTCGCAAAACGTGCTCTTTGCCGGAGCGCTCTGGGAAGAAGAGCGCGACCGTATGTACCAGAGCGCCGACCTGGTGGTCATGCCGTCGGTCTCTGAACCCTTCGGCCTCGTCCCACTCGAGGCGCTTCAGCACGGCACCCCATCCATCATCAGTAAGCAATCAGGAGTGGCTGAGGTGCTTTCCCACGTCCTCAAGGTGGATTTCTGGGATACCGATGAGATGGCCAATCAGATCCTCTCCAGTCTTCGCTACCCGGTCATCCGGCAGCAGATGGTAAAGGAAGGGAAGTGGCAGTTGCAGAACATGTCTTGGGGACATGCCGCTAACAAGATCAAACGCATCTATCAGAATCTGGTACAATATGTAACAACCTAGGTATGCTCACTGTCTGTCCGTATTTTCATGTTCATCAACCATACCGCGTCAAGCGGTACCGCGTCTTTGATATCGGTAATGACACCGAATATTTCAATGATAATAGTGAGGCCGATCTCAACAACCGGAAGATCGTCGAGAAGGTGGCGAACAAGTCCTACCGCCCGACCAACCGTATCCTCAAAGAACTGCTCGATCAACATCCAGAGTTTCGTTTCAACCTTTCATTTTCAGGAACGGTTCTTGACCAGTTTGAGGCGTATGCCCCCGATGTACTCGAATCCTTCCAGGAGCTGGTAGCGACCGGCCGCGTCGAGATCTTGGCCGACACGTACCACCACTCACTGGCGTTCTTTTATTCAGTGCCAGAGTTCGAGCGCCAGGTGAAGCAGCACGAGAAGCGCATCAAGCAACTTTTCGGTGTGAAGCCGCGCGTGTTCCGCAACACCGAACTTTCATATCGTAATGACCTCGCGAAATGGTGTGAGGACAATGGCTATCTTGGCATCATGGCCGAAGGTTGGGATAAGTACCTTGGCTGGCGCAGTCCAAACTATCTGTATCGTCCGGCCGGTACGTCAAAGATAAAGGTGCTCCTCAAGAACTACAAACTCTCTGACGACATCGCGTTTCGCTTTGGTAACAAGGGGTGGGAAAGCTGGCCGCTCCAGGCCGACACCTACGCCAACTGGATCCACGCGCACCACGGTGATGGCAACACCATCAACCTCTTCATGGACTACGAGAGCTTCGGGGAACACCAGTGGGAAGATACCGGTATCTTCGATTTCCTACGCTCATTCCCGGAGATGATCATGCGTCACCCAGAGACCAGTTTCAAGACCGCCACTGAGACGGTTGAAGCGTATGACGTCATTGGTGATTATGATGTTCCCGATGTACTCACCTGGGCTGACACCGACCGCGACCTCACCGCCTGGGTGGGGAATGACATCCAGCGCGACGCCATCGCTGCCACGTATGGTATGGAGGAAGCGGTCATGAAGACCAAGAAAAAAGATCTCATCGAGACCTGGCGTAAGCTCCAAACGTCTGACCACTTCTATTACATGTGTACCAAGTGGTCGCACGACGGCGATGTGCACGCGTACTTCTCTCCGTACCAATCCCCATATGATGCGTATATCGCCTTTATGAATGCGCTGAGTGATTTACAATTGAGAGTAAGCCATGCGGTGGCAGAACGTGAAGCAAAGGAAGCGACGAAACAAGCAACGCGCGTAGCTATCCCAGAGGTGGCGGTTCCGCCGGAACCAGAGGTTACGCCGCCGGTCGCAGAACCGCAGCCGGTCGCTGCCGAGGAACCGGTCCCGGTACCGTCACCTTGGTGGCAGCAGATCATGAGCCCGATCCGTTCTTTACTAGGCCTCATCAGGAGGAAATAAGTTCTTAAAACATGCCAACAAAAAAAGTAGCAACTAAAGCCGTTACCAAAAAAGTAGCGACCAAGAAACCAGTTAAAAAGGAAGCTGAAGTAAAGGTGGTCAAAAAGGCCGCCGCTAAGTCGACAGCAAAAAAAGCCGCTCCTAAGTCTGCGAGCAAGAAGTCCTTGGTCTACGCACCCGACCAGCAATCGTTCTGGGTCAGTAACGGCCGAATTTTGAATAGTCTAGTAGCGCTCCGTGACGCGCTCGATGAGATGGAGAATGAGATCTATCTCTACCACGCCGGTGAAGCGCACAACGATTTTGCCAAGTGGGTCTCCGACGTATTGGCCGACAATGCCTGTGCTGTTGAGCTTGGAAAAGCTAAGACACCTAAGACCGCCAAGAGTGTCGTGGTGAAGCATCTTAAGTCCTACTCCGTCTAAGCTTTATGGCTCGAGCGGTCACTATCGGCAACGGCAATCTCCTCGTCGGGCTTGATGCCCGAGGGCAGGTTCGTGATCTGTATTTTCCCTACGTTGGAGAGGCTGATCATGTCAGTGGCGCTAGTGGAAGCTTCGTGCATCGTATCGGTGTTTTCGTCGACGGACAGATCTCCTGGTTGGATGATCCAGCTTGGCGGGTGACCGCAAAGCTCGAGGAAGGAACCTGCATCGGTTCACTGTTCGCCGAAAATGAAGCGCTCGGGGTAACGGTCGCCAGTCGCGATGCTGTCCACAATGAACACAATATCTTCCTTCGACACTTCACGGTACACAATCAACGCAGTGAATCCAGAAAGATAAAACTTTTCTTGTCGCAGCAATTTCGTATCAACGAATCTCGTCGTGGTGACACTGGTTTCTATGATCCGCGGGTGAATGCCATCATTCACTACAAGGGTGATAACACCATTCTGGTCAACGCGATGACCGGCAAAAAGTCATTTCAGGAATACAACATCGGTCTGTTTGGTATCGAAGGGAAGGAGGGAACCTACCTCGACGCGGTTGATGGTGTACTCGAAAAGAACCCGATCGAACACGGCTCGGTCGATTCGGTTATCGGACTTTCATTCACCATACCGGCGAACTCTTCTGACGACGCCTACTACTGGGTCGTGTGCGGGGCCTCTATCCCTGAGGTCCACACCCTCGATGAACTTATCATCAAAGAAGAGCCCGAGAGACTTATTGCTTCTACCGAAGCCTACTGGCATGCGTGGCTGGAGAAGGAGCAAACCGACCTCTCGTTGTTACCGGTAGAGTTGCAGACTCTCTACCGTCGATCATTGATGGTGATGCGTGTTCATACCGATAACCGTGGCGGCATCATCGCTTCGAGCGATACGGACATGCTTCATCATGGACGCGATACCTACAGCTACGTCTGGCCACGCGACGCCTCCATCATCGCGCACACTTTTGATAAAGCAGGCTACCGTGATGTGGCGGTGCGATTCTTTGAACTGATGGCGAATCTATTAGACCCGAGTGGGTATCTGATGCATAAGTACCGCAGCGATGGTGTGCTCGGCAGCTCGTGGCATCCGTGGATCATCAATGGGGAACCACGGTTGCCGATCCAAGAGGACGAGACGGCAACGGTACTGTTCGTGCTTTGGGAACACTATGAACTTCATCGTGATATTGAATTCGTGGAATCAATGTACAACCGCTTTATCGAGCCAGCGGCCGAATTCATGTGCCAGTACATTGAGCCACTCACAGGACTACCGCAGGGTTCATTCGATCTTTGGGAGGAAAAGTATGGAACTTCTACTTATACAGCCGCTTCAGTGTACGGAGGTCTCATGGCCGCGGCGAAGTTTGCTAACCTCCTTGGCAAAGAGAATGCCTCACGCACCTACCAGGCGGTCGCGCAGCGTATTCAATCGTCGATCAAGGAGGTCTTGTTTGATAAGAAAGAAGGGATCTTTGTGAAGCAAGTTTTGCACACCGCTGAAGGTGACTTGCAGTACGACAAGACACTCGATACCAGCAGTCTCTACGGTCTTCTTTTCTTCCGTGTATTTGATGTTGAGGACGAGTCGATGACCCGCATGTTCAAGGCGGTCAATGAGCGACTGCAGGTGCACGGCAATAGTAAGGGATTTGTTCGCTATGAAGGAGACCGCTACTACCGTACCCATGACAATGCCTCATCGAATCCTTGGGTCATCACGACGTTGTGGATCGCTCGCTATTATATTGAAAAAGCAGAGAAGCTGACTGATCTCAAGCCTGCGCTAGATCTGCTCCAGTGGACCGCTTCTCACGCGACCGTCGGCGGGGTTCTCGCTGAACAAATGCACCCAGACACCCGCGAGCAACTTTCCACCGCACCCCTGGTGTGGAGCCATGCTGAGTTTGTGTTGGCAGTACAGGCATACCTCGAACGAGCACAAGAATTCAAAGAAAAGAAACAAGGACGCTAAAATTGGTTTTCCCAACTTTTCGTCTGGTCATTAAAGGTGCCGATCTTGGTGCGGTGGATGTGCCAGGCGAGACCGCAGGAGCTGAGTTTTTCTCCCATGAGGTGGGCGAGCGAGCGCATGTAGGTGCCGGAAGAGGCGATGCAGCGGAAGTGGGCGATGGTGTATTCGTCGGGGAGGGGGACTGGGCCGAAATTTACGGAGGAAATTTCGGCCCAGTGCTTTCGCACATCCACACGGCGGTAGTCATTCCCGAGCGCCGTTCGAAGGTCGGTGACGGGTG
>CAZFSB010000004.1:0-46386 GCA_964521645.1 uncultured Candidatus Saccharibacteria bacterium | reverse complement strand
GACTGGAAAACATGCGTCTATTATGCCATGCGCAGGTCCATAAACTACCGTCTCTAACAAAAAATGGGTACAATATATGGACTTATCTATAATCATGCACACACTATGAAAAACGTGATCATTCTCGCGGTGATAGCAGTTGGGATCGTCGGCTTTGCTTATTTTGCTCTTTTCTCCACGCCGGCGCACGAGCTAGCGAGCGAAGCAGAAAGCACCATGGAAGAGCTCGGGGTTGCTTCAGGTGAAACGGAAGTTACCGCACAGCCTCGACAAGGTACTGGGTCGCTCGACTATCTACGTCTCCTCAATGAGAACCTGGAGTGTACCGTTTCGTATACCGATGCCACCGAAGGTTCGAAGGTTGAGGGAACGTACTTTGTGAGTGACGGTAGCATGCGGGGGGACTTTCTCACCGCCGGTCCGGACCTTTCAGGGACGATCCTCTCTTCAATGATCATTGACAGTGGAATGATGTACGTGTGGAGCGAGATCGAGGGAGAGGCCTACGGAGTAAAAATGGATCTGGCGAGTGTGAATGACTCGGACGTGAGTGCGAATGAACCGATCGCGCTTGATGCGGCGGTCGAGTATGATTGCAAGCCGTGGCGTGAGGTTGACCGCACTGTGTTTGTGCCACCAAGTACCGTGCTGTTTCAAGACATGAATGAGATCATGCGCGGTGGTATGGAGTACGGCACGGTGTATGAAGGAATGGAGATGCCGTACTAGGGACTATAAATAAAAAAGGCCGCTGCCGAAGGCAGCGGCCTTTTTACGTCGAGCTATGGTTGAGCATTATACCTTGGTTCGTCCAGCAATTTCGCCTAGGAAAGGGCGAAATTGGGACGTAAATTCGCAATAGTCGCTTCGCTCGTTTGCTCATTTATAGTCCTTTTCCGCGTAGATAGAAATAGTGCGTCGTTTACGCGCTTGCCCGTGGAAGGCGTGCTTGTGCGAACGGTAGATCTTGCGCACGATGAACCGCTCGCTGAGGAACGCGACCAGTTCTTCCTCGCTGTAGACATATTCAGAAACGCCCATGACCGGATGAATGTAGCTGCCTTCCTCGGTGCCCGGGTGGTCTTTGAGGAGACGGGCGGTGTGGAGGTCTTCATCTTTGAGAAAAGTTTTCATGAAGAGGTAGCCGCCGGGCGCGAGCACGCGGAATAGTTCATCACGGAGCTGCTCGCGCCCGGCACGATCCAAAAAGTGCGAGGTCATCATATCAAGCGCGAGAGTCTGACTTTCATCAGGAAGGGGAAGCGGGTCGCCCGCCGAACCGACCGCGTAGTCGATCGGAAGTTCAGCTGAAAGCTTTTTTGCCTGCGCGATAGCGGCCGAAGATATGTCCACGCCGAATCCTTTCAGACCAAACTCGCGCGCCAAAAAGAGAAGGTTGCGTCCGTTGCCGCAACCGGCATCGACGGCGCTGTTGCCAGCCGCCAACAGGTAGTTGCTCTCGCTGCGCATAAGCCAGCGGGTGAACTTCGCCAAATCCTCACTGACGTTGAGAGACAGCTTCAGGTATTGCGGATTGGTGTATTCGGTATCCCAAAAGGTCGCGCCATGCACTTTGCGCTTCTTCTTGCGGACGAAATTGGGTTTTCTGGCCATAGTGGTAGTGAAATGAAACTACGACACTTTTCGTCTTTTGTCCACCCACTTCACTAAATAGGTATTCGCAAACCACTTGGAGAGCTCTACCACCAGGATATTGAGCACGATCCAGAAAGCCACAAAGCCGACCCACGGCAGCGAAAGCGGCGCTAGGGTAAAGATAGATTGGAAGAACGGAGTGGTGTAGGTCGCGATCAGTAGTATCAAGCCAACGACGATGCCAAAGAGTAGCACTCGGTTTTCCATCAGTGAGTAGCGATAGATCGGCTGAGTCAGGTCGCGGAAGGAGAAAGCAATGAAGAGGATGTAGCTTGCAAAACACGCAAAGAGGACACTCTGCGCGGTCGCTAGGGGCACGCCTGAGGAGATGAGACCGTAGTAGAGCGCGAAGAGCATGAGGGAGGTAACGATACCGACAAAGAAAGTAAGGAAGAGCACGCGGGCGTCGAAGAAGCTGCGGTTGGCATCATGTTTCATCGGTTGCCGGTCAAAAGCAAAGGCAATGGCAGGGATGCTGCCGGTAAAGAGATTCACCCAGATGATCTGCACGGCGGTGAGCGGTAGTGCCACCCCAACAATGACCGAACCGCCGATCAAGATGAGCTCATCGACAGCGTTCGACATCAGGTACACGAACATCTTTTTGATGTTGGCGAGGATCTGTCGTCCTTCCTCAATGGTCGCGACGATGGTCTTGAAGTTGTCATCGAGCAAGACCAGGTCGGCCACACTCTTGGCGACGTCGCTCCCCGAGCCGACGGCAATGCCGATGTCAGCGGCTTTGAGCGAGGGAGCGTCGTTCACGCCGTCACCGGTCATGGCAACCACTTCTCCTTGTGCCTGGTAAAGCTTAGTGATGCGAAGCTTGTCTTCCGGAGTCACGCGCGCAAAGATCTGCACCTTTTTGATAATGGCCAAGAGATCGTCGTCAGAAAGCTGCTGTAGCTGCGCTCCGGTGAGGACGTTGGCTTCGGTGGCATCCCAGTCCAGTTCATGGGCGATAGCGAGCGCGGTGCCCGGTAGGTCGCCGGTAGCCATGACCACTTTGGTGTCGTAAGAACGGATCCGCGCAAGCGCTGCTGGCACTTCCGGACGGATCGGGTCGTGGAAACTGAGTACACCGAGGAAGGTCACGTCTCGCACGTGCTCGGTCGTGATGGCGTGGGGTTCGGCGTGTGGGGTGAGGAGCGCAATGCCTAAGACGCGTCGACCATAGCGACTGTGTTCTGTGACGGCGTGTCGTAATTGTTCCTTGGTCGCAGCATCATGGCAGGAACGATCGATGAGAATGTCGGGTGCGCCCATGACCACGTGCGGGTCCGCAAACTCACTGAGGTGACCAGGCAGGTAGGCAGTTGGGATCCGAGTAACAGAAAATTTATACTTTGAACTAAAAGGTACGCGGATCTGTATTTCGGAACGATCAGCGTCGGTTTGCCTGATGTCGTACTTGCCAGCGGCGCGCACGATGTTGGTCTCGAGGTCTGAGCCGCTGATCACCCAGCTTTCCGCAGCGTCGTCGGGGTTTTCGATAGTGACGTCGCTCGCGCAGCGGGCCAGGGCTAATACCTCACGCTGCTTTTTATCGAAGTTGGTGTGGTGGTCGGCCGGGGTGAAGTTTGGTGCTAAAAGGTGGTCGATGGTGTCGATATCGACAAGCTGCATGTTGGCCTGCGTGAGGGTGCCGGTCTTGTCGGTAATGATGAGCGTGGTCGAACCAAGGGTCTCGGCGGCAGTGAGGCTGCGCATGATGCCGCGCTTTTTAGCGATACGTTCCACACCAATGGCGAGAATGGCGGTAAGGCCGACCGGCAGAGCCTCCGGCACGGTACCGACCAAAATAGCGATCGAGATGAGGAGCATCTCATAGAGCGGCTGCTCCTGCGAGATGCCGAGCGCAAAGATGCCGATCACGGTGATCGAGGCAAAGAAAATGATCACCCAGGTCAGTTTGCCGACGGCTTTCTGGAGCGGGGTCTTTTCAATGGTCGTCTCGGCAACGAGGCGGGCCAGCTTGCCGATCTCGGTTTGGTAGCCGGTCGCGGTCACTACGGCGTAGGCCGAACCATCAACACTCAACGTGCCGGCGTAAACCATATTGATGCGGTCAGGGAGGGGAGTGGTTTCGGGAAGTTGCGCGTGCTCCTTTTCAACTGGTAGTGATTCGCCAGTGAGAATTGCTTCATCAGCGGTGAAGTTGATCTCCTTGATGATGCGGGCATCGGCGGTGATGCGAGCGCCATTGCTGAGGTGGAGGATATCACCGGGTACTAGGTAGCGCGGGTCGATCTCCATTTCGTGCCCGTCACGAATGACGCGGGTACGCTCGGTAATGTATGAGCGCAGGTCGGCAATGGCTTTTTCGGCCTTCAGTTCCTGGTAGAAACCAAGGACAGCGTTGATAACTATAGCAAGGGCGATGATGCCGCTATCGAGCCATTCACCGAGGTAGGCGGTGAGCAAAACCGCCGCAACGAGCATGAGGATGAGGGGGCTCGTGAACTGCTGCAGGAAAATACGCAGAGGGCCCTTTTTCTGCTCGGTCTCAAAAATGTTCTCCCCGAACTGCAAGAGTCGTGCTTGCACCTCGAGCGTGGAAAGTCCTTTTTCTAGGTTGGTGGCTAAAGTGTTCTCGACCTCCGGAAGGGTGTCCGCCCAGGGACTGTGTGGTGTGGTACGCATTAGTGTTAAGTGTACCAAACAATCGGTTGTCTAGAGTGAGCGTCTGTGGGCGAATGTGGTACACTGTTTTTCATATGAAAAATCCATGGATCATTATCGGCGTTATTGTCGTCGTTTTATTCGGAGGCGCGATCTGGTACTCGAACGTATCAGCCGAGCGCAGCAATGAAGGAGTGGAAACACTGGTTCACACGAAAGGAAACCCAGAAGCAGCGGTCACGCTGGTGGAGTACAGCGACTTCCAGTGTCCAGCTTGTGCCAGCTTCCAGCCGGTTCTCACGGGCATGTTAGAGCAGTACCAGGATCAGCTGCACTTTGAGTACAAGCATTTCCCGTTACCACCACGCATCCACCCGTACGCTTTTCAGGCGGCAGTAGCGGCTGAGGCGGCTGGTCAGCAGGGAAAATTCTTTGAGTTTCACGACATGCTTTTTGAGAAGCAAGAAGCCTGGTCGAAGTCTGCGGTGCCCACTACGTTCTTCGTACAGTACGCGAGTGACCTCGGCCTCGACATTGACCTCTTCAAGAAGCACCTAGGATCATCGGTCCTTAAGGAGCGCGTGCAGGCTGATTTTGCTGAAGGGGAAGAGCTTGGGGTGAACGGTACTCCATCTTTCTATCTCAATGGTCAGAAGATGGAGATCGAGTCATTCCTCGATTTCGCGCAGCAGATCGGCTACGCGATCGACCCAAGTTCGATGGCCTCTTCGACGGCGTCGAGTACGGGTGAAGTGGGTGGTGGAGTGAAGTTCGGTATCTAAGTTTGGAAAGGGTGCAAAAAAGGCGCAGGGGGCGAAGCCCCCTGCGCCTTTTTTCAATTACTACACGAGACCGACCTTGCTCTCGTGTGCCTTGCGCAGGATGTACCGAATGGTCTCTTTACTGAAATCAGTTCCAGAAACTTCATCGAGCTGTTCCCAGCCTGGCTGCCAGTTGAGCTCAAGGAGCATGCACTCGCCGTCCTTCATGAGGACATCCACACCAGAGATGTCAGCCCCGAAACATTTCGCGACGTGTCCGCCAAAGGTAAGGAGCTGCTGCACACGTTCTGGCTCGGTTTCTGTGATCCCGCCGCCGGCATGCAGGTTGGCCCGAAAGTCGTCCTGGCCAGGTATTTTTTTGTACGACGCGATGCCTCTGTCGCCGACGGTGTACACGCGGTACTCATCGGCACCCGTGATGAGTTCTTGGAAGATGTACTTATCCTTCGATCGGTCTTCCTGAACTTTCTTCAATTCTTCCGCGCTCGACACAATAGCCACCTCAGTACCATGAGCGCCGACGTCTGGCTTCACCACAAAGCTGCTGCCAAGGAGCGAGGCGGCTACGCTGTAGTCGAATTTATCAACCAAGTAGCTCTTAGGGTGAGGGATGCGGTGTCGTCCAGCCAAGAGTGCTTGCTGGATCTTTTTGTGTACTCCGGGGTGTGTCTGGCTCCCGTTGATGAGGGGAATGTTCAGTTCAGCCAAGACGAACGCCAGTTCATCGATGGTCGTATCGCGCATGCCGGTGCGGTAGTAGACGATATCGTACTGGCGTAGCGTGTTGATAAGGTCGCTGGTCCGGAAGTCATTGAGCGAGAGGTAGGGGAAGGTGATCTGGTCAAAAACGACCCCGTACTCATCCGCGGTCCGTTTGAGGTCAGATAAAGACTGGCCGTCGGAGTTGGTCACGACAGCGATTTTGTATTGTGTGTATTCCATTGGTATTTAGTTAGTTTGATGAAACATCAAACGGAGGTCTAGGTCCTCATACTTTGATACTAGGTAGTATTTGTCAAGAGTTGTCATGGAACAACATGTGTGTTGTTTTGGGAATGTAGGTGATTTTCGGTGTATGCTTTTTTGGTCTGAATACAGAAAGTCTTAATACGCAGCGTTTCTGGATGACTGCTTTTTTATTTGCTAAGCATTTCTATGAAGAAGGAGAAGAACATCATTGTGTACGTCATGGCTTTGCCGCCGGGGACGATCGAGGCTGTCCGTGAATACGAGAAAGTGCTCGGGTATCCGCTGCGCATCATGCTGCTTCGTGATTCTCGCGTGCGAGACGATAAAGAGCTGAGGGAGACACCAGGGCTCGATATCTATGTAACGTGTGATTTCTCAAAACCGGAAAAGATCGCGGAGGCGGTGCTGCCCTATGAGAAAGAGCTCCTCGCCATTACCTGTCGTTCTGAACAGAATATGGCTCGCTTTGCTGACGCAATACCGAACGTGCCTTACCTCCGAACTCCCACCACCGAATCGCTGCGTTGGGCGAGTGACAAGTATGAAATGCGAAAACGGTTTAGAACCTATGACCCAAAGCTGACCCCCAAGTTTACTTTGGTAAAGAAGAATTCCAAGCCGGAACGAGACCGGGTGATCAAGAAGATCGGCTTTCCGCTGATCATCAAGCCAACCAACATGGCTGCTAGTTTGTTTGTGACGATCTGCTACCACGAGGAGGAGCTCGAGAAGGTTTTGCGCACAGTCTTTCGTCGAATTAAGAAGGCGTACGAAAAAGATAATCGACTCGAGGAGCCCAAGGTCATTGCTGAAGAGTATATGGATGGTGAGCTCTTTTCGATCGATTCGTATGTCGATTCGCGCGGAACAGTGTATCACTGTCCACTAGTGAAGCAGGTGACGGCAAAGAATATCGGCCATGATGATTTCTATAATCACTTGCAAATTACCCCGACCGGACTCAAGCCTGAAACGGTCGCTAGGGCACAGGCTGCTGCCGAAGGGGCGATCCATGCCCTTGGCTTGCGAAGTTCCATCGCCCACACCGAGCTCATGAAGCTTGATGATGAGTGGAAGATCGTCGAGATCGCCGCTCGCATGGGAGGCTTCCGCCACATCCTCCACGGCCTCAGTTGTGACATCAATCACGCTCTCAATGACGTGCTGATACGCATACCGAAAAAGCCTATCATTCCTAAGAAGTGTAAGGGATATGCCTGTGCCATGAAATGGTTTGCCGACAAGGAAGGGAAGATCACCGAAATGAAGGGGATCAAGAAGATCGAAGAGCTCGAATCATTCCACAAGATCGATGTGAATAAAAAAGTAGGTGATCGTTCGATCTTTGCTCGCAACGGTGGTCGCTCTGTCTTTAACTTGTTCCTGTACAACGCGGACCGTTCCAAGCTTCTGGCTGACATCCGCCGCGCTGAGCAGTTGGTGCAGATCAAGGTAACCGGACGCAGTAACGGCGGTAACAAAAAATAGGGAGCTCGCGGAGCGCACAGCTATTATTGCTGTGCATCGAGTTCAGCTAGGTCCTCATCAAGGATGCCCAGCTGGGAAAGGAGGGCTACGTGTTCAGAATTATTGGGGTCGTATTTTCCGATACCGAACTGGTGCACCACGTCTGAATCCTTTGAGACCAATGTCCAAATAGCACGGTTACCAAAATAAGACATGTCTTTCGGATAGATCGCTCCCGGTGTTTTTCCGGTAGTACCACGGAAAATACGCACGCAATCATCGTACGCTGTTTTTGCGGCTTTCTCAGGACCCGTTTCTTTTGCGAGAGAAGATAGTAGGCGGTAGTCTTTTACTATCTCGAAGGTTTCCCGGAAGTCTCGTTTTTGACCATCGATACCTTTTGCGACAGCAATCGAGAAAAAGCGGGGGACACCGGCAAATTCAGTGGCACCAGTGACCTGCTGCTCATTGTAGGTCGCGATCCCTTCTTCGGCTTTTAAGTATCTATCTAGTCCCAAGCCCAGTAATTGAAGCTTGGATCTCTCTCCATTATGTCTACGTAGTACGTGGGTCTGGATCTCGTGCGCGATCAACCCTCTCAGCTTCTTCTTTGATATTTTCCGCTCTAGGAGCTTTTCTTCGGAGGGGATACGAATGATCTTGTGCTCCTGACTGACGCTAAAATTTGAGAGCCCTTTCTCTGAATCGACCACGATATCCCAGTCATCGATCCCTAGTTCTTCCAGGGCTTCGGTAAAGGCAAGTTTGGCTTCTTCAACATCTTGTACTGATCCGGTGATCGATTCACCGTCTGGTAAAATGTCTCTTGATACTCCAAAATCGGGGTGAGTGACCAGGTCTCCAAAAATACCTTGGAGGCGCTCTGCGGCGGCTTGCTTGTCTGCGTCAGCACTGGCAAGATTCGCACCCACTAGTTCCTGCACATGTTTGATCACGTAATTAAGATCGTCTTCGTTTGGCTTTCCGTAAATGAAGTCTGAGTATCGTGAGAACCTTCTATCATCTTTTTCTCTCGTGGCCCGCAACATGCGCACGGTTGCCAAGAGCTCGTTGATCTTGGTACGGTAAATTTTCCGCACCGCCTCATTTGGTTCGAGCTCCAGAATGTCCTCTTTCAGTGAAAGAAGTTGCTCCTCACGTGCCTCAATATCAAAGGTCTCAAGTTCAGGGTAGTCCAAGTCGGGGTTAATCTTTTCACTAGAGAGGAAGGATGTTTTTTCTTGCTCTCGTACCAGCTTAGACCCAGAGAGTTTTTCATAATCCTCAAATGAGAGCGCTTCAAACCGTTTGAACCAACGAGCATCGAGTGTTTCGGGGTCTTTGATACTTTCCATGGTTTGATTATAGCAATTCAGGCAAACTGGCGCTAAGTTCTTCACCCGCGATCGATGGCACCTATGAACGACGGTCTCTTGGGGTATGTCCATCCTTTTGCTATTATAAAGACATGTTTCGAACTCGTGATTTTATGTTGCTCTTTTCGGCCGCGGTCCTTTTGGTGGTCGGTATTGGTGCGACGATACTCTCGCAGCAGCGCGACGCTGCCGCGCAGCCAGCCACTGTGTTTTTAGCTGAGGTTACGGAGCAAGAATTCACTGCCGAACTTCGTCTCTCCGAACCGCTTCCGCGTGAGGAGCGGCTCAGTGAGATGCGTCAGAAGATCGCCGCGCAAGGTGAGGTAACGGAGGAAATGCCACAGATGGCAGCTGTCGCCGTGGAGAATGAGCCGGCTGCCGAAGAGGTTGCTGAGGTGCCGGAGTCGGTCGCTTCGCTCATGAAGTGCCCGGGGTACACGGCCTATCAGGGAAGCTGGTCGCCACAGGGTGTGCAGTTCACGGTAGCTGAAGGCGCGCGGGTGGTTGCTCGAACCCTTGCTGGAGCGCCTGAGACAGCTGAAGTTCTGCTGCAGCTCCCGCTTTACCCACTTTCGGGCACCCTGTCATGTCTTCGAACTGACGTCGTTGGTATCGCGCAAGACGGCTCGCTCATTCGAAATGATGAAGTCGGGCTGTACGGAGTGTTTGGTGAACACACGCTCATTGGCTATGCGCTCGATGGGTTTCCGATCTACGGAACGAGTAATGTAACCACCGACGCTTGTGGTGGCGCAGTGGTGGCGGGCGAGTATCGCTACTACCTCAGCGAAACGCGAGAGACAGTCCTCAATTGCTTCATGGCTTCACCGGTCTCCCTGTAGTATGGCTACGCTCATTGTCGATCTCGAGACGCACGGTACCAAATGGGGCGACCTGCCGGGTATCACGCGTGGTGCGCTCACGCATTGGATCGACCGGGGGAATTTTTCTGAGGAAGAAAAACGACGGAAGCGCGATGAGGTTGTCGACCGCCTCTCGCTTTCACCCTTTACCGCTTCGATCGTTTCGCTCGCGGTCTACGATGTCGAGCGTCGGTCGGGGGCGGTGTACTTTGTGTCGGACAAGCCCAGTGAGAGTTTTGCTGTCGAAAATTTTACCTTCAAGCAGCGCACCGAGAAGGAGATACTAGAAGATTTTTGGGAAGGCGCACTCAGTTATGATGTCTTCGTGACCTTCAATGGTCGTTCGTTCACGCTCCCTTTTTTGTATCATCGGTCAATTACGCAGGGGGTCCGGCCAACGGTCGATATTGCCAAGGAGCGCTACATCACGAAACAGGCCATGCCGTACCACGTCGATCTTCTCGATGAATTCTCGTTCCATGGTGCACTCGCACACCGTCCGTCATTGCAGCTTTTGTGTGGCGCGTACGGGATAGAGAACGCCAGTTTGCTCGGTGGGGAAGAGATCGCTGCTGCGTTTGCGGACGGACAGTTTCGCACGATAGCAGAAAAGAACATGGGCGATGTCCAGGCGATCTACCAGCTCTACGAAAAGTGGAAGGAGTATTTAGCGCCACGAAGTTTCCTCAATGGTATTGAAATGTAGTTATATTTGTGGTATAATATAAAAAGTGTAATTTTGGAAGGGGAGGGGAAATGATCACTAAGATCAAACCACAAGGCGCCCTCAGTGCTTTTGCTGACGCACTCATGGTGCCGATCATGTTAATGATGCAGTTTACTCTCACGGAAAGACTGCAGCGTACGCATTTCTGGAATAACAAAAAGCTGACCAAGGAAGAAGCCGATCAGCTGCAGCAAAGTCAGATGGTCACCTTTTCTGGTGATCCGCATGCAGTCGCCCGGTGGTGGTGGAAGTTTTTCCCGATCTTTCATACTCCTGCGTTCGGCGGTTGGAAAAATTACGTAGTTCTTGAACCCGTTTCACACCATGGAGTTTGGTTTCCGGGCTGGAAGGCAGAAGACGTCTCAGGTTTCTCGGTCATACCGGTATACTGGAGAGTCAAGCTACTGCTTGGTCCGGAGCCGGTTCAATTTTTTGGTCTAGATGAATCTGGTCAACAGATCACGCTTCGGTGTGTGGGAACAGGCAGGATCGGCCATGGTGGCCAGTTCAGCTTCATTCCGCTTAGATAAATTGTGGGCGCCCTTGCGATACCTTGGGCGCCTTTTCTTAGGCGGGTGCATAACTTTCCTTGACGGTACGGAGTATTGGTAACAATAATGCAATTAGGCAGTGCTCTTTTACACTATTTTTATGGAGGTGTGTCATGAAGATACTTTTTCTGGTGATGATCATTCCGGTCATGTTCCAGTCGGGCTTCACGTACGCCGACCCGATACTGGCTGGATCATTTGCTTCACAAGTACGACAGAATCAAATCGCCGACAGCGATGGCTTGGAACGTATCGCGAATGATAGTCAGCTTTTTGCCCTTAAAAATCAAAAGCAACTGGTTCCCATCCCACGGGTTGCTGGGGTCAGAATTGACCCCCGGGTCAAAAAGAAGCTTCAGGTGGTTCGGCCGTGGACGGCACAGTTCTTGAAGGACCTTGGTTCGGAATTTCACGCAAAGTTTGGCGAATCGTTTCGAGTCAATTCCGCCACGAGGACGGTGGTGCATCAAGCACAACTGGCTAAAAAGAATCGCAATGCGGCCGCTACCGAGGGAGAACGCCGTTCGTCTCATTTGACGGGCGCGACGATCGACATCGGTAAGAAGCGTCTGACGGCGAGACAGATCCAGTGGATGCGTGGGAAGTTGGTAGAGCTCGAACAGGAAGGTCTGATCGAGGCGACCGAAGAACACTATCAAGCGGTATTTCATGTGATGGTGTTTAAGAAATATGAACAGAGAGTATTGGTGGCAGTACAGTAACTCCTACCTGAGCGGTGTCTCAGGTAGGGTTTTTTGTTATACTTTCTGCAATGCAAGAAAAACGATTTCCAGAGGGTTTTTATTGGGGAGCTGGTTCATCTGCACACCAGGTAGAGGGTGGAATTGAAAATTGTGACTGGGCAAAGGCAGCCCGAGATGGTCGCTTACCACCAGCGGGACGAGCATGCGATCATTATCACCGCTATGAACAGGATTTTGAACTGGCGAGAGAACTTGGACACAATGCCCATCGACTTTCCATTGAATGGGCTAGAATCGAACCGGAGGAAGGAAGGTGGAACATGGACGAAGTGGCCCATTACCGCGCAGTGCTTGCGGCGCTCAAAGCCCGCAACATCAAACCTTTTGTGACAATTTGGCACTTTACGTTGCCGCTCTGGTTCTCGGAGTCGGGGGGCTTTGAGCGCCGCGACTCCCCAGAAATTTTCGCCCGCTATGCTGCCTTTGTGATCAAGGAACTCGGTGACCTTTGCGACCATTTCTCTACCATGAATGAACCAAACGTGTTTGGTAGTAATGGTTGGCTGCGCGGCACGTGGCCACCATTCAAGCGTTTTAAGTTGACTGATATGGTGTCCATCACCAATTCAGGTAAATCGTATGAGGCATCGCCAGATAAGGGACTTAAGCCAGTGTGGCTATATTTTCAGGTTATGAAAAATCTTGCGAACGCACACAATGCCGCTTATGAGGCGATCAAGCAGGTGTCATCACAGACTGAGGTAAGTGTGGTGAAGCACGTCATCGTGTTTGATGCTAATTGGAATCCATTCAATAAGCTCAAGGCCGCTCTCGCTAATTATCTATGGACCAGTATCTTCATGAACCGCACGTATCACCACTGCGATTCGATCGGGCTCAACTATTACTTCTACACACAGTTTGGCGACAAGCGACAATGGAAGAAGACCGACATGGACTGGAACTTTGCTCCCGAACACATCTACGACGCGCTCATGATGCTTGCAAAATACAAGAAGCCACTGTTTGTCTCCGAAGCCGGTATTGCCGATGATGATGATTCAGATCGAGCTGACTATATAAAAAAGCAAATTGCTGCTACATGGCAGGCAATCCAAGACGGAGCAGATGTACGGGCTCATCTCTATTGGTCATTTATGGATAACTATGAATTGGCCCTCGGTTTTGAAAAGCGCTTCGGTCTTGTCGAAGTGGACTACAGCACCCTGGAACGAAAGGTTCGCCCCTCGGCGTACGTGTATAAGAAAATAATTGAACAGAACGCTGTAGTAGAATAAGCCTATATGGCATGGATACTCTTGGCCACGGCCGGGCAATTTCTCAATGCGATCGTCGCGATATTCGACAAGTACATTGTTTCAGATGAGCGGGTGATGCCGCGCTCATTCGTCTACGCGTTTTACTCGTGCCTCATCGCCGGGGGGTGGGTGTTGGTCTTTTTCCTGGGACTCATTCCAGGTCTCTCGCAACTCGGAGTACCGTCACTAGAGAATATCCAGTCGCCGACGCTTGAAGTGGTGGCTCTCGCCTTCCTCTCAGCATACACGTTCTTCATCGCGCTGGTTTCAATGTATGATGCTCTAAAACGAGCCGACGCCTCCAATACCATGCCGATCATCGGCGCGATATCAGCTTTAGCGTCCTTTGGTCTCAGTTACCAGTTCTTGGGAGTACTGCCACACGACAATTTCATCATCGGATTGGTCCTACTGGCGGTGGGTACTATGCTGGTGGCACAGACCCTTCCGAGAGTTAATGTTGTCGTGCAAGTGGTGCACAGTGGTCTTTTCTTTGCGCTCCATTACATCACCATGAAAGGGTTGTTCAATCTCACTAGCTTTGATGATGGCTTCTTCTGGTCGCGGATCGGGTTTGTGCTCTTTACGCTTTCGCTTCTCCTGGTACCGTCCTATCTCAACAAGGTGCGAGAGCAGACTGAGCACACTTCGAAGCGGGCTGGATTCATTGTGCTCTTTGCCAAATTATTAGCAGGGATCGCTGCTTTCATGCTTCTCAAGGCAACTGACCTCGGTGACGTTGCGGTCGTACAGGCACTCGGCGGGCTACAGTACGTGTTCATTCTTCTCATCGCCCTCTTCTTGGCGCAGTGGTTGCCACCGACTGCGACTGACCGCGACACGCGGCCACAGACCTTGTTCCGTCGTTTGCTGTATGTGGTGGTGATCTTGGTCGGCTACATCGTTCTTTTTGTGTAACATGACGAAAAAATCAATTTGGAAAATAGTTGGATACAGTCTCCTCGGCCTTGCCGTGATCGGCATTTTTACCCTGTGGCTGCTTGCTCAAAAACCGGTACCAGCCGAGATCACGTACGGGATGTCTTTCAATACCCCTTATGCGCGCGAGCTGGGTCTCGATTGGCGCGAAACCTACGATGCGATCATCGATGAAATGCAGGTGCGGCACCTACGTTTGGCGGCCCATTGGCCGATGATCGAGCCACAACCAAACATTTACAATTTTGAAGAGATCGACTACCAGATAAAGCGCGCCGAAGAGGTCGGTGCGACCGTCATTTTGGCAGTGGGGCGCCGGTTACCGCGCTGGCCAGAGTGCCATTTGCCGGGCTGGGTGCGCGAACTATCGGTCGCAGAGCAACAGGCTAGTCAACTTCGCTACATGGAGCAGGTCATCAACCGTTATCGCAGCAGCCCGGCCGTGATCATGTGGCAAGTTGAGAATGAGCCGTTCCTCAGTGCTTTCGCATTTGAGCACTGTGGTAGTCTCGATGTTGACTTTCTCGATCGTGAGATCGCGCACGTGCGAAAACTTGATGGCACCCGTCCCATCTTAGTGACCGACAGTGGCAATCTTGGTACTTGGAGTGGCGCATACCAGCGCGGGGATGTGTTTGGTACCAGTGTCTACGTGTACTTCTGGAATCCGGAGCTCGGGCAGTTCCGCACGGTGTTGCCAGCGTGGGCTTACCGGGTCAAGGAGAACCTCATGCAGGCGATCCATCCCGAGAAGCCAGCGATCCTTATCGAACTTTCAGCCGAACCTTGGCTACTCGAGCCGGTCGTCGACGTGCCACTCGCGGTCCAATTTGATCGCATGAATTTGCAGAAGTTTGAGGATATACTGAAATATGCTGAAGAGACCCGCTTTGATACGCAGTACCTCTGGGGAGCGGAGTGGTGGTACTGGCTGTATCAGCAGGAACACCCGGAACTATGGGAGCGGGGAAAGCGTTTATACGTGAAAGATGAAGAGTAAATAATTCGTATCAACAGCGTATGGAATCAGGAAATGTAAATATCGCAAAGATCGTTATCGTTACCAGTATCACCAGCGTCATTATTGTGCTTGGTCTCGCGTACATCGGACGTGACCTGCTGCTGGGGTATGTCAGTGCAAAGATGGCTGTCCCGACCGAGCAGCAGATCATCGAGCTCACCAGTAACGAGCAGATAGTCGAGACTATTGAAAAGGTCAATCCCGCTGTCGTGTCGGTGGTGATCACCAAAGATGTTCCGGTATACGAACAGTACTACGAGTCGTTTGACCCCTGGGGACTCTTCGGTGGTTTCAACATACCGCGAGTGCGGGAGAAAGGGACTGAGGAGCGAGAGGTCGGTGGTGGGTCTGGTTTCATTGTGAGCAACGATGGCCTGATCGTGACCAACCGACACGTGGTCGAAGATGAGACCGCGCGCTACTCGGTCTTACTCAATGACGGTACCGTGTACACGGTTGAGGTATTGGCGCGAGATGAGCAGCTCGACATCGCGATCTTGAAGATAGCTGAGCCGCTGGAGACAGCCCTGACGTATGTGACCTTTGGTGATTCCGAATCGCTGAAACTAGGGCAGACGGTCATTGCTATTGGTAACGCGCTGGCAGAGTTTCGAAATTCGGTATCGGTGGGGGTCATCTCCGGACTATCACGTTCTATTGTCGCGAGCGACGCCATGGGGCGGAGTGAGCAGCTTGATCAGGTCATTCAGACCGATGCTGCCATCAACCCTGGTAACTCAGGCGGCCCACTACTCAATCTCGCCGGGGAAGTGATCGGAGTGAATGTCGCGACATCACGCGGAGCTGACAATATTGGCTTTGCGTTGCCGGCTCACGTCGTGAAAGGCGTGGTCGAATCGGTCCAGGAGTACGGCGAGATCGTACGGCCATTCCTCGGGGTGCGCTACGCGATGGTGACCAAGCGCATGGCCGAACTCAATGAGCTCTCGGTCGACTACGGCGCACTGGTGGTGCGCGGCGAGACCAAAGAGGAACTGGCAGTTATGCCCGGCTCACCAGCTGACAAGGCTGGTATCACTGAGAACACGATCATTCTTTCGATCGATGGAGAGGAGTTGCGCGAGAAGGATCTGGCGACGGTTTTGCGAAGCAAAACCGTCGACCAAGAGATCACCCTGATCGTCTTACAAGCCGGTGAGGAGAAAGAGCTCAAGGTCACGCTCGAAAAGGCCCCTAATTAAAATGTCTTTATGTACAGACGAAGCAATGAGATAGACGTGACGAAACTAGCTGAGCAAACTCTTGAGGGTGTCGAGCAGGTTGCTCGCATGACCGAAGCGCAGATCGAACATACCGTCGCTCCGATCCGCAAAAGCGTAGCGGCGCGCTTTCCGACCTTGTTCCTTCTTCTTATAACCTTCGGCTTCACCGCCACAGTTACCGGTATTGAGCATTCACTGATAAAGTATCAGGTCTTAGCTGGTAACCCTGAGGTTATCTTCCTCGTTGGGATTGGTATCTTGGTCGTAACTGGTACACTGTATAAGAAACTTGGATAAGCATGAGCTTCGTTCGTTTTGTATTTTCTTTTTTGTACGTCCGCAATTGGCATACCGGACAGATGGAGTTATCGCGGCCCCGGGTGGCGCTCTTTTGTGGAGGGCTCTTTTTACTCATGTTGGCGCTGACAATCATTAGCTTCTTGCAAGCGCCAGTAACCTATATCGCATCATGAAAAAATTTTTGATCATTACTGCCAGTTTGTTGGTGATAGCACTCATACTGGTAGTGGCTGTCTTTTGGTACGTCTCGGCCCAGCTGAAACAGGGACAGGCGGCGTACACCGCGCCGGCCGCTCTAACAGAAACCGGTGAGCCAGAAGTGGGGACTGAAGCCGCCCCAGCCGCTACCGGCGGTATTCATTTGAAAGACGTGCCTCTCAGTGATGCACAGCAAAATACGCTTGAGACTGTCGGGGTCGATGTCGACACTTTTGTCATTACACCGGCTATTCAAGCGTGTGCGGCAGAGAAATTGGGTCAAGAGCGCATGGCAGAGATAGCTGCCGGCGCGGCTCCGACCGCTCTTGAGACAGTGAAACTAGTACCCTGTCTGGGTGCAGAGTAGCGTTTACACCCCCTGAAAATCACGTATACTAAGCATATCATGCCGGTATTTGCACGTTTTCGCGCCTTGCCAGACAAGGACAAAGCTTCACTTATTAGAAAGTTGGTTCAAAATGGTACCCCTGACTTTGACTATTTTTACCTAGTCGGATTGTCGACACTCATGGCAACGCTTGGTCTGTTGCTCAACAACGGAGCGGTAGTGATCGGCAGTATGCTCATCGCGCCACTCATGTATCCAATTCTCGGTGTGGCGCTTGGCCTTGTGATGATGAATAAAGACATTACGCTACTAGATCGAGCGCTTAAGACCTTGCTTAAGTCGCTCGGTGCTGGTCTTGGCTTGGCGGTCCTCGCCGCCTTTTTGTTTGGTGACCAAGCGATGTACCTGACCGACCAGGTTATGGCGCGTACCGTTCCCAACCACCTCGATCTCCTGGTAGCCATTATCGCCGGCGCGGCAGTGGCGTACATGATGGCGCGACCAGAGTGGAATGAGGCATTGCCAGGAGTCGCAATTGCGGTGGCTCTGGTGCCGCCGCTCGCGACCATTGGTGTCGGTATCGCCGCCCTCAACGCGACGATCATTAAGGGAGCGACGATGTTGCTTCTCCTCAACCTCTTTGGGATCATCGCGATCGCCGTATTGATGTTCTTACTCATGAACCTCTCCGAGAAGGAGGAGATCGCCAAATCAACCGCACGCCGTGAGGATGAGAAAATTGAAAATGAGAATAAAGTGATCACCGAGGTAGCGGAACGTATTACGGTTGATAAAGAGCACGTCACCATTATCAGAGAAGATATTAGAGCAGAGTAGTACTATGACAAAAACATTTCGATCAAGCGCACTATATTTACTTTCCGCACTTCTATTTTTTGTGAGTGTTTCGGTGGCGAGTGCTGATATTGTCTTGCGCACGGGGGAAACAGTTTCCATCGCGGAAGAGCAAGTGGTCGAAGGGAACTTCTATGGCGCAGCCGGAAAGGTGAATATCTCTGGAACGGTGAGTGAAGACATTGTCATTGCCGCTGGCCAGGTGACGCTCAATGGCTCGGTTGGAGAAGGGGCTTTTATTGTCGCAGGGCAGGTCGAGGTGCACGGGACGGTTGGCAATGATCTGCGGATCGTCGCCGGCGACGTTACCATTGCTGACCCAGTCATGGGAGACCTTTTTGTACTTGGTGGAACGGTCCATATCCTCTCCACGGCTTCAATTGCTGGCGATGTGCTGCTGTTTGCCGGTGAAGCCACTATCGAAGGTTCGGTGGGTGGTGATGTCATGGGGACGGTCAGAACGCTTCGTCTAGACGCACCGATCGCGGGTGACGTTGATGTGACCACCGACAAACTGGTGCTTGGTGATCGATCCAATGTCGCGGGGTCGGTACGGTATGTCAGTGAGCAAGTGGTCGAGCAGTCACTCAACGCGACGGTGGGGGGTGACATGGTAAGAAGTGACCCGGTCCTGCCGGGTACTCAGCCGAGCGCGCAAGCAGCACTCATTCCGCTTCTGATACTACTTTTCTCGGTGGGGGTTTGGTTCCTAGTTTCTCGTCGTTCACTCGGTATCGTTGCTGATCGTGCTCTTACCAAGCGCGTTCGACCAGCTCTCCTTGGAGTGACGGTACTATTTCTTGCACCGTTCGCCTTCTCGCTACTGTTCCTGAGCATGGTCGGGACACTGGTGAGCTTGGTTATCATTTTTGGGTACCTTCTCTTCATTACGCTCAGTCTCATCGCCGCGCCGGCAGTCATGGGTCGTTTGCTTCTCAACATCTTCAATCAACGTGAGAAACAGGTGACCTTGCTTACGCTGGTGGTTGGTGTCGTTGCCATTGCTCTCTTGATGCTTCTTCCGGTCATTGGCCAAGTAGTGCTGTTCATTCTCATTACCGTTACCTTTGGTACGCTTTTCGATCTCTTGCTCAAGCCACACCGACCAGAGGATACGATCTAGAGTATGATAGTCGCACTACTCGAGGTTCTCCAAGACCTGTGGCGATTTGTGCTTGATGGATTCGGGTTGAGAAGAAAGGCGAAACGGTCGGGTGGCGGCATGGTCCAAGTAGGTGCTCCCGGACCATCTATTCCAAATAGCAAAGCGGGAGGATTACCTGGCCAGAGTGTGTACGTGCGGGTTCCGGTCGCGGCTGGTCAGCTGGTCGAACCATCTCCTCAGAGTGGGAAAGCTCCCCAGTTCTTTTACGGCGAGTTGGTGCGGTCGCTACGCACGGTCGGTGATCGTATCGAGGTCGAGAGGGGAGGAGCGAAAGTCTGGATAGCGGCGGCCGCGGTGACTGATGACCCGGGTGAGGTGTTTCCAAGCTTTACGCCTCTTACGGTGTATTCCAAGACCCATGAGACATCGCGTCGGGTGCGGCAGTGCCTACAGCACTGGTTTCCGGAACAGGCTGAGTCTTTTTTGACGCCGGAAGCATTTGTCCTGTACCGACTTTTCAAAGAACGGGTGGCTGTTCCGTGGGCTGAGCTCAGAGCTAAATTGAACCTTTCTTGGTACCAGCGACTGTTGGGAAAACCAGCGGTGCGTTTGGAAACAGAACCACGTACTGCCGCAGTGCTGGAGTATGTGAATGAGGCTGGGGAGTTTCGCTATGGATACGTTTCGGTCGTGCATCCCGACCTCACGATACTTCTTGAAAGTGTTGGTCGAATACGTCCGGGTGAGTATCGGGTTGAAGAGGTTGCTCGAGCGGAATGGGAGTCTTGGCGACCAGCATTCATCACTTTTTGCTGATTCTGGTACACTAATATATATGAGACCCGTAGCATTCTTCGACATAGACGGAACAGTATTTCGCTCCAGCCTCCTCATTGAGTTGGTCACACAGCTCATTGAGGAAGAAGTTTTTCCGCCGGAAGCAGCCTTACAGTATGAGTCGGAGTTGCAGAGCTGGCGGGAGCGACAGGGAAACTATGAGGACTATATTGAAGCGGTCGTAAAGACCTTTATGCATCACATAAAAGGAGTGCATTATGGAGCTTTCGCAGAGATCGGCCGACACGTGGTAGCCGAACAAAGTCGGTTCGTGTACCGCTATACCCGCGACCTCATTGCGGAGCTTAAGAAACAGGACTACCACATTGTCGCCATATCACAATCGCCCAAGACCGTACTGGATGATTTTTGTAGGCAGTATGGTTTTGATAAGGTGTATGGCCGTATCTATGAGATCGGTCCGCAAGACCAATTTACCGGAATGGTGATTGACGAGCATCTTATTAAGAACAAGGCCAATATTGTGAACCGAGTCTTTGATCGTGACCCGACTCTCTCCCGGGAGCGCTCGCTCGCGGTCGGTGACACGGAGGGAGACATCACGCTTTTGGAGTCAGTCGCTGAGCCGATCTGCTTTAATCCTAACGAAGTTCTCTACAATTATGCGAAGCGAATGGGTTGGAAGGTGGTGGTGGAACGGAAGGATGTCATCTACCATCTCGATCAGAAATAATTTGGTATACTGCTACTCATGCAAAAAAAGAAACGTTTAGAGCGTGATCAGGAAAAGGCAGTCATTTCAGGAGTGCTGGCTGGTTTGGCCGACTATTTCCATCAGGACCCGGTACTTTTTCGTGTCGCAGCGATCGCTTTTTTGATCCTTACCGGTGTCTTCCCGGGAATTCTATTGTACCTGGCAGCGTGGGTCATTATGCCGAAGCGAGATGACCGACGGGTCGATTACGAAGTAGTTGAATAGGTAGTATGGCGATAGACCGTACCCGAACTCGGCCGCTTAACGATAGCCTGGTGGGTGTCGGCCCGGTGGTGTACTGGATGCAGCGAGATCAGCGGGTTGTCGATAACTGGGCACTTTTGTATGCGCAGGAGCGCGCCTTGGAGCGCGCTTCGCCACTATATGTGGTGTTCAACTTGGTGCCGACTTTTGCGGGTGCTTCGTGGCGACAGTACGATTTCATGCTGCGCGGCCTCGAAGAGGCCGCGCAAGTGCTCAGCGAACTCCGTATCTCTTTTACTATACTGCACGGAGACCCGACCGAAACCGTGCCGGAGTTTTTCGCGAGCGTGGGGGCTGGAGAGTTAGTGACCGACTTCAATCCATTACGATTTGTTGGTGAGTGGAAGAAAAGTATCGCGGAGAAGTTGTCGGTGCGGATGACCGAGGTCGACGCGCACAACATCATTCCATGCTGGATAGCGAGCGATAAGGAAGAATTCGCTGCGTACACCTTTCGACCGAAGGTGCATAAGAAGTTGCGTGAGTATCTGACCGATATTCCGGAAGTGGTGCCGCATCCTTACGAAGGAGAGGCGGCGAGCGAGCCAGATTTTGGGCAGCTGCGCCAGACCGTCCTAGCTGATCGCTCCGTGACGCCGGTCGTGTGGCTGACCCCTGGCTCGCTCGCCGCCAAGGAGCAAGTACGCTTCTTCATTCTCAATAAACTCAGTGCGTACGGATTTGATCGGAATGATCCGACCAAGGATGGGCAATCGAACCTTTCGCCTTACCTGCACTTTGGACACCTGTCGGCACAATGGCTCGCTCGGCAGGTGAGTCAGTCGTATGACACGAACAAGGAGAGCCGAGAAGCTTTTCTCGAAGAACTCATTGTCCGGCGTGAGCTAGGCGATAATTATTGTTACTACAACCCCCTCTACGACCAAGTGACGGGTGCACACGCTTGGGCACAAAAGACTATCGCCGAGCATGCAGGGGATGTTCGTGAGTATGTGTACGACAAGGAAATTTTCGAATCTGGCAAGACCCACGACGAACTCTGGAACGCCATGCAGCAGCAACTCATACAGGAAGGGAAGCTCCACGGCTGGTGTCGTATGTACTGGGCCAAGAAGATCTTAGAATGGACGCCAGACGCACAGACTGCCATCGACACAGCGCTGTATCTTAATGACAAGTATAGTCTCGATGGTAATGATCCTAACGGGTTTACCGGGGTGATGTGGTCGATCTGTGGGGTGCACGATCGCGCTTGGAATGAGCGTCCGATCTTTGGTAAGGTCCGCTATATGAACTACGCTGGTGCTAGACGTAAGTTTGAGGTGAATGCGTACATCGACAAGTATTCCAAAGATGCTGCAATATTCAATGAATAAAAAGGAGCGACAGTTTGTAGAGACCGTATGGCAACACTACCGCAAGCAAGGGCGGCATGAGCTGCCGTGGCGAAAGACGCGTGACCCGTATCGAATTCTGGTGTCTGAGATGATGCTGCAGCAGACGCAGGTGGATCGAGTGCTGCCGAAATACAAGGCATTCCTGAAGGAGTTTTCGCCGGCGCGGCGGCTTGCCGCCGCGCCACTTTCTGATGTACTCCGTGCTTGGCAGGGCCTGGGGTACAACCGCCGCGCAAAGTTCCTACACCAGGCTGCGCAGGAAGTGGTAAAGAATAGAAAAGGGAAGTGGCCGCAGGATGAGCCCGCCTTGCGGAGCTTGCCGGGCGTCGGGTCGTACACCGCGGGAGCGATCATGGCCTTTGCGTATGACCAGCCTGTGGTGCTCATCGAAACCAACGTACGACAGGTCTTTCTTCACCACTTCTTCAAAAGTGCTACCGAAGTCCATGATGCAGATATTTTAAAACTAGTCGAATGCACTTTGTCGCAAGATAATTATCGCGAGTGGTACTACGCGCTGATGGACTACGGTTCGTATCTTAAGGCGCAACATGGCAATATTACCCACCAAAGCAAACACTACACGAAGCAATCGAAATTCCAGGGTAGTGACCGACAGATACGCGGGGCCATTCTCAAAGTCCTCACCAAGACCGAAAAGTCTCTGACACTGAAGCAACTGCAAACCAAGCTGGTCGAGGTTGAGCCTCGACTGAGAGAAGAAAAAGAAAGCGGGCGAGTTGCTACGCAACTCGCCCACCTAACTGACGAAAAACTTATTAGAAATGACCGTGGTAGATATCGCCTCGCGTAGACCTATCGCGTGTCTTTGATATTGAGGGTAAGGAACAGAGCGGGGACCATGAGCGCTGCAAAGACCACGAAGAGTAGATTGAGCGGAACGTAGAGTAGAGAAAGGGAAGCGATCAGCGCACCAACGACATAGGCGAGCGGACGGGTGACCCGGAAGAAGCTGATGACCTGCGCGTCACTACTTTTGGTCTGCTTGAAGAAGTAGCTTTCGGTGGTGGCCTCGACCAGACTCGCGCCCACGCGAGAGACGAACATGATGACCGACCAGGCGACGATACTCGGTACCGCGACGAACGCCATCCAGGAGGTGGCGATGATCATGATCAAAAAGCCGAACCCCATCATCTCCTTTTCGCCAATGTAGCGGTCGGCGATGAGGCCGGTCGGGTACTCAAAGAGGACGTACGCCATTTGTGCGATCAGCATGATGATACCGAATTCTGTCCACGAGAAACCGACATGCTGGGTGAGGTAGATTGGCGTGTAGATGACCATCAACATGAAAAATAGTTGCAGGGCAAAGTGGGCAGCTAATACACTGCGGAGACTGATGTTCTTCCAAAAAGTACGAATGGCTGAGAAAACATCGATCTCCTTATATTCTGGGTCGCAGAAGTCACGGAAATAGAACAACATGATCGCCATGATCGGCAGGAGAACAACGGCGCTAAGAAGGTACGGATAGGTAAAGGCCTGATCGTTTCCACTGATAAGCAAGCTGCTGATGAATGGTGAAAGGGCGCTGATGAGGCTAATGAGTGTCAGGAGTAGGCCGCGGTGACTACCGGTATTCGTCTCATCGTTTCCAATTACTTCTTCCATGAAAACATCCAGGTTAAAGATGATGAGCGGGACGGCAACGATGTGGATCAGGAAGAGCGGGACGGCAAATTGTAGCTCGTTGGCGTAGGCCATACCGAGCACCGCGACTAGGTCAAGGAGAAGGAGTCCAAAGGTGAGTTTGAAATTTCCGACCTGACGCAGTACTCGAGAAACGAACAGGAAGATGAGGACGCTGAGAGCCGAGCCAATGGTGTAGAACGTACCAACAGCAGCGGTTGAGATGAATTGCTCGAGGTAGGAAGAATTGATGTATGCGACCAAAAAGCTGTGGAGGACGAGAAGTAGGGAAGCGGCGTAGATGGGAATAAGGTGACGCTTGGGGTGGTGGGTGGGTGATGACATAGTCGTTACATTATAGCCGGGAAAAGTGCGACTTAGAATGTAAGGAGTGTATAACGGCATCTGGCGGTAGCGGGCTGTGAACGAGGCTTCATAACTTGCTATGAACGGTCACTCTTACACCAGTACTGAATCAAAAAGGCCGCATTGTCTGCGGCCTAGGTGTTAAATTTAGCGACGAATTGGTACCGGTGTAAGTGCATCATTGATGAACAACAAGGCCTTTTCATACCATTTTCTCAGTTTACTTTTTTGCGGTGGTTTTGGTGTACAAGCAGTCAAGTATAGTGCAACCATTGATAAAAGTTGTGATAGGGTCAGTAAAAACACAAAACCTCTACTACTCAGTGCTTCTATAAGAGAAATGAGTATTATTGGTACAGCAATAAACACAAGAAAAGGGATCCGAATACGGGGTTGACTCTCGGCGGTAAATTGCAGCATTCCTGATGACAGAAAGGCTTCTTCTCTACTCTCAATTCCCCATACACCCAAACTTGTCCAAATGAACAATAAGGTTACCCAAATATATGGAAAATCACGGTCATTTGAAATTGAGTAGAGTATAAAGAAAGATACAAGAGTGACACTCGAAATAATGAAGAACCACTTCTCTAACCAAAACTTCGTTAGCCCGGTCAGCTCTGAGAAATTATCAGCGCGTTTTTGTACCCAGGCGAGCATGAAGGTGTCAACTTTAGTGATCATTTTGTACCACCTTTCAAAATAACAAACTTGATGAACGATACGACATTTAGGGAGGGGAGTCAATGTAACGTAAAACGGCCGGTGCCTTTGGCACCGGCCGTTTTACAAATTAAGGAGAAACTATATACCAATGAGCACCGGGATCACCATCGGACTCTTTTGCGTCTTTTGCATCAGGAAGCCGCTTACAACATCGGTCAGATCATCCTTGACGAGTTCAAGGTCGACCGGGTTCATGTGCTCGGTTTGGCGTTCCACGGTCTTTTTGATAAGGATGCGCGCTTCAGAAAGGAGCTGCTGATTTTCACGGAGATACACGAAACCACGCGAGATGATATCTGGTGATTTGCGCAACTTTCCGTTCTTGGTGTTGACGGTTGCGATGATGACGAACATGCCGTCTTCGGCCAGGGTCTGGCGGTCACGAAGCACGACCTCTTGTCTGGTACCGACGGTGAAACCGTCTACCATCATGAGTTCGGTCGGGATCTTCATCGGGAGAACGTTCATTTCAGTACCATTCTTTATTTCGATGATGGTTCCGTTGTCTGGAACCGTGATATTCTGCCGTGGGAAACCATTTTCTACGGCCGCGTACATGTGGCTCTTGAGGTGGTAGTGGTGTCCATGAACCGGGATCAGGAACTTTGGCTTCACGGCTTGGTGTACCCATACCAGCTCGCCGGCGTTGCCGTGGCCAGAAGAGTGCACGTGTGAACCCTGGTAGTTGATGACTCGTACGTTCTTGCGGTAGAGATTATCCTTAAGTTTCTGGACGGCGATCTCATTTCCCGGAATGACCGAAGACGAGAGCACGATGGTGTCTCGCTCGGTGAGAGTGATGAACTTGTGCTTGTCAGTGGCCATGCGCATCAGGGCTGCGAATTGCTCACCCTGGGCGCCGGTTGAAAGAATGACGATGCGGTCGGTAGGATAGCTGCTCATATCGCCAGCATTGATGAAGGTACGCTGATCGACTTCAAGGAGTTTCGCTTGGATAGCGATATCGATGTTCGTCTTGATACTGCGACCTTCCATCACTACCTTCTTACCCATCTCCTCACAAACCTTGATGACACTGATAAGGCGGTCGAATTGCGATGCAAAGGTACCAATGACGAGGCGCCCCTGTGAGTTACGAATGATCTCCTCGAGGGTTTCGAACACACGAGCCTCGGTCGCCGAGAAGCCTTGGCGGTCGGCGTTGGTCGAGTCACAGAGCAGGGCGAGGTTGTTATGGAGACCGACCTTTTCCCACTCCTCACGTTCTTCGACGACCACCTTGCCTTCCTCGTGCACGAGCTTGATGTCGCCAGTGATGACAATGTCGCCGTGCTTGGTCTCCACACAGACACCCATGGCATCTGGAATAGAGTGAGTGACCGGGAAGGTCTTGATCTTGGTTTTACCAATAGTGAACGATTCACCTTCCTTCACCACATTCATCTTGATCGGTTCCATGTGAGGGAACTCTTCCTGACGCTTGAGGATCATGAGTGAGGTGAGGTACTGCGTGTAGATCGGTGGATTACCGATACGCTCCATGATAAATGGAATGCCGCCGATGTGGTCGAGGTGACCGTGGGTCACGACGAGCGCTCGGATCTTGTGCTTGCGCTCCTCGAGGTACTGCGTATTTGGCAGAATGTAGTCGATACCAGGAGCATTGCTTTCCTCAGAGACGAATTGGAAGCCAGCATCGATAACGATGATGTCGTCTTTGGTCTCGATGATGTTCATGTTGCGGCCGATCTCTTCTACACCTGATACCGGAATGATGCGGACAGTGTCCTCATCGGTGATCTCAGGAATAAATGGTGAGCGCTGGTCGGTCACGTCGAGGCGGTGTGTGAGCGCTGGTGCCTTATCGGGTCGGCGACGTTGGCCTCCGCCATCGCGACGACTACGGTTGCCGTTTCGTCGAGCTGGTGGTTTTCCTCCTTTTTGAAATGGTCGTGCACCACCGGCTGCTGGTCGATTGCCATGTGGGGTACGCGGACGACCACCACCAACGTGTGCTGGCGCTCGACGCTCGGTTCTCGGCCGACGGTTTCGGTTGCTGTGAGTAGGGCGGCTGCTTGAATTGTCTGTTGTGTTCATAAATTTTTAACTAGTTTTAATCATTATTATTTCGGTATTGCTGGGTCATTGCAGGGAAG
The DNA here is from genome assembly GCA_964521645.1 of uncultured Candidatus Saccharibacteria bacterium. Lineage (GTDB taxonomy): Bacteria > Patescibacteriota > Minisyncoccia > Phycocordibacterales > UBA918 > OLB19. The sequence goes on along the minus strand of CAZFSB010000004.1, from coordinate 19,324 downwards.
GTCATATCTCATCGCGGAAGATCGGCCATAGTGAGTCAGTTTCGGTGTGCCAATCTGCAATGTTGCTAAAGCGGTCAGCCGGACGTCCCAAACCACGCATCGGTGCAGTAGAAATGTCAGCCGCGACGATGTAGGTAAAGTTTGGTTGGAATAGAAAGACGGCTGGATCCTCGTCCATAATGACCGCGCTGGCTGCTTGCAAAGCTTCTAGTCGAAGTTGCTGTTGCTGTTCAGTACGAGCCTTCTCCAGTAGCTTGTCTACCTCGACGTTGGCGTATTGGGCAATATTCAAACCGGGGTCGTCTTGCTGTGAGGAATGCCAGAAAGGATAGAGGTCGTAGGAACGACTCATGTCGAGTCCGAATAGCAGCGCCTCAAAGTCACGTGGTCGTATCACTGATTGTACCAGACCAGTCTGTTCAAATTGTTCGGTTGTCACGTCAACGCCGATCGCCTTCCATTGTTCCGCGATCTTATCAGCGAGTGCTGAAAAGAGAGGGGTGTTGCTGGTCCGGATGACGATGGTGAGAGTGACTGTTTCTTTGTCGATCTGTTTCTCCCAGAGCCCGGCCGTATTCTTTGACCAACCACTGTTCTTCAGTATAGCGATCGCTTCGGTGGCGGGGGTGCCGGTTGCCGAATCAACGATGCTGTCACCAGATTCTAGCGTAGGAGCCACCGATATGGTAGGTGACCAGGTGGGGACACCGTGTCCCTGTAGCGCGACGTCGATGATCGCCGTTCGATCGATAGCGCTAGCTAGCGCTTTTCTCGCTCCCGCGTCACGGAGCGCGGCTGAGCGATTTTGATTGAAGAAGACCCCGAAGGTGCGTGGTAACGGTTCTTCAACGAGACGATAGTCATCGGTGAGAACTTGGTCTACTCGCTCATTTGATATGTAGGCGGTCGTGTCGATATTCTCTCGCTGCAATGCCTCGAGGAGCTGATCCTCGTTTGAGAAGAAGATGAATTGCAGAGTATCGATATTTGGATTGTCGCCATTCTCGCGAAAGGCGGTCAGGGTGTAATTGCTGATGAGTCCAGAAGTGTCACGCTTGGCGGTAGTGAGTAAAAAGGGTCCGGAGCCGATCGGCTCGGTGTTGAGCTGACTGAAGGGAAGCTGCTCGATCGGAAGGCTGCTCCAGGCATGGGCAGGCATGATGCCAACGGTGAAATTCTCAATGAAAGGAGCGTACGCTTCCTCGAGAATGACATTGAGCTCATACTCACCAACCTCTTCGATCGTCACATTCGACCAGTTCCCGCGGAGTGGGCTCTTGAGGTCGGGGTCTTGAATGAGGCGAATGGTATACGCAAGATCGCGGGCGGTCAGTGGTTTGGCATCATGGAAGGTGACATCACGACGTAAGATGATGTTATACGTGAGACCATCCTCAGAAATGGTGATGCTCTCGGCGAGGTCGTTCGCGAGTTCGCCGTTCTCGTCGATCTTCATGAGGCCGCTATAAATAAGTGCCGTCATATCTTGGTCGGCCCGGGTCAAAGCCAAGACCGGATTCACGAAACGAGGCGTGCCGACCACCCCTTCGGTGATCGAACCGCCGCGTACTGGCGTCATGTCAGAGTGATCCTGATTGATGGAAAGAATGAGCAGGATCCCGGTCACGACTACTGCGACCGCAGCTAAACGGATGAGGAGACGGTCACTGGCCGTAATTTGTTCCAAGAGTCCAAAGAGTCGGTCGAGCAAAGAGCTGTTCGATCCAAAATGGAGTTTCATAATTGGTAGATAGGAGTTTGAGTAATGTGAGCTGCTAAGTGATAGGTGAAATGGTCAAAGCAGACCGGTCTAATGGCTAGACCGTGTGCCTCTGACAGTGGGATATTTCACCAAGGGTGCTTGTGGCTGTTACGCGACTACGTAGAGAAGCGCTGACAACACAAAGAGAATAGCGATCCCGATGGAAAACTTGAACAAGAAAAGTTCAGCGCCACGACGCTTATGAAATGCCGAGCTGAAGTTGTCTCCACCAAATGCTCCACCCAAACTAGAACCACGCTGCTGCAAAAGGATCGCGGCAACGAGGAGAATGGAGAGGACTATCTGGATAAACGGCAGTGCTGGAAGCACTGATTCGATGATATTCATGCCGTGAGATAGTAGCAGAAAGTGGGTGAGTAGGCAAGTAAAAACACGCCCGGTGGGGCGTGTTGTGGTGGGTTGGTGTTACGACTCCTGATCAGCTCGGCTGGCTCGCAGTCTGGCCTTGCGTTTGCTGTAAGAGGTCATCTGGGCGTTCTTATAGCCAGAGCGTTCGATCACGGTAGCCTTGAGTTTCGCCTTTGTCTCCTGGGAAAGCCCGTCTGGCGAAAGTTCCATTTCGGGAATATCACGCAGGGTGATCTCAAAGTCGCCGGTTACGACAGTTTCCCCGGCCGCGTTCGCGATTTTAAGCTCGGCAAACCAGGTGACTTCGAAGGTGATGCTGATGCAGTCTGGCAGCGGCTTCATCCTTCCTTTTACTGCTTTCTTTACCTTTCCTGTTTCATCGACAGCTCTCCCTTTAAAGGTGACAAGTCTGATCACGTTGGTGACCGGCTTAGTGTTGGTATCATCAGTTTCTACTGGTGCGTGCACAATATCTCCTTATTTTACATGACAGTCTCTCGCTACAGAATTCTAGTTAAGAAACCACGACAATGGCCTTGCAACTGACCAACTTTATAAAGAACTCTTCAGCGACTGTGGATTGTACAGATAAATACTGTCACTGTCAACGCACTCTCCAGGCACGATATCGAGGTATTTCGCCCTTACGTTGCAATGACTTCTCTGTCTCAGTATAATACGCCCGCGACCGAGACGTTTTGGCTGTTTTGGGTGTCGCAACTGTAATTTGTAGAGGATCTTATCATTAGTTCTTAATAATTTTGTTATGTCAGACGTTGCAAAGAACAACGAAAGCCCCCTCCGCCCCTTGGGTGATCGGGTCATCGTTCGACCACTTACCGAAGAAGAATTAGGAACCGTGTCAGCGTCAGGGATTATCATTCCTGATACGGCCAAGAAAGAGAAGCCCGAGCAGGGAATTGTTATCGCGGCTGGTCCGGGCAAGTGGGATGAAGACGGTGAGAAGCGCATTCCGCTCGAGGTGAAGGTAGGCGACCGAGTGGTGTTCTCAAAGTACGGATACGATGAACTTAAATTTGAGAATAAGGAGTATTTCATTGTTTCGGAATCTAGCATTTTAGGAGTATTTACTAGGTAATCAGTAAGCATTTATGGCAAAGGAAGTAATTTTCGGCGAGGAGGTAAAAAAGAAACTACAGAAGGGAGTTGATACGGTCGCCAATGCGGTGAAGGTCACGCTCGGTCCACGCGGACGTAATGTCGTGCTCGACAGAGGTTTTGGTGGTCCGACCATCACCAACGACGGTGTTTCGATCGCCAAGGAGATCACCCTTAAGGACAAGTTTGAGAACATGGGCGCGGAGATCATCAAGGAAGTGGCAACCAAGACCAACGAACTAGCTGGCGACGGTACCACGACCGCAACGGTTCTTACGCAAGCGCTCGTCAATGAGGGTCTCAAGCAGACCACGATGGGAATCAACGCGATGGCGGTACGAGCGGGTATGGAGCATGCCGCGCAAGACGTGGTCGAGACGCTCAAGAAAATGGCCACCAAGATCTCTTCGATTGAGGAGATCAAGCAGGTGGCGACCATTTCTGCTGAAGACGCGCAACTTGGTGAAAAGATCGCTGAAACAATCGACAAGGTCGGCAAGGATGGCGTGGTAACTGTTGAGGAATCGCAGTCTTTTGGTATCGAGACAGAGTTCACTGAAGGAATGCAGTTTGATAAGGGCTACGTCTCACCGTATATGGTGACCAATGCCGAGCGCATGGAAGCGGAGTACAAGAATGCCCAGATCCTCATTACTGACAAGAAGATCTCAGGAATTCAGGAGATCCTTCCGCTACTCGAAAAGATCGCGCAGACCGGGAAGAAAGAACTGGTCATCATTGCTGATGATGTAGATGGTGAGGCGCTCGCGACCCTCGTGGTCAATAAGCTGAAGGGTGGCTTCTCAGTTTTGGCAGTAAAAGCGCCGGGTTATGGTGATCGAAAGAAGGAGATCTTGGCGGATATCGCTATTACTACCGGTGGACAGCTCATCTCAGAGGACATCGGCCTGAAGCTCGAAAATGCTGAGCTCGCGCAGCTTGGTAAGGCAGATCGCGTCATTGCTACCAAAGACAGTACAACTATCGTCGGCGGTGCGGGTGAGAAGACCACGATCACTGATCGAGTGAATGCTCTGAAGGCACAGCTCGAACAGTCAACATCAAAGTTCGACAAGGAAAAGCTTGAAGAGCGTATCGCAAAGCTAGCTGGTGGCGTTGCTGTCATTCGGGTTGGAGCGGCGACTGAGACCGAGATGAAGTATCTCAAACTCAAGATCGAGGACGCGGTCAACGCGACCAAAGCTGCTATCGAAGAAGGGATCGTTCCTGGCGGTGGTACATCACTGGCGCGCGCGGCCGCGATCGTTGAAAAGGAGATCCTCGATAAGAAGGACCTCTCTCGCGAAGAACTGATCGGCTACAACATCGTGCTCAAGGCGCTTGAAGTGCCGCTGAAGCAAATTGCCGACAATACCGGCAAACACGATGGCGCGGTGATCGTGCAGAAGGTAAAAGAAGCTGGCGGTAACGCTGGGTATGATGCAGCTAAAGCCGAAATGGTAGATGACATGATCAAGGCGGGTATCATTGACCCGGTTAAGGTCGAGCGTGCGGGTGTGCAGCATGCCGTGTCAGCTGCGGCTATCTTACTTACCTCAGAAGCGGCCATTGCTGATGCTCCGGAACCAGATAAACCTGCTATGCCAGATATGGGGGGTATGGGTGGAATGGGTGGAGGAATGTATTAGATTTTTCCTTAAACGAACAACACACAGTTGATGTCTGTGTGTTGTTTTGTATTATTACTAACAATGACAATTTCAGACAAACTTGCTAAGTGGTTTCTAATATTTATTTTAAGCATATTTGGTGCCTATGTTGTCTGGTACATTGGTTGTGCTCTCGGGATATCATGTAATTATTTAGTTGATTTTCTACAAGACATCTCTAAATATCTTTTCCTTGAAGACCTTTTTTCTTGGTTGACAGATACTGAGATTGGACTTGTGATAATGATTTCATTACCAATTTTAATATTATGGAATGCTTTTCATTTGCTTAACTCAAGGACGGCAGACAAGGTTGGCAAGGTAGCGGCCTCAGTAGTATTGTTTTTGTTTGTACTTGCTTTTGCACTACCGATTTTGGTCTAGTAACAGTGAGTAGTATAAACGACACAAAAAAGCGCACAGGTGGTTTTTTGTGTGGTACTATTAATGACACCAATTTATAATTTAGATTGTTTTGAATTTTATGTGGATCTCAATCGGAATCATTGCAGTGGTCGCATTTTATGTGGTCTACGCATACAACAATTTTGTAAAACTAACGCAGCGAGCGAAAGAGGCTTGGGCGGACATTGATGTGCAGCTGAAGCGCCGCTACGACCTCATTCCAAATCTTATTGAAACGGTCAAGGGTTACGCATCACACGAGCGTGAGACGCTCGACCAAGTGACGCAGGCTCGTGCGCAAGCGACGCAGACACACGTCGACCCAAGCAACATCACCCCAGAGCAGATCGCTGCCATGGCCGGCGCTGAGTCAGCCCTTACTGGCGCTCTCGGACGCCTCCTTGCTATCGCGGAGAATTACCCAGACCTCAAGGCCAATACTAATTTCCTTGAATTGCAGCGCGAACTCTCAGACACAGAGAACAAGATCCAGGCGGCTCGTCGTTTCTACAACGGCAACGTGCGCGACCTCAACATCGCGCTCCAGTCATTCCCATCAAATATGGTCGGAAAGGCCTTTAGTTTCAAAGCTGAAGAGTTCTTCGAACTTGCAGAGGATAGCGAACAGCGTGAACCGGTGAAGGTTAGCTTCTAGTTCTGCAGCCATGTTTCAGTCGGCGGGACAAATTGTTCGAAATACCGCTACTGTACTATTTTTGAGCGCCGCCCTTTGGGCGGCGTTCATTTCTATTGCTAGTGCCGAGATCATCCGTTCTTTTGTGGCTGACTACCAAATAAATGATGATGGGTCTATATTGGTGACTGAAAAGATCGTTTATGATTTTGAAGATAGTTCCCGTCATGGGATCTATCGAAATATCAAGAGTTTTCTTCCTCAAATCGCTTCTACGACGGATACACAACGCTACGTCGATCTTCGATTGATGTCGGTCATGCGAGAGGGAGCAATCGAGCCATACGTTATTCAGAGATACGATGGGCTTTCGGTGCGTATCGGCGATGCAAACAAGAAGATCACTGGTCAACATACCTATACCATCACGTATCGTATGAATGGTGCGTTGTTGGTTTATGATGATGGTCTGACCGAATTATACTGGAATGCAACTGGTGATGAATGGCCAGTACAAATAGACCACGCCGCAATAAATGTATTCACTGACGGGTCTGCAAAACTTGAGTCAGAACAGTACTGCTATCAAGGAATGATTGGTGCAACCACCACTTGCCAGGCTAGTTATGCTGAAGGTAAGGCTCAGTTTGTCACAAATGATATCGATCCTGGTTCGCAGATGACGATCGCTCAGTCACTAAGCTTGCCTCAGCCGCCAATGATCTTAGAACGTGCAAATGTAGTTTCCCAGGAAACCCAAACGCCCGTCGCCTCTGATAAAAGTATCGCTGATGTCTTCTCTCACTCGTCAGAACTTCCGGTGATCAGTGAGAGTGTGTTGTTTTTAATCTATGGAATATTAGCATTTCTTGTCATACTCAGCGGCTTCATATTTTCTTGGCGGAGAAAGTATAAGCCAAACCAGACGATCATTCCGCAATACGAGCCGTACGAAAATTTCAAACCAATGTTCACTGGGGTGCTTTTTGACAATAAGCTCGACCCTCGCGACCTTACCGCTGGTATCATCTACTTGGCGCAGCAAGGATTCATCAAGATCACACAGACGACCAATAAGGTGCTATGGTTTGACACAACTGATCACGAGATCACATTACTTCGACCAGCAAGTGAAGCAGAGACGCAGTTGCAGATGCAGGTACTAAATATGCTGTTTCAGTATGATCTCACTGTTGGAGCAACCACGCGACTCTCTGATATTGCTAAGAGTCAGTCGCGAAAACGTACAAACCATGCCTTGATGAAGAAGATGAAAAAGGCAGCTGAACAGGATCTGGTTCAGCTTGGTTTTTTGGAACAGTTGATGAATAGGGCTCTCCAGGCTTCTTTACCCTCAGTTATTTTTGCCATTCTGATAGCATCTTTTGTATTTTTTGGTCATGACATCATCAATGAAGAGGTGGCGTTTTTGCTGATAATATCCATTGTTTTATTATTTCAGGTGATATTTCGTTTTGGTGTTGAACGTCGCACTCTTCGTGGTTATGAGGCATACAATCACCTTAAGGGGTTCAAAGACTTCCTCAGGACAACAGAGCAAGAACGGTACAAATTCCATAATGCACCCGCTCTCAATCCTGAACAATTCATGGAATATCTGCCGTACGCGATAGCGTTTGGGGTAGAAAAGGAATGGTCAGTAGTGTTTAAAGATATTCACATAGAAACACCAGAGTGGTATAGATCAAACCAATCTGTCACATCTTTTAATGCGACTTCTTTCGCAAAGGATATTAGTGCTTTTTCCTCATCATTTACAAGCTCGTCTGGTGCTAGTAGTTCATCGTCTGGTTCACGTGGCGGCGGCCGCTCCGGCGGAGGTGGGGGAGGCGGAGGTGGGGGTTCGTGGTAGTTGTGTCGCAGAAAGCATAGTATTATAGTCTCATGTCCGAAATCAATCGTATTTACTACAGCAAGCTGGTGCGTGACAACATACCAGCCAAGATCGAAGCCAAGCATCAGCAGTGTGAGTATCGCAAGATCACTGACGTGCAGGAGCTGCAGCAGGAGCTTTTCAAGAAGATCAAGGAAGAGGCGGCATCGCTCGCGATGTGTCGCACCAAGGAGGAGTTCATGGAAGAGTACAGTGACCTCATGGTAGTGCTTGAGACGCTCATCAAACAGCTCGAGATCAGCAAAGAAGAGCTTATCGAGGTGCGCCGAGACAATCTCATCAAGAAGGGCGGCTACAAGCACGGCTACTTCCTACTGTGGTCAGCCGATGTCGACTACCGTTCCAATGAAAGCGTGCAGGGGATTCCGCTGTAGGTGTGAATGTAGGAAGAATAAATTACCGACCTAACGACTGTTATTGTGGCTACTCTCTATACTCAACAATCCAGCAATGTCACCAAGACCTTCCTGCTCATGGGAGTGTTCTTGGTGATGGTCATCGCGATCAGCTACGGAGTGTCCTGGTACATGGATAATTCACTCATCCTGTATATTGGTGCGGCCTTTGCGCTGTTTACCAGTATTGGCAGCTACTGGTTCTCCGACAAGATCGTGTTGCGTATGACGAACGCCCACCCGGTCACTAAGGAACAAGCTCCCGAGCTATATAATATCGTTGAAAATCTTTCGATCACCGCCGGACTACCGATGCCGAGGGTGTACCTTGTCGACGACCCTTCGCCCAATGCCTTCGCGACCGGTCGCGACCCAGAACATGCTGTGGTGGCTGCGACGACTGGTCTTCTGCAGGTCCTCGACCGCACCGAGCTTGAAGGGGTGATGGCCCACGAGCTCGCGCATGTGGGTAACCGCGATATGTTGGTCATGACGGTCGCGGTTGTGCTAGCTGGCTTTGTGGCGATCATTGCTGACTTCTTCAGCCGTTCACTCATGTACGGAGGCGGCAACCGCGACCGTCACCCGCTTTTTTTGATACTAGGTATTGTCGGTATCATCTTGGCCCCGCTTGCCGCCAAGCTCATTCAGCTGGCCATTTCTCGTAAGCGGGAGTATCTGGCTGACGCCACGGGCGCGCTGTTGACCCGCTACCCGGAGGGGCTGGCTTCAGCGCTTGAAAAGATCAGCACTCACGCGCAGCCGATGCGGAAAGCGTCACATGCCACTGCCCACCTCTTCATTTCTGATCCGTATCAAGACGGCAAGCGAGGGATCGGTGAAAGGATCAGTTCGCTTTTCCAAACTCATCCCCCAGCCGCCGACCGCATTAAGCGGTTGCGAGACCTTAGTGTTTGATCATGAGAAAGACCAGGTTTCAGTTGCCAGATACCACCGCGCTCGAACAGCAATTCGATGCGGTGCTGCGTGGTAGCTATGCCAACTTCCTCTCCTCAACACATGTGCGCCGGCAGGCCGTCATCGGCAATCGTCGATACGCACTTGTTGCCGCGGCCTTTTCCGCTGCGGTGCTGATATTCCTTTTCTTTATTAGAGACGGCTACGGAACCTTCATCTGGAATGTTTTCATTATCTGCGCGATCTTGTGGCTACTGGCGGTACTCATTTTCGCGCGCCGTTGGTTGACCGACACAAAGTTGCTGGCTAAGGAAGTGAACATGGCCCTGGCACCACTTATTACCAACACGCTCAACCTGACCACGGTCTACACTTCTGACATTCATCACCGGGAAGAGACACTGCAGCTTCTAAAGGATTCAGCCCTCATGACCGAGTTTGGTACGAAGGTGGTCTCCGATGATATGTTCACCATCTACGGCGATAGTGAGTTATCCATGCGAGAACTCCTGATCACCAAAGACCAGCCGCAGCAAAAAGGACAAACGCAAACTATCGAACTGTTTCGTGGGGTTCTCATTGTGGCCAAGCTACCGTTTACCCACAACGCCGAGACCTACATCTCAACTGAGAATGACCGTCAAGGCTTTGCTCATCGTAATTTCTGGACCGATATTCTCGGTCGAGCCGCGGTGACAGAAACGCAACTCGAGTGGAATGATTTTGAAAAGGACCTGCACGTCGCTTCTAGTAGCGGTTCGGCAGCGCGCGAGATACTCACCCCTGATTTCATGCACGATCTTCACGAGTGGTGGCTGGAGCATAAGCTGAACATACGAATTGCGTTCAAACAAAACATGCTGTACATGCTGTTGCCTGAGACGACGGTCAAATTCGGCACGAGTACGACCTCCGCCAAGCCAGATGACATTAGGCGATACGCTAGCTCGCTGATCCGCCCGCTCTGGCGCAGCTTGCTGCTCATAGAGGATGTTGTTGGTCGAGAGGATATGATATAACATCACAACCTGGAGAGATGGCAGAGCGGTTGAACGCGCTACCTTGGAAAGGTAGTATACGCGCAAGCGTATCGGGGGTTCGAATCCCCCTCTCTCCGCAGTGAACGAAGCGAACAAGGAGAGAGAAGAAGTGACTAAATGTCACTTCTGTGGGGATTCGAAGCCCGATTGAGCCAGTTTGTGAGTGGAGCGAAACAAACTGGCCAATTGAGATACTGAAACTGTAAGTTTCGAATCCCCCTCTGAATATGATTGACCAAGGTGGGTCGAGAAATTTTCTGTAAGAAAATTATTCGTGACCGAATCCCCCCCCGCATCTTAGAGCTAGCACGAGACGCTTGTCTCGTGCTAGTTTTTAGTTATACTTATTTTTTATGAAAAAGATTGCGTGTTTGACCTTAGTATTTATTGTTTCGTTCCTGATCTTTAATCTTGTACCCTTTATACCTATTGAATACACTTCCGGGGAAGAAAAAGCCTGTACACTGAATTACCTATTTTGTTTACATTCTATGTACGAAGATAATTTTCCGAATTTCATAAAGTCAGACTTGTGGACGTTATTTATTCTACCAATATTTCTGCCGGCCTTGGTCACTTATTTTTTTTACAGGTTTAGAAAGTGATCTTACACACGAAACGCTTCAGTAGTGACTTGGTTAAATATGCTAATCTGCCAAGCCCTGCTTGACCGTCTGGGGTTCCTATCCGAGACGGTCCGCAAGTAAAAATAGCGCCTTTAGACACATATTGTGGTTTCCGTGTGACATTCCTATTAACTCTAGCCCGGGTTGGTTGAGGCATCGGGGTCATTGGTGGTCGTTTTTGCTACTTGCTCATTTTCCTCGATGATCTCTTCGGTCATCGTCTGCATCGCTGTATCAACGATTGGAATATTCATTCGGCTCATGTAGAGAGAACATAAAATGATGGCTACGCCTGCACCCAAGCCGTTGAGGATAAGGTCGATCATCGTGTCATCAAGACTACTTACCTGCATATTGGTACCAAGGACGTGGTCGATACCATATTCGATTACTTCCCACAGGGCGCCAATACCAAGACAAAAGAAGAAGGTAAAAAAGAGAATGATCCCTTTCGGAAGCTTGAGCTTGTTGTGGACATAATACACAAAGAGAAGAAGAAACCCGGCGAGTCCAAAGGCGAGCGCGGAAATGAAGTGTAAAAAGGCATCATACCAGTGCCAACGATCGTAGAGGCCGCCAAACTGACCAAGGAAAACGGATGAAAAAATGAAGGCAACCGCTGCATACATGAAGACGGCTGGTATGTACACGTTGTGCGCTGCTTTTAGATAAAAAGGGGCCAATGACACGAGGAGCATGAGGGTACCGGCAAAGGCCATGTCGAAGCGGTGGTCGTAGAAAGCATAGGCGGTGATCGCCAGAAGCAGGATATTGGTGGCGCCCAGCTGCAGAAACTGTTTATGGAGATGCATGTACTGTGAGTATACACCTGAATATGTCCGTTTATATGAGCAGGGAGACACGCAGCCATTCTTTTATGCTATCATTGAGCCATAATTTCTCTGTCCCCATTATATGAATCTTTTTGAGAGAATGAATGCGACCGTTCGTGACGCACTGTTGTGGGAAGAGATCAGTAGAGATGGGACAAGGCAACTTGTTGCTTTGTCTCAGTAAGGTTTTTAAATTCAATACTGTGACACGCAAAGACAGACTGAGCATCATGATCACCTTCCTGGTCGGTTTTATGATCGGGGGGTACTTATATTTGACCAATTATGCTGGTTTTGTGAGCAAGCTTGAGACGCCGACCGAAGAGAAGGTTTCAACTTTTGTTATCGTGGCCGATGTGTACGGTGGTTGTCGTGATACGTGTCCATCATTTCAGGTTCAGCATGATGGTACTTACCGCTACCTCTACACGCCCGCGGCTGGAGCAGAGCAGGTTATCAAGAAGGGAACGTTACCGCGCTCGCTTCAGTTGCGCCTTCAGATGGCCCTTACTGATGCCGGTCTGCAACGGCAAGCAGCGGTCATTCAACCGGGTGTGTGCAATTCATACACTGACGGTATCGATGTGAGATATGAAATAACTCTCAATGGAAAGGAGTACCAGCTCAATTCATGCGGTACGGCAGTGGAGGCAGAAAGTGAGCTGTGGCTGTCACTGGCGGCTACCTGGGACCAGCTTGAACGAGGGGGAAATATTTAGAAGTTTCTTGCGTACCCCTTCAAAGCGCCCGCATTTCGTTTCGAAATGCGGGCGCTTTGAAACGTATCTGCCCTTCCTTTCGTAATAACAGGCAAGGGTCGCGACCTTGTTCACTGGATTCATCGTTAATTTGAAAACATATTTATGCAATCAAAATCACTACTCATTGCCATCGCTGCCTTTGCAGTGACCGCCACGGGTGTTCATGCCTATAGCGGGCCACAGATCATGAATCGCGCCGGACTCACCAAGGTACAGAAAGATGCTATCGAGGAAGCACAAGAACTGCGAGCTGCTGGCGATCATGGCGCCGCTCGTGACCGCCTCATGGCCGCTGGGATCACCGATGAACACTTGCGGGCCATCCATCGCGTAGCCAGCGAGGCCAGAGAAGCAATTCACCGAGCAATACTAAATAAAGACTACGAAGCATTTAAGGTAGCTGTAGTCGGGTTACCGCTCGCAGATATCATCACCTCGGAAGCTGACTTTGCGCAATTTTGTGAAGCTCACGAAATGCGGGGCAAAAGGGGCGGGGTCGGTTTGGGAATGATGAGCGGTTACGCTGCTCACCAGCCGGTCACATCTCATACTCCTCGGCTGACGCCATTCACCGAGGCACAACGCGAGGCACTGCGCGTGGCGCGTCAGTCCAATGACCGAGCGACCATCCAGGCCATCTTCGATGAGGCGGGGATCGAGTATCACCATCACAAGGCTCGATAAGGTGCTAGTTATCGTAATACGCACGCGCCGGCTGACGCCGGCGCGTGCGTTTGCTATGATGTGTACATGAAATCAATTCTCGGGCTTTTGTTTATTGCGTTTGGAGGGGTGTCGACGGCGGCGGCGTACGAACTGTACGTCACCGAGGTGACAGAACCATACCAGATCATTCCTCTTGAAGCTGTGATAGAAGAGAAACAAGCGTACGTGAGCGTGCTCGAAGGTTATCCGGTGATGTATGAGGTCGTCGTAGAGGCCACCACGACGCTGTCGGCGCGACTATCGCAACGGTATCGAAGTAGTGTTGCGCCGCTTAATTTCGGACTCATGGTAGTGCGAACTGACGAACAGGGTGGAGGAGTCACCGAGGTGGGTCGCTCGTTTCCGAGCGCGACAGAGTGGGAAAAGCGAAAAGACCGCGTGTACGGGATGACCTTTTGGGATACTGACACCTTTTCTAGTGAGGTTGGGCCGGGAACCTATCGGATCGAGGTAAGTACTCCGGAGAACAAGGGTGCCTACCGGCTTATCATCGGCGAGAACGATGAAGGAGCAGGGTACTTCAAGACTCTCGGTCAGATCTACACGACCCAAAAGACCTTTGGACTGTCGTTCCTCAGTCTGCTTCGCTCGTCATATGTCTACTACCCACTTGGCATCATGCTGCTGCTATTCGCCATTCAGCGCACCTGGAAGTACCGTAAGACCATCACCAATGTTCCTTAAAGCACTTGTCATTATCGGTGCGGGTCTGGTGTTTGCATATTTTGCAAATCTTGCTTTCCTTGGTGAGCTCTAGACAAAAGGTAAAAAAGTCAGTATTCTAGCTCTGTTCGTGGTGGCGGCCCCTCCGGGGCCGCCGCCTTTCTCATCTTTTAGCAGGGACCACGCAACGTTTAATCATTCACTTTTTATATGTCACAAGAGATCCGCAATATCGCCATTATCGCGCACGTAGACCATGGTAAGACCACGCTCACCGATGGTCTTATGGAATTCACTGGCTCGCGCGAGGAAGGGCAGTCGATGGATAGTAACGCGCTTGAACAAGAGCGTGGAATCACTATTTATGCCAAGAACACCTCAGTGAACTACAAAGGTACTAAGATCAATATCGTGGACACCCCTGGTCACGCCGACTTCGGCTCAGAGGTAGAGCGCGTGCTGCGCAGTATCGACTGTGTCCTCTTGGTGGTGGATGCGCAGGAAGGGCCGATGCCCCAGACCCGCTTTGTGCTGAAGAAGTCCCTCGAACTGGGGCATCGGCCCATCGTCGTCATCAACAAGATAGACAAGCCAGCGGCCGACCCACACCGCTGTGAAGAGCAGGTACTGGAACTTTTCTGGGAGCTCGGCGCTACCGATGAACAGTCCAACTTCCCGGTCGTGTACGCTATTGGTCGCGACAAGGTCGCCAAGCGCAAGATGGAGGATGAAATGAAGGACCTCTCGCCAGTTCTCGACCTCGTGCTCGAGCATGTGCCAGCGGCGAAGGAGTACGTAGAAGGCGAGGCGCTCCGCGCGCAGGTGTTTAACCTCGGCTACGACAATTTTCTCGGTCGTTTGGCAGTAGCCCGTATCTACGATGGAAAGATCGCGAAGAGTCAAAATGTTTTCATCAAGCATAAAGACGCTGAAACAAAGAAAGGAAAGGTAGTTAAGCTTTCAGGATACGAAGGTGTGCGCCAGGTAGAGCAGCAGGAGGCGTTTGCTGGTGACATTGTGCTTATTGCTGGTCTTACTGAGATCAGTATTGGTGACACTATTACCGACAGTGAAGCAGCAGAACCACTTCCAGCCATCAATGTGGATGAACCAACCGTGGCACTCCAATTCCTCGTAAACTCCTCACCATTTGCCGGCCGAGAAGGACAGTACGTGACTAGTCGTCAAATCGGTGATCGTCTCATGAAGGAAATGGAGATCAACGTAGGTCTCCAGGTAGAATCAGCCGGTGGCGATGCCTACAACGTGAAAGGTCGCGGCGAGATGCACATCGCAATTCTCCTCGAAAACATGCGTCGTGAAGGCTACGAACTGTCTGTCTCACAGCCAAAAGTTATTATCAAGGAAGTGGATGGTGAGAAGATGGAGCCGTTTGAAGAGGTGACCGTCGATGTGCCAAGCGAATTCCAGGGTACGGTCATCGAGCGTCTCGGCAACCGTGGTTTCATCATGCAAAACATGATCATGCACGAAAACCAGGTGCGTCTTATTTTTGAAGGTCCAACTCGTGGACTTCTTGGCTACAAGAACCAGTTCGTGGTCGACACCCGTGGCGAAGGTATTCTCGCTTCACGTTTCATTGAATTCCGCCCGTACTACGGCGAGATCAAGAAGCGTCAGGTCGGCTCGATGATCTCGATGGCGACCGGCAAGGCATTGGCCTTTGCGCTTTGGGGTCTCCAAGACCGCGGCGAGCTATACATTGGTCCGGGTGTTGAAGTCTATGAAGGAATGGTGCTTGGTAACACCAGTAAAGGTGAGGAAATGACTGTGAACCCGACCAAGGGTAAGCAGCTTACCAACATGCGTGCCAGCGGTTCAGATGACGCCGTGACCCTCACCCCACACCGTCCGCTCTCTATCGAAATTGGTCTCGAGATCATGGCGGAAGACGAATATCTCGAGGTTTGTCCAGTTTCAATTCGTTTGCGCAAGCAATTTTTGAAAGAAGGCGACCGAAAGCGAGCTAAGTAATTAAAAGCGGCGGGCCGAAGGCCCGCCGCTTTTTTCAAAACAGGTGTACAATATGCAATATGAATATGTATATACTAGGAATTATTTTGCTACTCTCCGGCGTCGTGATCGGTGCTTGGTGGACGAGCTCTACATCGGAAGAAACTGTTCCTGGCGAAGAGTCAGTGCTGCCCGTGGAGACAGAAGTAGCGGAGGTCGAAGTAGGGTCTGAATCTGAACAGGAGCAAAAACCAACGTTCCCCATTTTCGGTGGTTCGATTGAGGTGTACAAAGACATCAGTGTTGCAAAAAATACGCAGGTGCTTGACCTTTCCGGTCGCGGCCTGGATGGGTCGCTCAAAGCGGAGGTCCGTCAGCTTACCGAACTCCGCGAGCTCGATATCAGTGACAACAATTTCACCGGCTTACCAGCCGAGGTAGGTCAACTTACCAAACTGGAGAAACTCGACCTCTCAAACAACCCTTTCACCGGTCTGCCGTACGAATTGGGGAACTTAAAAAACCTTGAGGTGCTCGATCTCCGAGGGACACAGTACGCCGCCCAAGACCTGGAAGTGATACAGCGCTCATTACCAGCTAACACTGTAGTGCTCACCGATTGATGCGTTAATATTTTCTTCATTATGCAATTCTTTGGTCTCATTTCACTTCTTGTCACCGTCGCCCTCATCGGTTGGTGGTTTGTGTCGACGGGCCCAGTGGTGACGCCCCCAAGCGCCGACCCACAGGCGCTCGACGAAACGCTCGACCCGGTCATTGTTGCCCATATCACCGAGAAAGCCGACCTCATCACGGTGCGTTCACCAAAGCCAAATGACCACATCAGTAGCCCGCTCACTATTACTGGCGAGGCGCGTGGTACCTGGTACTTTGAAGGCAGCTTCCCGGTCATTTTGACCAACTGGGACGGGCTCATCATCGCCGAAGGTTACGCCACCGCGCAGGGCGAGTGGATGACCGAAGATTTTGTTCCGTTTGTTTCTACTATCACCTTTACCAATCCCTACCAAGCCGGTGACCCCGAATTCATGCAACGCGGCTCTCTGATACTAAAGAAAGATAACCCTTCTGGTCTCCCGCAGCACGATGACGCACTCGAATTCCCGATCAAATTCTCGCTTTTTGAGCAAGCACTCCCAGCCCGTGGCGAGACCCCTTCCTACAACGAAATGATGGACGCCGCCAACGGCGCCGCGCGCAGTCTCGAAAGATGATGATTAACAGCTGTGACTGACGAGCTTGCGCTATCGTGGGCAGCTGTGTAAGCTATCTACATAACGACTTAAATGGAATATTTAATATCCACGGTCCTCGTGGTTTTATCAGGGCTTTTCTCAGGCTTAACACTAGGACTTCTATCACTTGATACGCAATCACTGCGTCGCCGCGCTAAACATGGAGATAAAGACGCGGCCACCATCTACCCGGTTCGCGAGAAAGGTAATCTTTTGCTCGCCACCCTGCTTTTGGGTAACGTTACCGTTAACACCACGCTGTCGATCTTCCTCGGTAGCATTGCTTCTGGCTTGGTGGCAGGGCTCATCGCCACCGGGCTTATCGTTGTCTTTGGCGAGATAGTGCCGCAGGCGGTCATTTCTCGCTACGCACTGTGGTTTGGTGCTAGAACGATATGGTTCACGCGCGTTGCTATCATTATTGCGTTTCCCATCGCGTACCCGATTGCGAAGACACTCGACTACTACCTTGGCTCGGAGATTCCGACCATCTATTCCAAAAAGGAGCTCATGGACATCATTTCTGAGCACGAGGATTCGGAACACAGTACGATCGATGAAGATGAGGAGCGTATCGTGCATGGCGCACTCCAATTTTCTCACCTGACCGTTCGCGAGGTGATGACTCCGGTCGAGCGGGTGGTATCGTTTGATGAGAATCAGCGTCTGAATGAGGAGTTCTATGAGCAGGTGTATGAACATGGCTTTTCTCGATTGCCAATATATAGCGGCGACCCGTCGAATATTGTCGGTATCATGTACGTAAAAGATCTTTTGGTTGAAGATGAGAATATTTCGATCAAAGAGACCGAGGATGCGTTTGATAAAAAATATCTCACGGTGCGCACCGGTGAGATGCTTGATGTGGTTCTGGGGCGAATGCTGAAATCGAAGCATCATCTCGCGATTGTTCGTAATCAAAACAAACGCTTTGTTGGCGTGATTTCGCTTGAAGATATCATCGAAGAGATCATTCAGCAGGAGATCGTTGACGAGGACGATGAAGATCCGGTTGAACGTGAGTCATTGAGCACAGTTGCTTGATTGACTAAAAATTTATTTCTAGCTATAGTCATGAACGGCCCGCAAGTGCGGTTTTTGTTTTTTAAAAAGGGGTAAAAAATGCCTGAAGGTATGGGGTCAAGGGTTCGTCGTCCGATGGTCAATGAGTTGTTGAGGGTGACGAGTGATGCGGCAGGCGGAGTTGTCTTGCGTCCGAATGCTCACAGTTCGCTACTTACTGCGGTTTGTTTGCAGTCGGGCGATCAGGTCGCACTCAACAATGTTCCGCCGGAGCTCGCCAGGAAATACAATCTGAGCGGTTCGATGCGCGGTACGGTTGAAGGTGATGGAGGGAAGATCAGATTTCTTGGTCTCCCGACACCGCCGGAAGTTCGACTGGAAGAGCTCATTGGTCATGAGCTGCCGGTCACTATCAAGGTCTTTCATGTCAGGTAACAGAACCTAACGGTTCGTCGATAAAAGCCACGCTTCGCGTGGCTTTTTACTTTATATTGAGTTCCTTGAGAAAAGCGGAAAGTTCAGACCCTTCGATCTTGCGGTACTGGTTGGGCTTGAGTTTGCCGAGTGCGATATTGGCGACGCGGACACGTTTAAGTGTCTGTACCTGGTAGCCGAGCGCGGCGCACATGCGGCGGATCTGGTGCTTCTTGCCTTCAGTGATGGTGAGATTGAAACGCTTGTCGTTGCGCGGATTCTGCTCGATGGTGGCGGGCTTGGTGCGGTAGCCTTCGATATCGACACCGTTTGCCATCGCGCGTAGGAACATTCCCGAGATAGCTTTGTCGACAGTGACGTCGTATTCCTTTTCGTGGTCAGCTTCTGGGTCGAGGAGGGGGCCGGTGATGCGGCCGTCGCTCGAGAGAATGATGAGGCCCTCGGAGTCTTTGTCGAGCCGGGCGCCGGGCGCCCCGGGGGTGTTACCAAAATCACGCGCCAGGGGGCCGGGGGTATACACACCCCCCGCGGCCGGGGGGGGGGTGATGATGCCGCGGCCTTTGTAGTAGGCGAGGTAGGTCTTTGGCTTTGTCTTGCCGACCACTTCGACCGTGTCGTTCTCTTGTACCTGCTGGCCCATTTCAGCAACTTTACCGTTTATTTTGACCTTTTTCTTGGCCACGAGTTCATCTGCCTCGCGCCGCGAAGCGACGCCAGTGTGGGCGAGGTATTTGTTGATCCGCATGGGGAATTCCATAGACGTGCACTATGACACGTTTTTATTTATTTGTAAATATGGT
>CAZFSB010000003.1:0-51705 GCA_964521645.1 uncultured Candidatus Saccharibacteria bacterium | reverse complement strand
AAGAAGGTCGACGGCGGAGGGATGGGCTTCGTCGCGACCGCCACGAGCACCGCGGTGCCTTGTCCGTCGAAGGGCGGCCGCCCGGCGACCATCTCGTAGAGGACAACGCCGAGCGCCCATACGTCCGTGCGCTCGTCGACCCGCGAGGCAAAGCCTTTGCGAGTATGAAGATCACCGATAAGCCGTCACGCTTTATGGCTATCTTCTCGAGTCATCCACCGATCGAAGCGCGCATTGCGGCGCTGAAGAATTATCGAGGGTAGGGGAGGAAAAAGCGGGGCGCACGGAACGTGCGCCCCGCTTTTTTAATTCAACACACCGGTTCGTACAGTTGCACCGTTTCAGCCCGGAGATATTTCTTACTCGTTGCCGAGTGCTTCATTCACTACCGGTAATATTCGTTCGGCCGCCTTTTCGTATCCGGCGTCGTTGGGGTGGATGTAATCGCTCATGTATTCGGCGCGGCCGATGAGACCGGAGAGGATATTGGAAACATAGGAGGTGCGGTAAGTTTCGGCAAGACGTTCGTATTCTTCATCATAGCGACTGCCGTAGAGAGCGCCTGGTTCACCGACGAGGACGACCGCGGCCCCGGTAGCTTGGATACGCTCAATGAGGGAAGCGAGATCGGCAAAGGTTTGCTCTACAGGTAGTTTCTTGATGGCGTCATTGCCACCGAGAAGAATGATGACGACGCGTGGGTCGGTGGCTAAAAGAGTATCGACGCGCGCGAGGCCGTCGGCGGTGGTGTCGCCAGGGACGCCGAGGTTGATGACTGGCGTCCCAAGCCTCTCGCTCAGTTGGCTTGCGATGTCGCCACCGGGGGTAGCGCCGGTTCCGGCCGCGAGACTGTCCCCAAAGATCACCACTGTCGAACCGGCCGTCGGCAAGAGCGGGGCCGGACTTGGCCAAAAGAACCACGCACCGAGAAAGAGAAGGGTGATGGAGATGAAAATGTACGTGGGGTGAAGGTTTGACATAGGGGGTGGTAGGTTTGGGGTGGGGCGCCCGCGAAGAGGGCGCCCCCTTTAACTACCGGACTCGTCCTGGTCCTGGTATGAGATAGTTCACTTCCTTCATGTACGCTCCGTATTCTTCCGGATACTTTTCCAAAAAGGCCTGTTCGAGCATTGGGCCGGTCACCTTGGTGACAATGAAGGTTATGAGAAGTGGACTGATGAGCGCGAGCCAGCCGTAGGGTAGTGGCAGCACTATGATGGCCAATCCCCACCAGATAAGCGTCTCGCCAAAGTAGTTCGGCCGGCGGCTGTACGCGAAAAGTCCTTGGGTCATGAGGTTGGCTGTTTCGGTTCCGGCCCGCTTGTGGGCGATGAATCTATCGAGCTGCCAGTCGGCGATGGTCTCGTAGCTTAAGCCAAACGCGAAGACTGCGGCGCCAAGCCAAACTGAGACTGAAAGAAATGAATCAGGTGAAGAGAGAGCGATAATACCCGGTAGCGCCACCAAACAAATGATGATGCCCTGCAGAATGTTTATCTGCAAATAGCTACGTAGCAAAAAGTACCAGCGGCCGCGTTCGGTCCAGGCAGCCCGCCACTTGGCGTAGCGGAAGTCCTCGGGCTTTCCGTGATTCTTGCGAAAGATCCTTACGCTGAGCCGCACGCTCCACAGCGCAATGCATCCTGTGATGATGAGAGGGAGCAGGGTGAAACTTTCCGTGACCAGGGTTGCGCCGCCGATGCCGAAGAGGAACGCCGGTCCATAGGCAATATCCATAACGCTATTGTCTTCGCGCATAAAAGCGACGATAAAGATCAGGGTCACGTAGATGAGAACAAGCAAAGCGACGATGGCACTGTTGACAAGAAGTAGTTCCATACTATGAGTTCATTGTAGCAGATGGTACAATTTCGGGAACATGGACAGTTCATCGGAAGAGCAGGAGGCTCCAAGGAAGCGCACCGTACGCAAGCGCGAAACTGTTGAGCGTGTGCCTCGTCGTACGACGAGTGGACGTACCCTGGCGGCCCGAAGAGAGGCGGCTAGAGAGGCTGCTGCCCAAGAAGAAGCCGCTGCCGCTAGCCGTCGAAAAGCCCCGACCACTATCGCTGATGACTCTGCGCGGGTCTCACAAAAGAAAAAACAGCTGGCGACCCTTGCCATCATTATGCTGATCGGTGTTTCTGCTTCGGCTGGAATTGGTTTTATGGATGAGGGACAAATTGATGTGGTCGAGACCATCGAAGCACGCAATGAACGTATTCGAAACAATCAGGCAGACGAACGAGACATGGTGACTAGTCTCATTGAGGTACCAGTGCAGGATACGACCGACCGGAAAGCCGACGGTGGTTTGATCGGAAGAGGGACGGGTGGACGGGCACCGGAGCCAGTGCCGACCGACGTGGCAAGTACAACCGCTAGTTCCACCGACGAGACTGCGTCGAGTACCGGGGCGGTGGAGCCTGGTGCGGAAGTGGAAGAAGGAGCAGAAGAAGAGGCGCAGCCGGAGGCTGCGCCTCAAGAAGAGACTACGGAGTAGTCTTACACTTAGTGCAGCGGCAGCCGAGTGGCCTAATGACACGCTTGAAATAATCGGTCCCGTAGTTATAGGTCAGCTCCTCACCAGGAGCGATCTTTCGTTTTGCGTGAATGAAAACGCGTGTCTCGTCGTCATTGAGTTCCGGTTCGCAATTTGGTTTGCAGCTGTGGTTGATGTACCGCGCGACGTTGTGACGACCCTTGCCGTCGATGGTCCAGTTGTCGTTGAGCTCGAAAAGGTATTTGCCGCCGCGCCGTTGCGCTTCATCGTCGCTGATCACTTCGCCGGTGTATTCGATCACCAGATCACCTTTGCGGAACGGCGCGGCGGCAAACAATCCGAGCCCCGCGCTGCTTCGTTTCACGACATATTTTTTAGATTCTGACATGAGCGCTAGTATACCAAACAAATCTTTACACAGTAGGGGAAAACGTAAACAATAAAACCTGCTAGAATACTGGCAATGAGTGATGTTCTTGAAAAGTTCGTTCGCGCTGCAAATTATTTGTCCGCGGCCCAGATCTATTTAAAAGATAATGCGTTATTAACCGAGCCTCTTCAGTCAGAGCATATTAAGCCGCGACTGCTGGGGCACTGGGGGACATGCCCCGGTATCAATTTTACCTACGCCCACCTCAACCGAGCCATCATTGCCCATGATGTCGACATGATGTTCGTGCTCGGGCCAGGTCATGGCTTCCCGGCAGTGCAGGCCAACCTCTTTCTAGAGGGAACGCTCTCGAAATATTTCAAAGAGATCACGCGCGACTCTACCGGTATTTCCCATATGGCACGCATGTTCAGCTGGCCGTACGGCTACCCGAGCCATAGTAATCCGGAAGCACCCGGAGTCATTCTCGAAGGTGGGGAGCTCGGCTACTCACTGTCTACTTCCTACGGTGCGATACTCGACAACCCAGACCTAGTTGTTGCCTGTCTTGTTGGTGACGGCGAAGCTGAGACCGGACCAACCGCCACCGCGTGGCACCTCAATAAGCTGATCGACCCGAGCAAGAACGGCGCAGTACTGCCGATCCTCCACCTCAACGGCTACAAGATCTCTGGTCCGACCTTCATGGGTCGTATGAGTGACGAAGAACTTCGCTCACTATTTTACGGGTACGGCTACGAACCACACTTTGTCGACGCGTATAAAGAAGAAGACGTGCATGGTCGCATGATGAAGGTGCTCGACGACGCGATTGAGGCGATCCGTTTCACCCAGCACTGCGCGCGTGAGGGCACCCTACATGAAAATCCACGCTTCCCAATGATCATTCTCCGTACGCCAAAGGGGTGGGGCAGTATCGACTACATTGGTGACCACAAGATCGAAGACAACTGCCTCTCGCACCAGGTGATCGCTGAGCTCGCCAAGACCGATGAAGGGCAGCGCAAGCAGCTTGAAGATTGGCTTCGCTCATACCGCTTCCACGAGCTTTTCGATGGCGTGAAATTTGATGATGATATCCAAAGCCTGATTCCGCGAGAAGGTCGTCGCATGGGTGATAACCGTCACGCGCACGGCGGCGAGCCCGTCTACAAACCACTTATCCTCCCTCCAGTGGAAGATTATGATCGCGAAACTACCTGTGACCTAAACAGTCCGATCTGCGGTACGGAGAGCGGTATGGAAAAGATCGGCGCCTACCTCCGTGACACTATCCGGGCCAACGAGCACAACCGCAACCTCCGCATCATGTCTCCTGACGAGACCTACTCCAACAAGCTACACGCGGTATTTGAAGCGACGAAGCGCACCTTCGTCTGGCCTCAGAAGGAATGGGACAAAGATATGGCTTGGGATGGACGAGTGATGGAGATGCTTTCCGAACATAGTCTGCAAGGCCTCTTGCAGGGGTATGTACTCACCGGTCGTCATGGCGTTTTCGTTTCTTACGAAGCGTTCATGCAGATCGTGGCCAGTATGGCCGACCAGTACGCAAAGTTCCTCAAGATCGCGCGCGATGTAAAGTGGCGCGGCACCATTCCTTCGCTCAACTACATTCTCACCTCGGGCGCCTGGCGTCAGGAGCACAACGGCTTCTCGCACCAGAACCCGGGCTTCATCGATGGTGTCTTGCAGCGGCAGGGGTGTTTCACCAATGTTTATTTCCCGGCCGATGCCAACAGCGCGCTCGCCGCTTTCAAACGGATGATGACTTCCACCAAGGAGATCAACGTGCTGGTGTGTGAGAAACGACCGCTCCCGATCTGGCGTACCCTTGCCCAGGCAGAACGAGATATGGAAGACGGCGTTTCGATCTGGGAATTTGCGAGCGATGAGAACCCGCACATGGTCTTTGCCGCCGCGGGAGACTACCCGACCTTGGAGGCTCTCGCTGCCGTCAGCCTCGTCCGTGAGTACGTACCAGCGATGCGTATGCGCTTTGTGAACATTGCGTCGCTCTCTGCACTCGGTATCGGAAATTCGCAGTGCCGCGTGCTTCGTCACGATTTCAAGTACTACTTCACCGAAGACAAGCCAGTTGTGGTCAACTTCCACGGCTATCCGCAGACTATGAAACAGGTGCTGTTCGACTACACTCTCAATCCACAACGATTCACGGTGCACGGCTACGAGGAGAGTGGCTCAACCACGACGCCATTTGACATGATGGTACGTAACCGAGTCGACCGGTATCACCTCGCAATGGAAGCCTTTGCGAAAGCGGCAGAGCAGAATGTGATCACCGAGACCGAAGCTCAGCGTCTCATTTGTGACTTCCAAGAAAAATTAGCAGCACACCGAGCGTATGTTATCGAACATGGTGAAGATTTAGCAGAGATCACCAACTGGACATGGCAACAACGCTCGTAGTCAATCCAGGATCCTCTTCCCGAAAATACGCGCTCTATCGTAGTGGGCAACCAGTACTTGATATTCGGTTTGAGAATACGAACAACGGGTTTGAGATGTGTTCACAGACCTCTGGTACGCAGCAGATCTGCGAAGCGATCAAAGAGACCGAATTCTCCGACGCTTTTGCGCGCGTGGTGGACGCTGTCGACTCGTACCTCTTTCGCGAAGAGCGCGGCAAGAAGCTCGATGCGGTGGTGATCCGGGTCGTTGCCCCCGGTACCTTCTTTCAGCGCCACGCTATCATTGATGACTCGTACGTTGCAGAACTGAAGCGTCGTGAGAACACCGCCCCGCTCCATATTCCGATCATCATGCGCGAGGTAGAAAGCGCTCGCCGCCACTTCAAACTGGTCAAGATCATCGCTGCTTCAGACAGCGCGTTTCATAGTGAGCTACCGCCGATCGCTAGGGAGTACAGCATCGCCACTGAAGACGCAAATCAGTTCGACATTCACCGGTTTGGCTACCATGGGCTTTCGGTCGCCTCCATCGTACGCCGCATTCATGCGCTCATCGGGCAGGACCCAGAAAAGTTGATCGTCTGTCACATCGGGAGTGGGACGAGCGTCACGGCGGTAAAGAACGGCAAAAGCGTCGAGACCACGATGGGGTTTTCCCCATCAAGTGGTCTGCCGATGGGAAGCCGTGCTGGCGATATCGATGCGGCTGCCTTGCTTGAGCTCATCCGGGTGAAGCACTGGCGACCGATCGATGCCGAAATGTACATCAACACCAATGGCGGCCTTACCGGAATGGCCCAAGAGTCAGATATTCGCCGACTTCTTGACCGGCGCGCGCAAAACGACGCGACCGCCAGGCACGCGCTCGATGTCTTTGCGTACAACATCCAGAAAGCGATCGCGGCGCAGACGGTTGCACTCGGCGGCCTAGATGTCATCGTTCTCACCGCTACGGCCGCGATACGGAGTTCGGAGCTCCGCAGTATCATCCTGCAAGGGTTGTCACATCTTGGCGTGCAGGTGAGTAAGGATAGGAATGACCTATTGGTCGGAAAGGATGGCGTCATAAGCGTGCGTAATAGCCCGGTCAAGGTCGTCGTCATGCGCACAGACGAAATGGGTGAAATGGCACAGGTCGCCGAACGAATGGCTCTCGGCATAGTATAAATACCCAAACACCTGAACTACAGATGCTACTATAAGTAATGAACACCCCCCAACATGTCTTCTTCCGGTCAAAGTAAAAAACCACTGATCCACTCGCTGTTGGTATTCACCATCTCATTTGGCATCGTGGTGCTCTTGGCTGTTTTCTATGATTTTTCAGAGATCGATCTGGGCGGCTTGCTCTTCCTTACGGCGTTTCTCTGCTGTGTGTTCATTGCCAAGAATGTGTATGACATCGCTCACTCGACAGAGACCTCCGAAGAAATAAAAAAGAATGTAGCGATGGACCTAGCGGTCACCTCAGAGGAGCTGTACATTCAGCTGTATAAGAACAGTCCGGTACCGTACCTGATAATCGACCTTGAGGGGCACATCAAATCGGCCAATACTTCTGCCGTGCGTATGCTCGGTGTCAGCCAGACCAAGGTGAAAGGTATCAATGTGTTCGCCCGACTGCAGTGCGATGAGTTAGAGCACCTCGATTTTTTGATCGAGAAGTTTCAAAATGGCGTACCGGTCAGCGACGAGATGGTGAGTTTGAAGCGCCCTGACCACCGCGAGGCGTGGGCTCTGCTCTCACTCTTTGGCTCAGCTGATGTGGCTGGAGAGAAGATCGGCCTGATGACCCTGGTTGACATCACCAAGCAAAAACGCGCCGAGGACGCCAAGTCGGAATTCGTCTCGCTGGCCTCTCACCAATTGCGAACGCCGATCGCGGGGATGAAGTGGAGCGCGGAATTGCTCCTCATGGATAACCCAGATTCACTGACCGAGCGTCAACAGAAATACATCGACCGCCTGCTCGTGAGCATAAAACGAATGGCGCTTCTGGTAGACGATTTCCTACGAGTATCGCGCTTTGAACTAGGTACCTTCCAGGCCGAATACACGACAGTATCACTGTCTGAGCTGTTTGAAGACATCATGTCTGAACAAGCGCCCCGGGTACAGCAGAAAGGACTGACGGTCAAAACCTTCTATGACGAATCAGTTAACACGATCATCACTGATCCGAACCTCATGCGCATGATCGTGACCAACCTGTATTCCAACGCCACCAAGTACACGAGAGAGAAGGGGACCATCCACCTTGGCTTCGGTCGCAAGGACGACAGCATCATCATCACCGTGGCTGACAACGGTATGGGTATTCCGGCCGAAGACCAAGACCAGATCTTCTCGAAGCTCTTCCGGGCGGCAAACGCGGTACGCAATGTTCCTGACGGAACCGGACTTGGTCTCTACATCGTGCACGAGGCGGTTTCGGTCCTGAAGGGACAGATATCATTTACGACCACCGAAAACATCGGCACGACATTTGAAGTTATTCTCCCGCTTGAATTGCCTGAAGAAAAAGGAAAGAATTAAGAGAGTTTCTCCTCGATTTTAGCGAGCAGGTCAGTGACGCTCCATTCTGGTTTGAAGAGGACGTCTTCTTTGGGAAGGTCGATATTCTTTGAGATGTTCTCGGTCGATTCTGAAGCGGTCAGCACCATGATGTTGGCATTCTTGCCCCAGTCATTTTCTCTGATGCGTCGGTACACTTCGTATCCATCGATGTCGGGAAGACGGATGTCGAGGAGAATGAGGTCGGGCTGCTGCTCGATGGCCATGGTCACACCATCACGTCCAGTGGGAGCAATGATCGCCTCATGCCCCTTGATGTCGAGCATGTCTGACAGCGACTCCGCGAGGTATGGCGAATCTTCAACAACGAGGATCTTTTTCTTTGTCATAGTACTAGTGTACCGCACTTTCAACGCTCTGCAGCTGAAGATGGGGAGAATCACAAAAATAACTCACGAGTTCTGAGGTCTATAAGGACGTACCTGAAAAACTTTTGGGAGTATTACAACAGTTCGTCAACAATTCAAAAAGTACTTGAAACTACTTAACAATCAGTGTGTTTAAGTACACAAAGGTAGTATTAAACATAATATATACTGATGATATGGAACCTGAGATAAATCAAGAAACTATTGAGCAAGAGGTTCAAGAAAAAAGTAGCTTACACACTGTAACTCCACTATCCAAATATTTAGCAATGGTACTTTTTGTAATTCTACCTTTCATAGGTGGTTGGATTGGGTATCAGTATGCCCCAGAGAAAATAGTTGAGATCGAACGTGTTGTAATTAGTGAAACTCTTTCCGAAGAAAACATAGCTGACACGACTTCGAAAACTTACCAAAATATTGTTGGACGATATAGTTTCAGTGTTCCTGATGGATATTTGGCGTTAGACCATAATTTCCTTGATGTGGTAGCTGATTCTGACTCAGGGTATGACTCTCAAACACTAAAAGAACTTTACGATGTAACGTTCGATGTTAAAGCTCTGGAAGATTCACAGGTATTGCTTGTCGGCAAATCTGGTCAAAACCAATACTTTGATTTAGTTATGCGATTTGCAGACTTCAGTCATCTATTGGAGGCGACTGATACTGAATCGTATTATAAGAGTGTGTGGGAAGAAATGTTGGCACAGAATACTGATCCAAACATAGAAAGCGTGGTCTATGAAATTGATAATATAAACGGACATAGAACGCTTGGAGTAAAAACTATCGTTTATAATAAAATAACTAAGGACATAGAGATGTATAGATTTAGTGGGGTCTTGATTGGTGAAAATAGAGTGATTATGGTGCAGATAGATGTTCCAGAAGGAAGAGGAGTTGATGTTGATTCTTTTGATAAAGAAAAACTCGTTCGAGAATTTAATGGGGTGGTAGAATCTTTCAGATTTAATTAAAAAAATACCGCTCAATGAAACGGTATTTTTTAAAGTGTGGAAGACTTTGTACCAAGTTAAAACCTCTTTGATTGAAATGGAATCCGCAAATTTTCTAACGGTGGTGGGTTTGTGGTAAATAAAAAAGCCACCCAACCGACTCTTTAATGAGTGATGGACGGCTTATTGGGAACCGTTGTGATTAGACGTCTTCGCCAAGCATTACTCGCGCGTCACCAATCAGGTTGATGACAGTTTCGAGTGGTATTTCAAGCTTGTCGATCAACTCGAGTAAGTCACCCAAGTAACAGCTCTTCAGGGTACCTTCCTCGAGCTTTTCCATAAGTAGAACACCTTCTTCCGGCCCTTGAACAGGGCGAAGGCAGTGGTTCCCGGTTTCGTCGAACAGTGGGGTTACAGACATTTTTAATCCTCCAGAACGTTTCTTTTATTATGCATTAAATATTATAAAAGTAAATAGTTTAGTAAACTTCCATATCCTTCTACATATTTCTACGTCTGGTGGAGATGACGGGAATTGTCCTGTCGGTTCGTAATTCACTACGTTCATAACGACCGCGGGACACGGCTCGCGGTCACTCGCGCTAGGAAGCGCGCTCATGACAACGCTCCGCCGTTCAATTCCCGACGAAAGCAAAGCAGTTTGTTTTCTTCATCTCCACTCAAATAATAAAAGCGCCAAATGGCGCTAATATTATTACGAGTGGAGATGGGGAGAATCGAACTCCCGTCCGAATCAGGGTGCGAAGGTGAGTCTACAGTGCGTAGTTAGCCTTTGTCAGAATTGCTTCTGTTTAAAGGCCGTAGCTAGAAGATTAACCAAACACTACGGTCTCGAGTTGTTACAATCTTGAAAACCTATGACAACGGCAAAGGTCTCCACAGTCTCGTGTCTATTCTACCCCGACTCACGTATGAGACGTTTATGAGCGGAGCATCGATCCGGCGAGCGTAAGATTACGCAAATGCGGGAGCGAACCCAAACGCGCGAGCGTAAGGGCTTGGTAGTGCTTTGTCTGCACGTACAAGTTGGAACCTTTTAACGAATTGATTACCAGTTTTCGGCACTGCACACATCCGACACGACTGACCGTCGATGCCTAGCATCCCCGCGGTAGGAGCGGGCGGAAATTTTGGCAAGCCTGCCAAAATTTCCGCCCGTACGCACTGCGGGAACGGTGTACATAATTATTATTGACCTTTCAACGTACGATCGATATCACGCTTGGTATCACGTTCCTTGAGCGTTTCGCGCTTATCAAACTTCTTTTTACCGCGCGCGATCGCGAGCTCAAGCTTGATGTTCCGGCCAGCATTATACAATCGAAGTGGGATAGCTGTCAATCCAGCGGTTTCGGTCTGGCGCTCCAGGTGCGCAAGCTCTTTTTGGGAGAGAAGGAGCTTGCGTACTCGTTCTGGGTCGTAGCTTTTCGGCGTATTGATGACCTGGTAGGGGCTTACGCTGGCGCCAACCAGATATGCCTCGCCGCCCCGGACCACTACATACGCCCCCTCCAGCTTCCCCTTGCTCTGACGGATGGCCTTTACCTCAAAACCGTGCAGCACCAAACCCGCCTCGAAGGTTTCGAGAATATCGAAGTCAAAACGGGCTTTTCGGTTTTGGATATAGGTGCTCATGTGTGCTTTACTCTAGCAACGATGGGTGTCTTTCACAAGCACGTAAACTGTGGCGTATTAAGGCGATTTCTGTATAATAGCCCTACTATGAACAATCCTGAAAACACTGAACAAAATAAAGAAAAAGACGCGTCGACCCCGGCCCCAACAGGGGAGGAACAAGTGTCGAAGCCAGAAGAAGAACGACCAGAGCCAAAGCCCATTCCAAAGCCCGCGGCTGACAAGAAGTCGATGCTCGACCTGCGTCAGACCGGGAAGCGCTTGCCCGTTGGGCCAGGCAATTTCTGGAACAACATGCTCTCGACCCTGCTGCTGCTCATCTTCGTGACAGCGGTCTTCTCATATCTCACTGAGAACCAGGTCAAACCAGAACAGCTTACCGTCACAGATGTGGTAGGGCAGGTCAAAGCGGGCGAGGTGGATACTATCGTTGTTCGTGGCGCCACCCTAGAGGTGAGTTATAAGGATGAGACCAGGACAGTCGGGGAAGCAAAACGTGAAGTGGATGCTTCAGTGACTGAATCGCTCACCAATCTCGGCGTTACCGCTGAAGAGTTGTCCGCGATCACTATCGACGTGCAGCGCGAGACTGGCTTCATGTACTGGTTTGGACAGTTCGCACCATTCTTGTTCCCGCTTATTCTCCTTGGTGTGATCATTTGGTTCTTCACCCGTTCGGTAAAGGGCGCTGGGATGCAGGCACTGAATTTTGGTTCCTCTAAGGCGCGCATGATCGACCCGAATGACACGGCACAAAAGGTCACGTTCAAGGACGTCGCCGGGGCAAAAGAAGCGAAGCAAGAACTGGAAGAGATCGTTGACTTCCTCAAGAATCCAAAGAAATTCCTCGACATCGGTGCGGAGATCCCGAAGGGCGTCATGATGATGGGTGCGCCGGGAACTGGTAAGACCCTGCTCGCGCGCGCGGTCGCTGGCGAGGCCGGGGTGCCATTCTTTTCTATCTCTGGTTCTGAATTCGTTGAGATGTTTGTCGGGGTGGGCGCTTCGCGCGTGCGAGACCTTTTCCAAATGGCAAAGAAAGCCGCCCCCGCGATCATCTTTGTTGATGAGATCGACGCTGTCGGACGGGTGCGTGGTACGGGCATGGGTGGTGGTAATGATGAGCGTGAACAGACACTCAACCAGATCCTCGTCGAAATGGACGGCTTTGAACCAAACGCGAAAGTGATCGTCATGGCCGCTACCAACCGACCCGACGTGCTCGACCCAGCCCTCCTTCGTCCGGGACGCTTCGATCGTCGCGTGACCATTGACCTCCCTGACCGCAAGGACCGCGAAGAAATATTAAGGGTGCACGCGCGCAAGAAGCCGCTGCAGGAGGATGTGAATCTTGAGATCATCGCGCAGCGAACTCCTGGTTTCTCTGGTGCTGATCTCTACTCATTGATGAACGAAGCGGCCATCTTAGCCGCCCGTGAGAAGCGCAAGAAAGTGGGGCAGTTTGATATCATTCGTTCGATCGAGAAGGTGATGCTTGGACCAGAACGCAAGAGTCACGTGCTCTCGAAGCATGAGAAACTGGTGACCGCGTACCACGAGGTGGGGCACGCGCTCGTCGCTTCTGTACTACCGTACGCTGACCCAGTCCAGAAGATATCCATCATTTCCCGTGGTCGCGCGGCTGGCTATACACTCAAGTTGCCTGACCAGGACCGTCGCATGCACACTCGCAAAGAGTTCCTCGATGACATTGCGATGACGCTCGGTGGCTACGTGACCGAAGAAATGGTCTTTGGAGACCTCTCGACCGGGCCTTCCAATGACCTACAAGTGGTCGCTGGTCTCGCGCGCGACATGGTGACCAAGTACGGTATGAGCGAGAAGATCGGCCCGGTCGCCTTTGAGGCAACCGGAGGCCGATTGATTGGCGGCGGACTTTCTGAGGACCGCGGATACTCTGCTCAGATCGCAAAATTGATTGATGAAGAAGTCACTCGATTCATCGAGGAAGGAAAAGCAAAGGCACGAGAGATACTGACCAAGTACCGCCCGGCGCTCGATGAGATATCAAAGCGATTGGTAGAAGTGGAGACGCTAGAACGAGAGGAGTACGAGGCGCTCTTGAAGCAGTACGGCGTCGAGATGAAAGACGCGTACGCTGACATGTATAAAGAAGATGCTCGAGTCGGGGACCCGACCCGTGGACTTGAAGTTCGGCCGGATGAGCAGAAGACGAAATTGGTGTAGGGAAAAGTAAAAGGCGCGGACCGTAAGGTCAGCGCCTTTTACTTTTTATCGTAACCGCTCCTCGTGCACGACGACCCCGTCTTCCATGTGAATGATGCGATTGCAGTTATCGGCATATTCGCGTTCGTGCGTCACCATGACGATGGTTTGTCCGTAGTTGCGATTGAGCTCGGTCATCAGGTCGATCACCTGTTGGCCAGAGATGCTGTCGAGATTGGCAGTTGGTTCATCGGCAAAGAGGATCTTTGGTTTACCCGCAACAGCGCGTGCGATCGAGATGCGCTGCTGCTCACCGCCCGAAAGTTCGGCCGGTAGGTTTTCGTATTTACCGATCATCCCCACGCTATCGATCACGCTGCGCGCCACCACTTTGGCATCTTCCCACGGGAGGCCGCGCATGAGGAGGGGGAGCATGACATTTTCGAGCGCGGAGAGGTCGGGTACCAGTGCGTAGTTTTGAAAGATGTACCCCAGGGTATTAAGCCGGAAGGTGGTGCGCTCACGTTCGTTCAACTTCAGTACATCGACGCCATTAACAATTACTTCACCCTCGGTGGGTTCGTCCAGTACAGAAAGCTGGTACATCAGTGTCGACTTGCCCGCTCCCGATTTTCCCATGATGGCGATGAATTCTCCGGTCTCGACTGTCAGGTCGATACCCTTGAGAACGTGCGTGAGGAGGTCTCCTTCGCCGAATGATCGCTGAATATTTTTGGCTGTGATGATTGACATATTACTTTCTTCCTAAGATCGAACTAAGGGTATTTTGCCGCACAATGAGCCACGCGGGGAGGAAGCCGGCGATGAGGGTAACGACAAAGAGGGTGACAAAGCGAAGGAAGGTCTCCTCTGGCGGAGCCACCAAAATACCGTCGCTGAAGGGGAATGGGATGGGGTTTCGTTCAAAGTAGCCAATGAGGAAGCCGTAGGTGAGCAGGGCGCCCAGACCCGAACCAATGAGCGCGTACGCGGAAGCCTGAAACACATACGCAATTTCAATGGCTCGTCGTTCGATACCGATGCCCTTGAGGATGCCGATCTGCTGACGACGGGAGATGGCGTTGATGAAGATGATGATGAAAATGGTGATGGAAGCGACGACGATACCGATCGAGCCGATGAAGGTGCCGAGCAAGTTCATGGTGTTCTTGATATCGGTGATGAATTTTGGTTTGCCTTCCTCGTAGGTCTGGATCTTCGCGTACTTGTCCATCCCGTTGGCGACAAAGGCGGCCTTGAGCTCGTCTTCAGACTCTCCTGGGTTCATGCGAATGACGATCTGGTCGGCATTACGGTCGAGGCGACCAAAGAGGCGACGAAATTCGCGTTCGGGGATGTACGTGTTGAGGGAGACCTCGTCTACCTTTGATTGCACGATACCTTTCACGATGAATTCCTTTGAGATCGTCCCGGCCGTCAGGCGAACGGTGTCGCCGGGCTCGACGTTGGCGATGGTGTCAAAGATGTCACCAAACTGTTCGGCGAACTCTTCGAGGGAGTAGTAGCCGATCAGTATGTGACCTTCTTCGTTTGGGTCGAGGTACTCTCCCTTTAGCACATTGCGACTGAGGCCAGACATGGTGTCTTCAAGGAAGGGATCGATGCCGGTCACCTTGACCGCGGCAACATCACGCTCGGCAGTGAGGCTGCGCCGTTCTTTGTAGTTTGCTTCAAGCTCGGCGGCGCCACCATATCGTACCGAGTACGCATCGATCTCCGGGTAGGCGGCCAGTTCGCGCATGATGGTCTCTGTCTCGATGATATTGTCTTCATCATCGCGCTCGCTGAGAATGAGGTCACCAAGTGACTCAGCTCGCACAGCCCGCTCGGCTCCTGCAATGAGTCCGACCAAAACTCCTGACACCGCGATGAGGTTGAGGAAGGTGAGCATCATCACGGAAATAATGAGGAGCGTCGTCCACTTATTAGCGCGCTGGATCTGTCGCCAGCCGAGGAGAAGTCCGATGCGGAGCAAGCGCATAGGTTAGGGAGCGACCAGGGTGTCGCCACTTTTTAGGCCAGTAATTGCCACAAAGCCATCATTTCCTTCGAGTACCAGATCCACTGTGGTGGTGGCGATGATCTCACCGCGCTTTTGCAAGACTTCGTAGCCAGTGTCGGTCTTGATGAGAAAACGCTTGGGGATACGGAGTTCTTCGGTAGTTTGATTGATGATGATATCGATATCGGCATTGAGTCCGCTGCGCATCCAGGCGGGCATGTCGTCGAAGGTGATGGTGGCTTCATAGTAGGCGACCCCATCGATCACGGTTGCCTCAGGGGAAATGAACGTCACCACTCCGGTTATGATCTCGGTAGTGCGGGCATCAAAGAGCATCTCTACCGCCTGCCCAGTGACTAGCTTGCTGATGTCGATCTCTGGGATGCGCGCCTTAACGTCAAATTCGTCACTGGCGAGTAAGGTGACCACTGGTGCGGTGGAAACAGTTTCACCAGGGAGAACAGCCACGGTAATGACTGTCCCGGCGAAGGGGGCGGTAAGAGTGCTCTCTCTGATCGCGGTGTCAACGCGTGCGAGTCGGGCAGTAGCTTGAGTCACGGCGGCTTCGGCGCGAATGACCGCTTCCGCTCGGGCGGGGGCGTTTTGGTTGGTCGTCTCGGCAGTGGCAAGGGCGAGCGCCTGTTCCGCCAAGGCGATCGCGTTCTCAGCTTGCGACATCGTTAGGAGGTAGTTGTTGTAGTTGGTCGTGTAGGAACTAGAGCGCTTATTAGGGATGTCGACTTGCCAGGTGGAGTTGGTATAGCGGTCTCCCTCAGTGAAGGTGATCTGTAGGCCGCAGGCACCGAGTGGCCCGGGCTGTTTGATAGCCGCGGTGTAGGTGCCGGTCTCTAGACCAGAGAGATTGAACGAGTAGCCGGAATCAGCTTGGGAGGAATACACTGAAAGAGTGTAGGTTCCTTCCTCAGCGCAGCGATAGGTGCCGGAGATGACTGGAGGATCCACCTGTTCGGAAAGGTCGTCGGTGTAGGCGGTGAGGTCGCTCGAGAGCAGTAGTCGGTACGCATTGTCGATCTTCTGCTGTTCGGTTTCTCGCGTAGTTTTAAGAGCGATCTCTTTTGTGAGCACGGCTTCTTCCGAAACAGCGCGCGTGGTCACGGTCGGGCCTGCTTGCAATTCGGCTAAGTTGGCTTTCGCCTGCGCGAGAGCCGCTACTGCCTCTTGTCTGTCGGCAGCGAGGCTTTGCCTATCAAGAGTGACGAGAATGTCGCCGGCGGCAACTTCGCTCCCGGTCTCGACGCGTACTTCTCGCACGATGCCGCTGGTCGGGAAGGCGAGCTGCGCGGAACGTTTCGCGTCGGCAATACCAGAAACAGAAACCAACTGCCGAACCGGGCCGTCTTCAACCACGGTCGTCACCAGCTCTGTCTTATTTGAATTTCCCACTCCCAACATCATCGATATCACGAACGCGATGACGATAAGTGTGATGGTGATGTAGAGGGGGCGAGGGTGTAAGATCTTTTTCATACTAGACGTATTGTACCACCAATGTAGGAGTACGTGGTCAGGTTATTCGGGGTTCAGAGTGCTATACAAACCTGGCGATGAGGAGTAGAGTAATACGTGTATGTCGGTGCTTCTTTGGCACATGTCTCGGAAAGTTTCTAAGAAGCACCTAGCGCAACTTAGCAGATGTAAAAAGAATGAGTATGACTAAAAAAATGACACTCGTCGTCATTGCTGAAATGATCGCGTTACTAGCGGTAATGCTTTTGGCGACAGCTGCGTACGCGCAGCAAGAACGAAATGTGGGTGGTAGTGCAACCGCTGATCAAGATCGCAACCAGGCCCAAGACCAGGACCGAACCAATCAACCGACTGGAGTTGGTTCTACCACTGCGGCCGGAAATGCTGCTGTACAGACGCAGGAACAGCAGCGTCAGCAGACCATGGAGCAGGTGCAGCAGCAAGACCAGGCATCGCTTAATGGTCAGCAGATCGGGGGACAGGCTTCGTCAGGGCAGAATGCTGGTGGCGAACTGGCGCAACAGGAGCGAGCCCGGGTGCAGGAGCGAGTACAGACCCCTGATGAGCTTAAGCAATTCATACAAGAGCGCGTGCAAACCCAAACACAGCGGGCAGAGAATGGTGAAGAGGGAACCCCACTGCGTGAGCGGGCTCAGGTTGCCGTGCAGGCAGTACAAGCAGCCGAGGATATGCTCGGACCAAAAGGACCACAGATGAGTGAGATGGCCGAGCAGGTGAACCAAGCTGCCCAGGGTATGGAGCGACGTGAGGAAGCTTTGGAAAAGCGCAGTTGGTTACGAGCCTTCTTCTTTGGTCAAGATCAGGAGCAAGCAGAGGCCCTGAAAGATGAGGCAGAGCAGAATCGACTTCGTGTCCAAGAAATGAACCAACTTTTAGCAGAGTGCGAGGGGTGTGACCAGGAAGTGCGCACAATGCTAGAAGAGCAAGTGCAGACAATGCTGCAAGAACAAGAGCGACTGGACCAGGTCGCAGAAAAGGCGATCGGCCGTTGGGGACTCTTGGGTTGGTTGTTTGGTAACTAACCGACCGCTTCAAAAATCCAAGGAAAAACAGTGCGCAGGCACTGTTTTTCTTTATGGACCGCAGGGGTATATCTAATTCAATCTTTTGTCCGCCAACTTGGATTGACCTAGAATTTAAGGAGGCGATGAGCCGACTATAAATTCGGAAATACCCTTGTGGTGCGAACCAGGGACCACAGAGGTATATCTAATTCAATCTTTTGTCCGCCAACTTGGACTCGAACCAAGGACCACAGAGGTATAAGCTCTGCGCTCTACCAACTGAGCTATTGGCGGACAAAAGATTTAATTGATACAGAATATCGCTTCGTGACTCGAAAGAATAAATTCTTTCTCCACTCAGCTCATTCTGTAAGCTCTGCGCTCTACCAACTGAGCTATAGGCGGAAATTTGGTTGGTGTGTGACACTATAGCGCAATCAGCCCGTTGTCTCAATCTCCCCGGAGCCACGTTTGCACCGAGGGATATTTACAAACTGCTAACTTTTCGGTATTACTGTAAGTGGGTGAACATTCGTCACCTACAACCAATTCAGGAGAAATGTGATGAAACTCATTTTGGGTAATCGCTCAGTCGCCGGAAGTTCCGTCATGACCATACGCTTTTCATCCTGAAAGGAGGTGAATATCTTAGGTGGGCCCGTGTCCATACTGTGGACTAGAGAAGCTTACCACCTGATGTGGTGCTCCCCACTTCAAACCGATCTTAGGCCGCGCGCAGCGCGGCCTTTTTCATTGCCTCAAGGCGGGCGGAGGCTTCGCCTCCGCCCGCCTTGCACCATCACCACAGAGGCGTATACTAAATCCATATGAAAGCGGCTCTCTCGCTTTTCCTCATCCTAAGCCTGCTCGCCCCGGTGGCCTATGCAGGAGCGTTGGTAGAACGCTACGAAGTGCCGAGCGTGAAGGATGACTACTGTGGCATGTTCATCAACTACCAGTACTGCAAGTGTGCGTTTCACAATGAGTACTGCGATGCTATTGGATTAAGTCCAAGTACGGCTGGCAGCTACGTGCTAGAGCAGTTTCGCGCGTGGAATCGTGAGCGTATCCAAGCTATGGCCGTAGAGTGTCGCGCTAGCGGTGGGTACTGGAATGTCAGTAACTGGTCGTGCACCACCTGTACTGAGGGTGATGTGCTTGAGGGGAGTAGGTGTGTCGAGCCAGAAAAGACCGACACCGAAAAACGCGAGTGCGCACAAGCGCTCCAAAACATCGACACCGATTGGGAGAAATACTCTGACTTTGATGACCGTCTCGGCAGTGATGTGAGCTACGAGGTCCAGCAGTTCAATCAAACCCTTGATGAGATCGCGGTCTTGGTGGCACAGGCTCATGAACTCGAGTACCAGATGGAGACCGATCGCGCCGAACGTTTAGCATTACGCGAGTATCGCCAAGCACTCGTGCAAAATGTGAAAGTGAACCTCCTGAAGGCGTTCTGGCGGCTTTCATATGTGACCTACACAACCATCAAAGGAGGAAAGGGAACGGCTGAATCGGTTGGTAAGCTGCTTAACCCCGAGACAGTGGCGGAAGGGATCGGCGCCGGTCTCAAGGTCATCCAGGCACACATTCCTCCAAGTGCTTCCGAGTATCAAATAAATACCGACGATACGACCGGCAAGATAAAGTCCATCGCCTGGAACGCTACGCTTGAGACCATTGAGAGTGTCGGTAATCCAAAAGACATTGTCGTGCAACTCATGAAGGATACACAGGGAGCAGTCATTCCGAGTCCGAACTTGAGTGATGAGGAGATCGGGATATTGCGTGACCAATATCTCAGTAAGCAAGCGGTCGATCAGTATTTAGCCGAAAGTTATGCGCTTAACGCCGAGCGTCGCGCGGAGTTGGCAGGAATCGAAACGCAGATAACCGAAAAGTACAACCAGCTACAAGAGTGGAAGGTGAAAGAGTACCAGCGAGTAAAAGCCAACTTAGAAGACCAGTGCCAGGATAAGAAATAAGTATGAAAAGAATCATCTTCACAATCTTACTGCTACCACTGCTCACCTTTGCGCAGACAGATGGTGAACTTACGATCGGCAGCAAGACGGTTTCGTATGATACGACCACCGAAGTGAATGGAGGAATGCTGTACTACCAAGGAGATGACTTGGTCGCTTCAACTCACGGGAAGGTGGCACTGGTGTACCAAGAAGGGCAAGCGGTCTTAGAGGCCCACGACACCAACGACGACGGCGTGTTCGATGCTTTCCTAACCCTCGACAGCGAGGGAGCGGTGACTAAAATGGAAGGAGAAGGAGCGAGTGTTTTCACCCGACCAGAGGTGGTCGAGTTTGCTGACTTGCGAGCCTATGAAGAAAAGGAGAGTGCAGCCGCAAACGAAGAAGACCTTGTTGGATCCCTCGATTCGATTACCATTCCTGGTTACCACAACTATCTGCTCTACGTTTTCATAGCGCTCCTTATTAGTGGTGGGTACTGGTACTACCGCAAGCGAAAGTTGGGCTAAAAGTAGCAATTGCAATTTTCTTCTCCCTCAGGGATAAGCAGTTTGCTTTTTTTCGCAGAATCCGATTTGATAGAAGTAGATCGTCTACATGAGAGAGGTGATGACATGGCAAACGTTCCGGTTACACCAAGTGAAGAACTTCTCAGTACTTTTGACAAACATCTGCCCAATATGGATTGTGGGTATCTGCGTCAGATACTTCCCTATGACCATGAACGCTATGAAATTGAAGGGCAATGTAAGTATGCTCTTTTTTCTCTGAGCGGAGACATAATTCTCAGTGGGGAGTCGGCAGAAGATATCTTTAACGAACTTAAGGATAAACAATGCGCGATATTTTGGGTCAACTAAAAAAACGGGCGGTGCACTTGCGCACCGCCCTCATTTTTTTAGAAAATTACTCCATATGCAGTACTTCACCCAACCGGGCCACTTTCTCGGCAATGAGCGGGAAGGATCTTGTGAGGTCTGGGTGAGTATCGACGAGGTGTTTGGCTTCGGTGCGAGCAGCTTCGACGAGCTTGAGGTTACGGATGGCTTCCATGCCGAGGTCGGAGAGGCCGCTTTGCTTGCCGCCATAGAGCTCACCCGAGCCGCGGAATTGGAGGTCGTGTTCGGCTAGCTCAAAACCATTTTTAGCAGTGGCGAGTGCTTTGAGTCGGTCGCGAGTCTTGTCGCTCTTGCTTTCGGTGACGGCAAAACAGTATGGCTGGTGGGTGCCGCGAATGACACGCCCGCGAAGCTGATGGAGCTGTGCGAGGCCAAAGCGCTCCGCTCCTTCGATGATGATGTTGGTGGCATTGGGGACGTTCACGCCGACCTCCACCACGCTCGTCGCGACCAAGATATCGATCTGGTGTTCGGAAAATTGTTTCATGATCTTGTCTTTTTCAGCAGGGGTCATTTTGCCGTGGAGGTACTCGACGCGCCAGTCTGGAAAAACATCCCTCTTGAGTCGTTTGGTTTCCGCAATGACACTTTTCATATTGATAGCGACTTCTTTGTCTGGGTCCGGTTCTTCAATGCGCGGGCAGATGACGTAGGCTTGCCGGCCGGCCGCCAGTTCGGACTCGACGTGGTCGTACATTTCTTTGCTCTGACCAGGACCGACAATGGTCGTCTTGACCGGTTTGCGGCCGGCCGGCATTTGATCAAGAAGGGTGATGTCGAGGTCGCCATAAATGGTGAGTGCGAGGGTGCGCGGGATCGGGGTGGCGGTCATGGAAAGTAGGTGCGGCATGCGTTCATCTTTCTTGGCTAATTTCTTACGCTGATTGGTACCAAAACGATGCTGCTCGTCGATGATAACGTACGCCAGATGTTTGAATTCGACACTCTTGTAGATGAGGGCGTGGGTGCCAATGAGGATCGGCACTTCGCCATTTTTCACCCACTTCATGAGCTGTGCTTTGGAGATCTTGGTAGGCTTGGTAGGGTCACTCTTGCTGGGGAACTTCATGCAACCAGAGCCGGTGATGAGTCCGACTGAAATAGGGAGGTGATGAAAGTACTCGATGAAACTTTCGAAGTGCTGTTTAGCGAGAATCTCCGTGGGCGCCATATAAGCAACTTGCAGATTTCCGTACTCCAAATCAGCTAATTTGGGAAGATTTCTTCGTTGCGTTGTTGCCCCTAGGGTTACCCTAGGGGAAGATTTCTTTCCTTCTGGAGGACGTGAAGTCACCACCGCATACGCGGTCGTAGCCGCGACGGCAGTTTTGCCGCTGCCGACATCACCTTCAAGGAGGCGGCTCATAGCGCGGTTGCCAGAGAAGTCGGTGAGAATGGTCTCTATGGCACTATCCTGGGCGGCCGTGAGCGCGAACGGAAAGCGGCTCGTAAACGCCGCCAGGTGCTTGGGGTCGGTCTTCACTGTGTACGTCTGCGCGGCGCTCACGGCCGCCCGTTCCTGCGCTTTCTGAATTTGAATATAAAAAACTTCCTCAAACGCAAAGCGCTTGCGCGCGGCTTCGGCATCTTTCGCTTTTTTCGGTGAGTGCACCCACACCAGCGCCACCTTGAGTTCTGGTAAATTGTACTTTTTCAGTATCTCGCTCGGTATCGGGTCGATGAGGGTTTCGAGCGCCCCTTTTTCAAACAGTTTCAAAACCGTGTGATACAGCCAGCGACTGGTGATACCAGCCGTCTCGCGGTACACGGGATATAAGGTGTCATCCAGCTGTTCGGTCCCGGCGAAGATACTGTCGTGCCGGTCGATCGGAAGGGAGTCGAGCGGTTCCACCTCTGGGTTGCTCAAATACAATTTTCCTTCACTCCCGGCCACCTTGCCGGCCAGCTTCACGTACATCCCGTCACTATACATCTTGGCGAGGTAGGGTTGGTTGAACCACATGATCTTCATCTTGGCCGAACCATCTTCTACGTATCCCTCGGCAATTGGCTTGCGACTCTTCC
Source organism: uncultured Candidatus Saccharibacteria bacterium (assembly GCA_964521645.1). Lineage (GTDB taxonomy): Bacteria > Patescibacteriota > Minisyncoccia > Phycocordibacterales > UBA918 > OLB19. The sequence continues at coordinate 29,184 of CAZFSB010000003.1, read as the reverse complement.
AGGCTTTGCGGGTCTTCAGTCCGGACAGCTGTCCATACACCACAGCCTCCTGACCTTTCTCCAAACCCCCAACTGACTGCACGTCAGAAATATCCTCATAACGGGCAGGGAGATAGTACAGCAAGTCGCCAACGGTTTCGATACCAATTCGTTTCAGGGCCTTTTGATGCACGGCGTCAACCCGAACATGGTTGGTCAGTTGATCTGCGAATCTCATGCTTTGCATTGTATCAGGGAAGGAAAGCGAAGCGCTAGCTTGGTAGTAGCCAGGGCAGGAAGGCGGTGAACGGCTGGTCTAGTTGAGGACAAAGAGCACGAGACTGGTGGCCATGATCATCATGCCGAGGATGGCGCCGATGATGGAATGATGGTGGTGGCCATATTTCTGCGCGGCCGGGAGAAGTTCATCAAGCGCGATGAAGACCATGATACCGGCCACTCCTGCAAAGATGACGCCAAATATCTTGTCGCTGATGAATTGCAGCAAGAGAAAGTACCCGACCAGGGCACCGATCGGCTCGACGATACCGGAGGCAAAGGAGTACCAGAAAGCCTTCATGCGACTTCCCGTAGCGTGGTAGATAGGAATAGAAACAGCGATACCTTCTGGAATATTGTGGATCGCCACCGCTACCGCGACCGAAATACCGAGCGCTGGATCCTGCAGGGTCGAGAGGAAGGTAGCGAGCCCTTCGGGGAAGTTGTGGATGGCGATCGCGATCGCGGTGAAGGTCCCCATTTTCAAGAGAGCATGGCGCTGCCGCTCTTCCGGGTCGTCCATCTCACTGACAGTGTGAGCCTCGTGCGGACTGACGTCGTCTTGGTGCAAGAGGTGGTCAATGATGTAGATGAAGACAACGCCACCAAAAAAGCCGAGGGTGGCGTAGAGGTAGCCGAGTCCATCATCGCCAAACGCTTCGCTGAGTGACACTACCGACTTTTGAAAGATCTCGACGAGCGAGACATATATCATCACACCGGCCGAAAGACCGAGCATGAATGATAAGAATTTTTTATCTGTTTTATGCGCTGAAAACGCTAGGAAACTACCGATGCCGGTGGCCAGGCCAGCTCCGAGCGTGATCAGGAACGCGAGTAAGATTGGTTCCATGAGAATGATTATCGAGGTGTAAACTACAGATGATTTATATCATCCGCGCGCTGGGCGGGCAAGTCTGTTATCGACAAAGAAAAAAAGCCGACAAGAATTGTCGGCTTGAGCGAAAGGAGAAGGTCAGAGTTTTGACTTGCTGTGAACGACTCTGATCCCTTCTTTCGTGATCAGAATGTCCCGTTCTTCATCAGCTTCTATGTCTTCGCCAATGACACAGTTGTCGGGGATAGTAATACGTTCCTCGACGATAGTGCGGGTGAGACGAGCGTTTCGGCCAATGACAGCGCGGTCGAAGATGATCGATTCCAAGACGGTTGCGCCTTTTTCAACCCGAACCTCACGACCAAGCACGGAATGCCATATCAGCTTAGCGTGAGTGAAGACACAGCCTCCAGCGGCCAAAAATTGAAAACACTTATTCTCATCGCTTGGACCACAGAGTGAGTTAACCTTGGCCATGGGCTGATTATCACTGATCGTGATGACCGGCCAGTACTTGTTATACAGGTCTAGGTCAGGATTGAACTGGGTCTGGTCCATCATGGCAGCGTGGTAGGCATCGATCGTACCGACATCACGCCAGTAGCCGTTGATCTTCTCGTTCGGGATGACATTCGTTCCGTGGTCATAGAAGTGTACTTTGTACCCTTCGGTGACCATTTTGGGTAGGATGTTCTTCCCAAAGTCATTTTCTGAATTTTGATCGAGATGATCTTCTTTCAGGACATCGAGCAGTACCGACTTCTTGAAGATGTAGATCCCTTGCGAGATGACACATTCGCCTGGTCGGCCGGGATGCGCTTTGGGGTGGGGCGGTTTTTCTTTGAAGCCCCTGATCGATCCGGTAGCATCTACCTCCATTACTCCGAAAGTATCGGCTGCTTCCTCAGTACTGAGGAACATCCCCGAAACAGTCACGTCCGCATCATGGTTGATGTGGTCTTCGAGTAATTGCTTGAAGTCGAACTTGTAGATGTGATCGGCGGCCAGAATGAGCACGTACTCAGCCGGGTCGTCGAGCAGGTACTCGTGGTTTTGATACACCGCGTTCGCACTGCCGAGATACCAATCGGTTCCCATCTGCTGCTGCGCCGGTAGAGGACGAATGAATTTGTCCCAGGCCGGGGCTTCGAAGTTCATCGAGGCCAGAATGCGCAAGATACCTTGCTGCTTGTACTGCGTCAGCACATAGGCGTGGTCGATGACCTTGCTGTTGATGATGTTACTGAGGGCAAAATTGATGATATGGTGCTTGCCAAACGGTACGGCGGGCTTCGAACGATTGTCGGTCAGAGGGCCAAGACGCTGGCCTCTGCCACCGGCAAGGACCATGGCCAAAATACGACTATCCAACACTTTGCTGTTGCTCACAACTTCTCCTTTTATTGTAAAGAACAAAAACATCACACAAACCTGTGATGGGCAGCTACTATACAGCACGGGCTTTATATTGTCTAGTACAGATCGAGGGCACCCAGGGTATTACAAAAACGACTTGGTAACTGTTGGTCAATATGGTATTCTCTCCAGCACCAATCGAAATGGATTTGGAGAAATTTGGAGACGTGGCTGAGTGGATGAATTGAGACCTGCGTCTCAATTCATCCGGTCCTGCCGTCAAGGCAGGATTCGCCGTTGTGAGTTGCGCGACATTGTTTTCTTACGAGCTTGCGAGTTAGAAAACAAGAAGTGCTCGCGTAGCAAACAGGCGAAAGGAGGACGAAAGGAACTTTCGACCCCAGCCACGTCTCCAATTTCGGAGAATACGGAGACGTGGCTGAGTGGTCGAAAGCACCTCACTGCTAACGAGGCAGGGTCTAAAAGCCCTCGGAGGTTCGAATCCTCTCGTCTCCGCAATAGCCCGCCGAAATGCGTATGCATTTCGGCGGTTTGCTATTGCGTGGGACGAGAGGATTCGAAAAGCGGAGCCGGTATACAAGACGACGAGCTTGCGAGGAGTGCTTGTCGGCGAGCTGGGGTCGCGAGCGCGACCGGAGGGAGCGACTTGTGACCGAATCCTCTCGTCTCCGCAATTACAAATAAGCGCCCTTCTAGGGCGCTTATTTGTTCCAAAAGCTTCTTGAAAGGTTGACAAAATCAATTTCAATAGTACTATATAAGCCGTTTCGTTTTTTCAAAGGAGGGGAGTAATGAACTATAGTTTAGTCGTTGCAATTAGTTTGGTCGTCGTCCTTGTGGCAACGATCATCGTTCTCACGGTGAGGGTCGTGGTGCAGGATTACCAGATCAAAAAGCTGCAAAAGCTGGCAGACCTTGATTCTCTCACTGACATTCCTAATCGACGGGCGTTCCATAAGATGTTCCACTCGCTAGTTGAAATGCTTCCGGTTTCTCATGAAGCCTCTCGAAAACCAGCAAGCTTATCCGTACTCACGCTATTTGCTCTCGACATGAGGGATTTTAAGAAGGTGAATGACAACTTGGGACACCCCGCCGGCGATGAATTACTTCGTGATGTGGTCAAGGTGTTGCAGGGGGAACTTCGGCAAGGCGACATCTTCGGGCGCATTGGAGGCGATGAGTTTCTCATTGCGCTTCCTAACGTGCGTTTTGAAGAGGCGGCCTTGATCGGAGAGCGTCTGGCAGAAGCGGTTGAAGCTATCGAAGGTTACGACGCTGCTGTTGGCATCACCATTGGTGGCGTTACAGTGATGGGTCATCCGAAAAACGCGAGTGCTCTGGTCGAGGCAGCCGACGAAGCGCTCTATGAAGCAAAGAATGCTGGAGTCAGCGTGGTTGTAAACCAGTTCGATCTGGAAGTTTGATCTTCTAGGATAAAAGGCAGATGCATACGCATCTGCCTATTTTTTTGTCTGTGCGTGCCTTGCTTTGGCGCAGGTGCCGCGTACGGTAACCTCGACATCAGCAATAGAAAAATCCTTGATGGGCAGCAGGTCTTTGATCGCCTGCGGAGAGACAGCGAAATGAAATACTTTTTCACATTCCGTACACACTGCATGGTGGTGTGGTTCGGACTGATATTCGTAGCAAGCTTCGCCGGTGTTCAAATGCAGTCGCTTGAGGAGCTGTTCTTTAGTGAACAACTCCAGATTACGGTAAATGGTGACCAGGTCCATGTCAGGAAGGTGGCCATGGATCTCGGCCGCAGAAAATGGCCCCTGATTATTCTGCAGGAAAGAGAGAAGGCGCTGGCGATTGGCGGTGAGACGAAAAGTCATATGCAAATGATTTGCATATTACCAAAAAAGAGTTACACTGGCAATTATTTTTAATGAAACCACAGACGGAATATGATACTCGAAGCAATTGCGCTCGCGGCGCTCATCGCCCTTATCTCAGTGATCGGTGTTGCGATATTCGGACACGATAAACGACTCATCGGTCTGGAACGGTACGTGGTCCCGGTAGCGGTCGGTGTGTTTTTGAGTCTCATTCTCAACGAGCTCATTCCCGAGACGTTAAGCGCGTCAGCCGAGTGGGGTGGGGCGGTCATCATGGCCGGCTTCTTGCTGTTCTACATCCTCGCGCACAAGCTGCACCAGCGCTACCACCACCTCGAAGCCGATGACTGTGACCGCAAGGGTGCGGCGACGCTCCTTCTGGTCGGCGACGCGGTCCACAATTTTGCCGACGGTATCGTGCTCGGTGCTGCGTACTTGGTCGACCCTACCATTGCGGTGGCGGTGGCGGTCGGTTTGGCGCTCCATGAGGTACCGCAGGAGATCGTGGAATTCGGTGTGCTCATACGCGCTGGGTACACTCGCACTCGGGCGGTCCTCTTCAACTTACTTTCTGCGAGTACAATTATCGTCGGAACGTTAGTGGTGCTAGTTTTTTCAGAACATATTGCCGACTACGTATGGGTCTTGGTCGGATTGGCGGCGGGAAATCTTCTCTTCTTGGCGGCGAGCGATCTCTTGCCACGCATTCACGGCAATCTCACGCACTATGGCAGTATCTGGTATAGCACGCTGTCCATTCTCATTGGGTTCTTGCTTATGACGATGGTTTTGCACTGGGCACATGGCACTCATGGGGATACTCATTTTCATGATCACGGAGAAGAGCATCACGACGAAGTCGAGCAATTGCTAGGGTAGATTAAAAACGGCGCGCCCCCGTATGGGGGCGCGCCGTTTTTTAGTGTGCCAAGGCCAGGCAGCGCAATCGACACTGTCTTGGTAGGTGGGGCGCTAGAGCTATTCGCGCCGCCTCTAGGGTGGTGCCGGTTGTGACCACGTCATCAAGCAAAATGACCTCGTCGTATTTTTCCAAGACCGTGCAATCTTCGGAGCAAACAAAAGCATTGTCTAAATTATGAGTGCGGGCAGCGCGGTCGAGGTGCGACTGTGGGAGGGTCTCGACGGCCCGCTTCAAGATCTTGGAATAGGTATGGTCCATCAGGCCGGCTGCTTCCAGTACGGTCACTACTTGATTGTGTCCACGTTCACGCTGGCGCTTTGGTCCAAGAGGAATGGGTACGAAAGCGATTCGTCTAGTGCTCTGACTATGCCACTGCCGGAGCAGGGAGGCGAGGAGCTCGCTCGCTTGGCGATCGTGGTGAAATTTATTTTCCCGAATGGCTGCTTGCACGAGAGGCAGCCGATAGGAAGTTAGAAAGAGGATGTTCTTGTATGAACCTGGTTGGTACGGGAGAGGTCCTTCATGGTGGTCTCGGGCCTTACGCAAGAGAAGCGCATCAGCAGAAGGCGGGAACAGGGTATCGATGCAGGCTGTGAGTAACTTTCGCATAATTCACAAAGACTAAAAATATTCGTGCTAGAATAAATACTATCATGAGCCTATTTGGAAATATTTTGTCTTCCATCCAACACTCGAAAGATGCTTCTGGCGGCGTGCTTGGTATCGACCTCGGCTCTTCAGCAGTGAAAGTAGTAGAGCTACAAGAGAAGAAGGGAGTGATCACGCTCGTGACATACGGCGAACTACAGCTCGGCCCGTACGTTGGAAAGGCGATCGGTGAATCGGTTGTGCTGGACGCTAAGCAAGAGCAAGAAGCCTTTGTTGATGTAGTCAGAGAGTCGGCAGTCAAAGCTCGTAGTGCCGTATTTGCTATGCCGCTCTCTTCTAGTTTTGTTACTAATGTCACGATCGAGGCGGAAGCCGATGCCGACCTGGCCGCCATGGTGCGTGTTGAAGCGAGAAAGGTGATACCGGCTTCACTCAGTGAAGTTGCCCTCGACTGGGCCGAAGTAGAAATGAGCAAGAAAGAGATCGGTGATGGTCAGGGGGACCGCCGAAACATTCTCATTGCTGCCATTCAAAATTCAGCCCTTGAGCGATTCAAGGTCTTGATGCAATTTGCTGGTATGCAGCAGCCGCCGACCGAGATCGAATGCTTCAGCACGATCAGAAGTCTCTATGACAGTGCCGAAACAGATATTGCAGTCATCGATATCGGTGCTGTTTCTTCAAAGCTGTACATCGCGCGCAAGGGTCTCTTGATGCGGATGTACCGCATTCGAGCTGGCGGAGCGATCGCCACCAAGCGCATCGCCGAGGTACTGGAGGTCAATTTCGAAAAGGCTGAAGAGATGAAGTACGCGGCGGACAAACAAGCGAGCAATTTTTCAGATATTAGACGAGCGCACCATAGCAGCTATGACCGTGCGTTCCGCGAATTCAATCAGGTGTTGCGCGAATACGAACAAAAGACCGGCGTCACGTTCACCACAGTCTATCTTTCTGGTGGTGGCGCGCTTTTCCCTGGTATTGATGCGCACCTCAAGGAAGCGCTCGGGCGTGAGGTAGTACTTGCCAACCCGTTTGCAAAAGTAGCCTACCCAGCCTTCATGGAAGACACCATGCGTGAGATCGGTCCTTCGTTCACAGTCGCACTCGGCGCAGCAATGCGAGCTTTTGAATAGACTTTCCACAGTACGGAAGCACCGATTCGTACTGCGATAGCTTATAATGAATGCAACATGCCGGATCCTTCAAGTAATTCATTCATACCAAAGCGAGGCCCTGCCTCCCGGCCTACTCGTGGCGCGACGACCCGACGCGTATACATATTTACCATCATCAGTTACGTCTTGCTATTTGCGACGCTGTTGGCTTCTGGGGGCATGTTCCTGTACGGAAAGTATCTCGATAAACAGCTGGCCGAAGAGGTCAAAAAACTTGACTCGGAAATAAAGAGTTTTAGCGTGGCCAAGATGGAGGAGGTACTCGAGTTTGAGAAGCGGTTGCGCGAGGCGACTGATCGGATCGAGCGTTCAGCTTCTGTCGCTTCGATCTTTCGAACATTGGAAGCGACCACCGTTGATACGGTCATGATCGAGTCGCTTAGCCTTGAACGCGCAGAGGATGATATCTACACGCTTACCGCCGCAGTGCTGACAGACTCATTTGACTCGACTATTTCGCAGCGCGGAGTGTTCCAGCGAGATCAAGTATTTCAAGAGGTGTCCATTGAGGAGGTACAGGCCACTCCGCAGGATACCAACGACGGCAGGGGTGAATCAGGGCTTTCACTGGTCACCTTCAGCGCCGTGTTTGAAGTGCCGGTTACCGCTATTCCGTATCGTCCGACCAGTCAGCCAGCAGCTCTTCCGGTCATTACCAGCGAAGCGGTGTTGAATACCACGTCAGACATTGGAGAGCCGATCGAAGGAACTGTAGAAGAGGAAAGTGCTAATGAAGATCAAATATGATACCTAAAGGACTTTTCACCCAGATCGGCATGATGATCATCTCGGTCGGCATAATCATCACCTACATCCAGCCGTCTTTTGCTGAGGTTGAGGTTATCCAAGACAATATCGAGAAATACCAGATAGAGCGTGAGAAAGTGGTGTCGGTCAACTCAAAATTGTCGAGTCTGGCACTAACCATGGATTCAGTCTCCGGCGAGGATAAACGAAGACTGCAGACCTATTTACCCGATGCAGTCGATTCTATTTCGGTATCTCGAGATATTTACCTGATCACAGAGCAAGCGGGAGTTTTCTATAAAGGTGTCGAGTACGCTGGTCAGGAAAAAGAGACCAGGAACAGAAACCGGACAGAGACCACCTCAGATACAGCGACCGAACCACACACCTTCTCGCTCACCGTGGAAGCCACTTACGAACAGCTAAAAGACCTGCTCAGACTTCTAGAACAGAATAGCTACCCACTTGAGGTACACAACATGGAGATCACCAAAATGGAGGGGGGATTCTTAGGAGTGAGCCTCGATCTGGTCACCTATTCATTCCGAAATGAAGTTAGTAGTAATTGATCTGATATACCTATGAGCAAATCTGTCACAAATCTTGTCGTCATACTCGGTCTCATCACGGTAGCGTTTGCGGGCTATTACCTGTACACGCAAAACGCAGCCAATTTCATTCCGGTTGAAGAGGATACGGCAGTCATGGAGAATATGCTTAGGAATACGCAGGTATTCATCGGATATGGCAGTACGCTTAACCGAGTCAATTTCAATATCGCTCTTTTCGAGGATGATCGCTTCCGTTCGCTCCGTAGTTACACCACCAAGATCCAAGACCGACCGATCGGACGACCCGACCCATTTGCCGACACTCCCACATCTCTTAGACAAGCAGAATAGTGCCTATGGAACCACTGCAAGCACTGACAGAGCAGGGTAAGATCAATGAGCAGATAGCCGCGCAGGCTGATCGAGTGATTAGTGATACCGGTCGCCCGGTCGACTCTGTATTGATCGAACTTGGAGTAGAGCGCAGTGCAGTGCGCAGCGATATTGCTGAGTACTACCAAGTGCCGAGTTTTGTCATTCCGGAAGGTTTTAATATCAAACAGGAAGTACTCGATTACATTTCCGAAGCATCAGCTACCCACTATCGTGCGGTGCCGCTCATGATCGAAGATGAGGTGTTGGTGATTGGCGCGAACGACCCCGACAACCTGCAGATGCGCGAAGCGCTCAACTTCATCAGCACCAAGCACAATCTCCCGTACCGCCTGGTGTACATGCTCGATGAAGATATCGCGCGCATCCTCCAGTTTTACTCCAACCTTGAAGGTGACGTTGGTGACGCGCTTGAGACACTCGAGACCGAGCTTGATAAAGAAATTGCCGCCAGCTTGGAGGAATCATCTGAGGAAACGAAGCAATCATTTGAACACATTGAAGAAGATGCGCCGGTCACCAAGATCGTGGCTACTATTCTGCGTTATGCGGTGGATGGGGGAGCGTCCGACATCCATATTGAGCCGACTCCGAGCGAGGTGGGTATTCGTTTTCGTGTCGACGGCGAACTGGCGAGAAGCCTGACGCTCCCTAAGAACGTGCATATGGCGGTAGTGGCACGCGTCAAGATCTTGTCCTCGATGCGCCTGGACGAACGCCGCAAGCCGCAAGACGGTCGTTTCTCAGCCACGTTTGATGATCGTAAGATCGATTTTCGTGTCTCTATTTTGCCGACCAACCATGGCGAGAAGGTGGTAATGCGTATCTTGGATACCAGCGTCGGGGTGCGTTCGCTGAAGGAAAGCGGTATTTCGGCCACCAACCGCGAGATCATCAGGCGTGTCGTGAAAGAGCCGTACGGTATCATTCTCATTTCTGGTCCGACTGGTTCGGGTAAGTCAACGACCCTGCGCGCCATGATCCAAGAGGTGGACCGCATGACCAAGAACGTCATGTCGCTTGAAGACCCGGTTGAGTACAACATGGACGGCGTGAGTCAGTCACAGATCCGGCCCGAGATCGGCTACACTTTTGCGCGCGGTCTGCGTTCTGCTTTGCGTCAAGACCCAGACATCATCATGGTGGGAGAGATCCGCGATACTGAAACCGCGCAGCTCGCTATTCAGGCGGCGCTCACCGGTCACTTGGTGCTTTCTACCATTCACACCAACAACGCTATCGGCGTGATCCCGCGTCTCATCGACATGGGGGTCGACCCGTACCTTATCGCGCCGACGCTCAAGATGGCGATTGCGCAACGGCTCGCGCGTACCCTCTGTTCGGGTACCGGAAAGGAAGAACCGCTCGATGCGGGTAGTGAGATGCGTATCAACAACGCGTTCAAGTCACTGCCGAAGAAGTACCATGAGCAGATCCCGACCAACCGCACCGTACTGCATCCCGAACCAACGCCTGGCTGTATGACCGGGTACCGCGGCCGAACGGCTGTCACCGAGGTGCTCGAGATCGATGAGGAAATGCAAGAGCTTATCCTCAAAAACGCTTCCGAGGAAGAATTCTTCCACGCAGCACGCAAGAAGGGCTTTGTCACCATCCAGGAAGATGCCATCATCAAGGCCTTAAACCACGAGATACCGTTTGAAGAAATGAACGTATTCAGTACCAAGATCGGCACGGATACCGACGTTGAGGACTACTCATTTGATACGACTGTCGATAACTTTACCGATATTGAGGTTTCAGAAGCTATAATGGGAAGTGATGAAACTGCTTCTCATTGACGATGACGCGTTTTTGCGTGACATGTACGCCAAGAAATTCACTGACTGTGGTCACCAGGTGGAGGTGGCTGATGGACATGTTGGTGCGATCTCAAAGATAAACCGTAGTCCTGATTTTGACGTCATCCTCCTCGACATGATCATGCCCGGCATGACCGGAGTGGAACTCATCCGGACGATCAGACGGGACTTCCCAGATCTGAAAGCAAAGTGTATCGTTCTGTCTAACCAGGGCCAGCCGGAGGATATCAAAGAAGCAAAGGCGGTTGGGGCCGATGGGTATATTATCAAAGCGGAGACCGTGCCAAGCGAGGTCTTGAAAAAGGTTGAGGCACTCTATAAGAAATAAAATCATGGCAGTAGACTACAAACGAGAACTGAACGCGCTCATCGAGCTCATCATCCAGGAACAAGCTTCCGACCTGCACTTTTCAGTGGGTGCGCACCCGCTCATTCGTGTTTCCGGTACACTCATCCCACTTCTCAAGAAGCCGATCCTTACCGACGCTGACGTGAACGCTTTCTCCAAGATACTCATGCGCGACGACCAGTACACCCGCTACCGCGAGTACACCGAGATCGACTTTTCGTACGAGAACACAGGCGGGGTTCGTTTCCGTGGTAACGCGTTCTACCAACGGGGACACATGGGTATTGCGCTCCGTCTCATCCCTAATGTCATTCGAGACTTTGTCGAGCTCAACCTCCCACCGATCTTGGAGAGTTTTACCCAACGTTCGCAAGGATTCTTCCTCTGTGTGGGGCCGGTCGGACAAGGAAAGTCGACCACGCTCGCTGCCATGGTCAATCGTATCAACCAGACCCGAGCTGAACACATTGTGACCATTGAAGACCCGATCGAGTACGTGTATCAAGAAGAAAAAGCGCTGGTAGACCAGCGCGAGATCGGCATCGACACTAAAGATTTCGCGACAGCGCTTACCGCCGCGCTGCGCCAAGACGTAGACGTCATCCTGGTGGGTGAGATGCGCAACACCGAGACCATTGCCGCCGCGGTGACCGCCGCGGAAACTGGGCACTTGGTGTACTCTACTCTCCATACCAACGACGCCGCGCAGACCATCAACCGTATCGTCGACTCGTTCCCGCCGACCCAGCAAGATCAGGTCCGCGTACAGCTCGCGAGTTCACTCATCGCCATCTTCTCACAGCGTCTCATTCCGCACATTGCGGGGGGGTTGGTACCGGCGTATGAACTCCTCATCAACAACACCGCCGTCAGCAACCTCATTCGCGAGAACCGTATCCACGAGATCCCATCAGTCATCGAGACTGGTCTGGAGCAGGGGATGATCGACATGAACCGCTCGCTCGCGCGATTGGTCCAAAACGGCGACATCACCGTCGAGAACGCATTCACCTACGCGGTGAATCCAAAGGGTCTCGAACGACTCATCTAATCAATTTAGCGTATGCTCTTCAATTATAAAGCGGTTGACCAATCCAACATTCAGCGCGAGGGAACGGTAGAGGCTCCCACTATCGACGCGGCCATTTCGGCGGTGCAGAAGCGCGGCTACACGCTCATTTCGATCGATGAGACGGTGAAGTCGGGAGGATTGTCTGACCTGCTGAATGTCGAGTTCACCTTCTTCCAATCGGTTTCCAATAAGGATATCGTGATCATGTCTCGGCAGATCGCGACCCTTTTCCAGGCGCAGGTGTCACCGCTGCGTATCTTTCGACTGTTGTCAGCCGAGGTAGAGAACCCGCAGCTCCAGCTCGCGATGAACCAGATCGTGGAAGACCTGCAGGCTGGTAACTCGATCGCTCGCGCCCTGGCGGCTCATCCTGATATCTTTTCTTCTTTCTACATCAATCTGGTGCGTTCGGGTGAGGAGTCTGGTTCGTTGGAAAAATCCTTCGATTACCTGGCCGATTACCTAGACCGTCAGTATGAGGTGATCTCGAAGGCGCGGAACGCACTGGTGTACCCAGCTTTCGTTGTTTCGATATTCTTTGCGGTGATGGGGCTTATGCTTACGCTGGTGATCCCGAATATCGCCGCTATTTTGACCGACTCTGGTCAGGAGCTGCCGATCTACACCAAGATCGTCATTGGTATCTCTGACTTCATGGTCGATTACATCGCGCTCATTCTGATCGCGATCGCGGGTGGTGGAGTGGGGCTGTGGCGCTTCTCCAAGACCGACGTGGGTAAGCGTACCGTCGATGAGTTCGTGCTTTCGGTGCCGTATTTGGGCGACCTGCAAAAAAAGCTGCTCCTTACCCGTATCTGCGACAACATGGCAACCATGCTCGGTAGTGGTATTTCAATCGTCCAGGCGCTCGAGGTGACCGCTGATGTGGTAGATAACACGGTTTATAAAGAGATCATCGAGTCGGCCTTGGAGGAAGTGAAGGGTGGTCGCTCGTTTGCCGATGCCATCTCAGAATATCCGGAAATACCGGGCGTGCTGGCGCAGATGGCAAAGGTGGGAGAGGAGACCGGTAGCCTTGGTTCGATCCTAACCACGCTTTCGCACTTCTATCGTCGCGAGGTGAATAACGCGGTTGATACACTCATTGGTCTTATCGAACCGGCGATGATCGTGATGCTCGGTCTCGGGGTGGGTGTGCTCTTGGCTTCGGTCTTGATGCCGATCTACAATTTGACGAGCGCGTTCTAAGCAAAACAAGGAGAAGCAAAGCTTCGACTATGGCTTTGCTTATGCAGGCGCTTAGTATGTTTCGACCTCCAGGGGAGAAACAGACTGTAGCGAGCTGCAAGGGGATCATATAAGGCGGGGCGGCCCTTCGGGCCGCCCCGCTTTTTGTTAACCTCCGCCCGTGACAAGCCGAACAAAGTGATAAGTCTCCGAAAAAGGCGCCCTAGGAAGGGGCGCATTTTCGGAGGGCTCAAAAAGCATATGACCTTCAGCCAGTGCTTTTTGGCCGGGTTTTCCCCAACCCACCCCCCATAGCCTCCGATACCTCGGATACTAGGAGAAGCTACGCACAACGTAGACTTATCTTTCAGATACGCAGCTGATATCTGAAGGGTAACATTAATGAAAAATAATTCGTAAATAATTTATGAAAAAGACTCTACAGCGAGGCTTCACTCTGATCGAACTCCTCGTCGTGATCGCGATTATCGGTATCTTGGCGGCCGTAGTGCTCGCTTCACTCAACGACGCTCGTGACGGTGGTCAGGACGCTTCTATCAAGCAGTCTATCGGTAACGCTCGTTCACAGGCTGAGTTGGTTTACAATAAAGCAGGCGCTAACCAGTACTCCTACACTGATGTGTGTACTGATCCTTCAATCACAGATCTCATGCAAGCAGCCATCGACAACCGAGCTGAGACAACTGGAACTCCAGTTACGGCTCTCGCAACACTGCAGACAAATGCTACGGTAAACTGTCATAGTGCTGCCGGATACTACGTCATTTCGGCTCCATTGAATGTTCCTGTTGGTACTGACGTCTCGTATTGGTGTGTTGATTCAACTGGACATGCTGGACAGACAATAACTCCACTTGCCGCTAACGCGACTGTGTGTCCATAGTTTGATGTAGTCATTTGATCAAAAATACCGCCTTCGGGCGGTTTTTTGTTTGTATCTGGGGAAAACTAGTCACCTGGTCGTGTATAATATCTACCATGAGACCGACAGCAAAAGCCGGCTTTACCCTGGTCGAACTCCTCATCACCATTGCTATCATTGGTATTTTGGCAGCGGTCGTCCTTACCTCGCTCAACGACGCGCGAGTACAGGGTATCAACGCCAAGATCACCACGGAAATGGACGCCATCTCCAAACGAGCCGAGGTGGAGAATATCCAAACGCTCACCTACGACGTGGTGTGTGGCTCAAATGGGGTTACCCAGTCGGCCGATATTGCGCGCTCTATCGCGTCGATCAATTCGTTTGCCTCAAGTACGCTGACCTGTCGCAGTGATACCACTGCTTTTGCCATTTCGGTTCCGATGAACACCGCGCACTGGTGTGTTGATAGTGTGGGTAATCGTAGAGAGATACCCGACGCGCTTCTGGTGGGTGAATTCGAGTGCCCATAAAACCAGCGGTGCGTTGATAGCGAACCATCCCCCAAAATACTGCCCGTAGGGCCGGTGAGTCTTCGACGCACCGCTGGTTTTAGGGAGGTCTATCACACAAAAAAGCCGCCAACATAATGAGGCTCACCCGTGCTGCGCACGACATTTGGGGAATGGTTCGCTTTCATTATGTTGGCGGCTTTTTTTGCTTGTAGACCCGTCTCGTCTGCTATACTACTCGCAATGTTCATCGAACTTTCGTTACTGCCCCTTTGGCTACTCCAAGTCATCGCCTTTGGCTTTGGGATCATCATCGGCAGCTTTCTCAATGTATACATTTACCGCTTCCATACGGGGAAGTCGCTCGCGGGGCGGTCACACTGTCTCTCGTGCGGCACCGGCCTCTCTTGGTACGAGCTGTTTCCACTTGTCTCCTACCTCGCGCTGCGTGGCCGGTGCCGCACCTGTGGCTGTCGCATCACACCCCGCTACTTCTTTGTAGAATTGGTCACGGGCTTGCTTTTCGCGCTTTCGCTCACCCTCACGCTCGAAATAGTGCCGCTGCTTCTTTTGTGGTTCATTCTCGCTACGCTGGTCGTCATCACCGTCTACGACCTCTACCACTTCATTATCCCCGACCAGCTCACCGGGGTGTTGGCGGCGGCGGTCTTGGCGCTCCTTTTCTTCGATATCTGGCAAGGTTTGTCGACCTGGCACGATCTCGGCTGGAGTGTGGCGACCGCCGCCGCCGGTTCGGGCTTCTTTTACCTCCTCTGGAAGATCTCCAGTGGCAAGTGGCTCGGCTTTGGTGATGTGAAGCTGGCCTTTCCGCTCGGACTCCTAGCTGGGCCGACCCTCGTCTTCTCCTTTGTCGTGCTGTCGTTCTGGATCGGTGCGGCCATCAGTTTGGTTCTTTTGGCCTTCGCACGCTTCAGTAGGGGAAAAGCACACTTACATTTACCCGGGAAAGCTCTTACAATGAAAAGCGAGGTACCGTTCGCGCCATTTCTGGTCGCGAGCAGTCTCGTCATTCTCTTCACTAAGCTCAATGTCCTCACGCTTTTTAGTTTCTATTAAACAAATGAAAAACACCTCACGCGCGGGTTTTGGCTTGATCGAGCTCATGGTGAGTATTAGTATCATGGCCATTGTCGCGTCGATCATTCTGGCGCGCCAAGATTCCTTCAACAGCGCCGTGCTTTTGCGTGGTCAAGCCTACCAAATGGCACTAGCTATTCGTGAGGTACAGCTGAGCGCGGTGAGCGCCAGTAGCGATGGTAGTGGCGGCTTTCGCACCGTGTATGGGCTGTATTTCAATACTGCGGATACGCACGACGGTAAGTATCAGGTGTTCAAAGATGCTGGTAATAATTATTTTTATACAACAGGAAGCGAAGCTTTTGGTCCGACCAGCAACCTAGATAAACGTTTTGAGATAAGCGCAATGCGCGCGGTCGGTGGAGGAAATATTAGTGGGACTGAGCTATCGATCATCTTCGAGCGGCCGAATTTCGATGCTCGGTTCTTTGATGCTGCCAACAGTGAGTTGTCGACTGCTTCGGGAGTGGAGATCGATATTGTGCGACGAGGTGCCTCTGGAACCGGCTGTGGAGAGCTTCGCACGGTCGAGGTCACGCGCACTGGGCAGATCGCCGTAAAAGATTGTCCGTAGGGTATATAATGCAATATGATGCAGCGTCCGTTTCATACTCAAACTGGTTTCACCCTCATTGAAATGATCGTTTCTTTGGCGGTGTTTTCGGTGGTTATTACCATCTCCATCGGCGCGCTCCTCATGCTCATTGCCACCAACCAAAAGCTCCAAGCTGAGCAAAGCGTGCTCACCAACCTTTCCTTCGCGCTCGACAGCATGACCCGCGAGATCCGCACGGGGACGCAGTACCTATGTGTATCCCTAAATAACTATAATACACCTTTTACCGCTCCGCCGATTAGTATATTCGAAGAAGGCGTAAATCTTGCGGGTCTTGGTGATACGACAGAAGACTGTCCAGCCGGAAATAGTAACAATCGAAAACTCCACGGTCTTACTTTCTTTGAGGGTGGACAGAGCATCACAAATGCTCCAGATACTCGCATCCTTTATTTTTTTGATAATCAAGATAACACTATATACCGTCGTATTAGTGGAGGTAACAGACAGTCGATTGTCTCCTCCGGCATCTTCATCGAAGACGCGCAATTCTACGTGACCGGCAGTGAAGCTTGGGGCGGTGCAGGTGGCGATGTACTGCAGCCAGCGGTGACCATCTTCATAAAGGCTCGAGAAAAGGACGACCCTACCGCCAAGTCGTTTGAGATCCAAACCACCATAACCCAACGCACCTTAGACATATGACATCACGCCAGACAACTCAAGCGGGCTTTTCTCTGGTGGAGACCTTGGTGGCGATCACTATTCTCCTTATTGTGGTGACTGGCCCGCTCACCATTAGCATGTCGACCGCCCGCAGCACTAGCTTTGCTAGTGAGCAGGTGCAAGCCTTCTTCTTGGCTCAGGAAGGGGCTGAGCTGGCCCAGAAGGCCCGAGATGAATTGTTGCTG
This sequence comes from uncultured Candidatus Saccharibacteria bacterium, assembly GCA_964521645.1. Taxonomy (GTDB): domain Bacteria; phylum Patescibacteriota; class Minisyncoccia; order Phycocordibacterales; family UBA918; genus OLB19. The sequence goes on along the minus strand of CAZFSB010000003.1, from coordinate 12,075 downwards.
GAGGGTATAGATGACACGCCGCCAGACAACTTGTGGGATGAATTTTCTAACGATACTGCGGGTGCAATATACGAAAATTGTTTCAAAACTACCGGCTGTGGCCTTTCTTTTAAGGAAGGTACGACCGCTGAAGTGGAGGACGGCGTACTTACGGTGACTGACTGTGCGACCGGGAATAATTGTAAGCTGTATTACAACGAAAGCGCTGTACGTTCGAAATATACTTATGACAGTGCTAATGCGGTTGCGACACCATTTACGCGTGTGGTCAGATTTGAAAAAACAGTAGGAGCAGATTGGGACGTGAAGGTCATCTCGAAGGTCACCTGGCGCACCGGTTCGATCCGCAAGCAGCAAGAGGTATTTGTCGAAACACATTTGTTTGATGTCTATGAAACACCATAACCGTCATACAAAAAAACAGGCGGGCTTTGCGCTCCTTATGACCATCATTGTGGTGGGGGTGGTGCTTTCGGTCGGGTTGTCTATTTTGGACCTCTCCATCAAGCAAGTGCGCCTGTCTACCAATGCAAAGGATTCTGAAATTGCTTTCCACGCGGCCAATGCTGGCCTGGAGTGCGCGCGGTTCGTACGCCGCGATAATGCGGTTGATATGGAGGCTGGTAATACTGCCGTAGCTTCGTGTTTTGATGGAACGACAAATATTGACCCAAACACCGGTTCAGACCCCCAGCCTACACTCATTGGTGATGGTGAGGCCTACTTGTATGAGTATGAATTTACCTGGGGGCCAGCAGGCTCTGACCGTTGTACCAAGATTGGAACTTTGGTGATGTCAGCCGACCTGCTTCAGAGCGGTGCAACCACTACCAATATGATCGACCTATTTCCTGGCTTTCCTGACGGCGCCGAATATAACTGCGAGCCGGGCGGCCGTTGTACGGTGGTTTCCGTGCGTGGCTACAACCGCGCCTGCGGGACCGTCGACAGTTATGGTGTCGTAGAACGCGAAGTGCTGCTACAATTCTAGTCATGAAGAAACAGACCGACAGAGAACGACTGCAACAGCTGCGGGAGACCGTGGCGTATCACCGCGCGCGTTACCATGAGCATGATGCACCAGAAATCAGTGACGAGGCGTACGACGCGCTCCTGGGTGAGCTGCGTGTTTTGGAGCTCAAGGTTGAGGGGGAGGTGAGCGCCGCCGACGTAGTCGGCGGCGCAACAAGCGAAGCGTTTGCGAAGGTGAAGCACACCGTTCGCCAGTGGTCGTTTGATAACGTCTTTACCGAAGCTGAACTGCGCGAATGGGATGTGCGCGTGAAGCGTCTCATCAGCGAAGCCGATCATTCACTCGCGGAACTTTCCTACGTGGCTGAACACAAGATCGATGGGCTCAAACTGATCATGGAATATCGAGCGGGGAAATTTGTCCGTGCCGCGACGAGGGGGGATGGAGTTGTAGGAGAGAATGTCACGCATACGGCAGTCACTATCGCTTCACTGCCGAAGCAGCTCAAGAAGGCCGTTGATCTCATCTGTGTGGGAGAAGTGTGGCTTGGTGAGAAGGAATTTGCGCGTATCAATCAGGAGCGGGAGAAAGCGGGGGAGGCGCTGTTTGCTAATCCGCGTAACGCGGCGGCCGGGTCCCTGCGGCAGCTGGACCCGGCCGCTGCGGCCTCTCGCAAACTCTCGCTCACGGTGTATGACATCGATCTGTTTGAAGCGCACGACACCAACGTGCCAGCTCCGATGACCCAGTGGGAAGAGCTCCAGCTTCTAGCGCAGCTTGGTCTCCCGACCAGTCGTGACTCTAAACTCTGCAAGAATATCGACGAGGTTCAGCATTTTTATGACACTTGGCTATCGAAACGAGATTCACTTCCGCATGGTATCGATGGGGTGGTGATGAAGGTAAACGACGTTTCACTGCAACAGCTCCTCGGCTACACCGCCAAGGCGCCACGTTTTGGCATGGCGTACAAATTCCCCGCGGTTGAGGCGACCACAGTAGTAGAAGATATCGCGCTCCAGGTCGGTCGCACCGGTGTTATCACACCAGTCGCGCATTTGCGGCCGGTCTTTATCGATGGTTCGACGGTCTCTCGTGCTACCCTCCATAATGAAGATAACATCGCTCGGCTTGATATCAGGGTTGGAGACACGGTCGTACTGCGCAAAGCGGGTGATATCATTCCCGAGATACTTTCCGTGGTTCTGTCACTTCGTCCAAAGAATACCAAGCCATACAAATTCCCGAAGACCGTTCCAGAGTGCGGCGGTGATGGTTCCATCGAGCGCATTCCGGGTGAGGCAGCGTACCGCTGTGTGTCGAAAGATTCCGGCGCCCTTCACCGCCACCGCTTGTATTACTTTGTCTCGAAGGGTGCACTGAATGTCGACGGTGTCGGTCCGAAACTCATTGACCTCTTTTTGGAATACGGACTCATTTCCACGTACGCCGATCTTTTCACATTAACTGAAGGTGACTTGCGTGACCTGCCGGGCTTTAAAGAGAAGGCGGCACAGAACGTGATAGAGGCAGTTGAAAAAGCGCGCAGTGTGCCACTCTACCGATTGCTCGTCGGACTGTCGATCGAGAATGTGGGGGAGGAGACGGCGCGCTTAATTGCCGACACATTTGGTTCCCTCGAGGCAATTAAGCGCGCCTCTCGCGAGGAGGTAGCTGCTATCTATGGTGTGGGCGACGTTGTGGCTGACTCTCTTGTTTCGTGGTTTTCCGACCCGCTCCACCAAAAGACTCTGGCCGAACTTCTCCCGCACCTTACTATCGAAAATCCGGCTCCAATGGCCACCTCAGCAGCTTTAGAGGGAAAGACCTTTGTCCTTACCGGTACGCTCGATTCCCTAAGTCGTGACGAAGCAAAGGATCGCATCCGGCAGTTGGGCGGAAAAGTCTCCTCCAGTGTGTCAAAAAAGACCGATTATGTAGTGGTCGGTGCCGACCCCGGCAGCAAGGCCGCCGAAGCCAAGAAGCTGGGAGTCCTCACTCTCACCGAAGGGGAGTTTAAGAAGATCATTTCGGGCATCTAGTTGTGCAACCTGCACCACCAGAAAACTATCCTGTGTAAACACGCGTCGCCAGCCCTGCGGCTGGCGCGCTATGCTCGAACGCGCTCAAAGCCGATGTTCTTCGAACAGCTTCGCCATCGGCTTTGACCGGCAGCGCGTTCTCCGCAATGTTTCCGCAAGACAGTTATCTGGCGGTGCGAAAGATCTAAGAAGGGTGCTGTTGAATGGCTCTTTTTAATACATGTCGCTCCGTGTACCATTAAACCATTTCCGAAACTCTGGAGCCGAAGAGCTTGGTCTTTTTCTAGGAAAAGTCTTCGGCGAAGCGTTAATGTCGCCCCGCCGGAGGGCGACATGGTCGGAAATGGTTTAGTGGTACAAAGGAGCGGTTTCGAGGTTTTTACTTTCACCACACAAGTGGTATGCTAACCCGCATGAAACGAGAAGAAATCGCCCATTTGGCCACACTATCGAGGATCCGTCTCTCTGAGGAGGAACTAACTAACCTAGAAGGGGAGTTGTCATCGATTGTCGAGTATGTTAGTGCGGTTAGTGACATTGCCGCCGATGATGCCGATGCTGCCCCACAGGTGGGCGCTCGCCACAATATTTTCCGTCAGGATGAGGTGATCAATACGCCTGATCAATATACCAAGGATATCTTGGCTGAAATGCCGAAGACCGAAGGTCGATTCTTATCAGTGAAGAAGATCCTAGACGTTGGCGAATAGTATGAAAACAGTCACTGAATTGCGCGCCGCGTTCATCGCGGGGACACTCACACCGACCGAAGCGGTCGAGGCGGCTTTGGCCGTGATCAAGGAAAAGGACGGTGAGATCCACGCCTTTCTCGATGTCTACGAAGACGCGCGCGAAGCGGCCAAAGCCGCCGACCAACTCTACAAGGAAAGAGGGGCTGATACCCCCGCGCTTCTTGGTGTACCGATCGCGCTCAAGAACAACATTCTTATGAAAGGGAAGCGAACGACCGCTGCCTCCAAGATGCTCGAGAACTACGTGGCGGTCTACGACGCAACGATCGTTGAACGGCTCAAAGCGGCAGGAGCGATCGTGGTGGGTGCAACCAACATGGACGAATTTGCCATGGGTGGATCGACCGAGAATTCTGCTTTTGGTCCGACCAAGAACCCGGTCGATACGACACGGGTACCGGGCGGTTCTTCAGGTGGTTCGGCCGCCGCGGTCGCGATGGGAGCGGTACCGGTCGCTATCGGTACCGACACCGGCGGTTCGATTCGTCAGCCGGCGAGCTACTGTGGGCTGGTCGGTTTCAAGCCGACCTACGGCGCGGTATCGCGTTTTGGACTCATTGCGATGGGTTCTTCACTAGATCAGGCTGGCCCGCTTACCAATTCGGTCGCTGATGCCGAACTGGTGCACAACATCATGGCTGGTCTCGACAAAATGGATGCGACCACTATCACGGAGGATACGTACCCGGAAGCACCACTCAAAGAAAAATACACCTTCGGAGTACCCCGCCATTTTCTCGCCGAAGGAGTCGATGCTGAGGTATTGCAAAAATTCTCCGCGCACATAGAAGAACTCAAGGCTGCCGGTCACGAAGTCATTGATATTGAATTGCCGCTCTTCGAACAGGGACTCGCGGCGTACTACATCGTGATGCCGGCTGAAGTATCTTCCAACCTCGCTCGCTACGACGGTATCCGCTACGGCCTATCGACTGACGGCGACAATCTGCTCGATGTGTATGAGAAGACTCGCGCCGAAGGATTTGGAAAGGAGGTGAAACGCCGCATCCTTCTCGGTACCTACGTACTCTCATCTGGTTACTACGACGCCTACTACGGAAAAGCTGAACTGGTACGCAAGAAGATGCGTCAGGAACTAGCAGACGTTTTTAAGAAGGTCGATATCATTCTTACCCCCACTGCTCCAACCCCGGCCTTCAAGATCGGCGAAAAGGAAGATCCACTCGCAATGTATCGCCAGGATATCTTCACGGTCCCGGTCAACCTCGCGGGTGTGCCAGCTCTCTCATTCCCCATGGGAACCGTGGAAGAAGGCGGTAAACAGCTTCCGGTTGGAGTACAATACATAGGACCACTTGGTAGCGACGCGCGACTGTTTGCGATCGGAAAGCGCATCTACGATACAGGTCTCTAGCTTCTATGGAACCAGTCATCACCCCTGCACCAACGAACCCTTCAGGACCAACTATGCCCGGAGTTTCTGTCGGGTCCGATTCAGTGTTTGGCGATCTGTTTGGTGGTTTTGCTACAGTATTCTCTTTTACTGCGATCCTCGCTTTTCTCGGGACACTCTGGTCTATCTACACAGTATTGGCATATATTTTCGCCATCATTCTTTTGTTCTTGTACGTGTATGCTTCGACAAAGAAAAACTTGTACGCTGGTCTGCAGACGCAAATGCTCCGTGATGCCGAACGTCTCTATGATGAGCAGTTTCGGGGAGTGGTTCGAAGTACTCGATTACAGGACGTACTCACGCACTCCACTTCTGATAATCCGAACGACTGGAAACTGGCCATCATTGAAGCGGATATCATTTTAGAAGAAGCTCTCAAGCAAAAAGGATTTCCAGGAGCTTCGCTCGGGGAGCGACTCAAGAACGTTTCAGTCCAACAACTCAACACCCTTCAGGACGCTTGGGAAGCCCATAAGGTGCGCAATCGGATCGCCCACGACGGGGCAGATTTTGTGCTCACCAGACGCATTGCACAAGACACTATCGCTCGCTACCAACGAGTTTTCGCTGAATTAGGGGTTTTGTAGACTTGCCAAACTGTCAAAAATGGTGTATTTTCCACGTACTGTTTTGTGTGTATTTTAAGCAAAACAAAAGGAAAAACATAGCGGGGTAGAGGAGAGGTACCTCGGGAGGCTCAAGAGGGCTCATACTACAGAAATGTTTTATGGAACACTTGCCAAATTCGGTGAAACCTTCGTTCGCTTGCAAAAGGAGAACATGGCAATACCGAGCCAAGCCCGCCAGTGGCGGGAAGGTGTAGAGACTAGATGGTAGGCATCTTCGCTCGAAAGAGACAGATGAAGGTATAGTCCAGACCAACAAATCAAGCAAGGCTTGAGTAACGAAAGTTATAGTGGTACGCATAACCTCCAGACCCCGGTTCGATTCCGGGCCCCGCAACCAGCAAAGAAAAGCACCGACCTCACGTCGGTGTTTTTCTTTGCTCATAAAATGCGGGGCCCGGAAGTGAACCCCTTCCAAGCTCCCAAACTGGGCGAGCTCGCGGCCTTTTGCTATACTACCGAGCATATGCAATGTGTGATTCTGGCTGCCGGAAAAGGCACGCGACTTCGACCTCTTACCGATAATATCCCTAAGCCACTGGTGAAAGTCTCCGGGAAGCCACTCTTGGATTACATCGTTGAAGTGCTCCCCACTGCGGTTGACGAACTTATTCTTGTTACGGGTTACTTAGAAGATCGTATCAAAGAATACTGCGGGGAGGAGTTTCATGGACGAAAAGTAACGTACGTCCATCAGTCTGAACAAAAGGGGACCGGGCACGCGCTGTGGCTTTGCAAAGACTTGATCAAGGGGCGTTTCCTCTTTATGTTTGCCGATGACCTTCATGGCGCGCAAGATATCGCGCGCGCCACATCGTATACGCGCTCAATGCTTACGCTTACAACCAATAATCCGGAACGCTTTGGTATCGTGGTGCGTCACCCTGACGGCACTTTGGCGCAGATGATCGAAAAACCAGAACACCCACCATCGAACCTTGCCTCAACCGGAGTGATGGTGCTCGATGAACACATCTTTGATTACGAGCTCAAAATAGAGAAGAATGGTGAGTTCTACCTCACTGACGTCATTGAAGAATATGCGAAAGAGTACCCGATCGCCGTGGTAGAACAGGAGCTTTGGATCCCGATCGGATTTCCTGAAGATATCGCAAAAGCCGAGCGTATCCTCGATACACTCGGTGGGCATGGTCGAATAAAAAACTATTGAAGCGGTGGGGAAAATAGTGTACTCTAGCGCCACTAGTTAGGATATTTCTCCTAACGTATGTCGGCGTAGCTCAGACGGTTAGAGCACAGCACTCATAAAGCTGGGGTCGGAGGTTCGATTCCTCCCGTCGACACAGTCATAAAAAAACCAACCTTGTGTTGGTTTTTTTATGACTGTTGGAGATATGAGGAATCGAAAGAAGCGAGTATATCGCACGGACCGTAGGGAGTACGATTCGAGCGCCGGGGTCGCGTAGCACAGTATTTTGGAGCGTGCGAACAAAATACTGATGCGAAGGTGACCGATTCCTCCCGTCGACACAAATAAAAGCCCTGCGGGGCTTTTTGTGTCGACAGAGAATCGTCTGGCAACTTATGATCCGCTATTTCGGTTGTAGATAGTATGATAGAAAAAATTTCACTACGAGTATTTTGGACGGCGATGTTGCTGTGTGCCTCAACGGCGCTCTTCAGCCTTTGGTTTCTGGATGGCGAAGAATCAGAATTCTTTAAGTTCATTCCAACCTTCTTCATTGTCGGGTTTGCAAGCTTTCTGATCTGGGCACCACTTATGGTGTATCGGTTTTTGGAGAAGCGAGAATAAAAAAGCCCAACTCAAGGTTGGACATTTTTATATTTTGCGCGCTAGACGGGACTCGAACCCGCAACCTCCCGCGTGACAGGCGGGTGCTCTAACCAGTTGAGCTACCAGCGCAAGTGAGAAATAGAATAGCAAAGCTTGCTTGGATATTCTAGTTTCGAGCGCAGCGCTGGCAAGCTTTCCTTACCAGCGCAACGACTATTACGCAAAAGCGTAAGTTGGAAGAGTATAGCGGTTTTGTCATTATTTTGCAACGAGGGGTGCTATACTTTCCGAAACTGTCGATATGTTGTGCCCGAAAGATAATATTGTGTGTGATCTGGTCCAGTTACAGGACGTGTCGATCGACGTGTGTCCACGTTGCCTGGGTGTTTGGTTGGAGCAAGGTGAGGTACGTCGGCTCGTTCGCCATCTCTCCATCCCTGAATATTCCGATGTGCCCCGGCTTTTAGCTGAATGGGACATCTTTGAACACCAAGGTACACCACCGAAAGATTTTTGGAGAGAGGATACACTGGTCTGTACAAAAGATGGTGCACCAATGAGAAAGCACTATTTTGCCGGCACACAGATCGGGATCGACCAGTGTCAAAAGTGTCATCGCTTCTGGCTTGACGGAGGTGAACTGCACGCGATAGCGGCATATGTGAAACCCGACCACGATCTAGACAGGGCGTGGCAATCATTCATCCGCGATGAAAATGAGTGGCGTAGGAAGCTGCAAGAAGCAAAGACCCTCCCCGCGCAGCTGCTTCTTATGGCCACCAACCCCAAGACCCTCCTTGTGATATTGGCAAGTTTTGTGACCAGGATCGTGCTTGATCGCCTTCAGGAACCTGATAAGACAGTTGAAAAGAGGTGAGGGATTACATACAATGGTGCACCGTAAGCCGTCTTAGCTCAGTTGGTAGAGCGTAGCATTCGTAACGCTAAGGTCCCGAGTTCGATCCTCGGAGACGGCTCATAAGAGGGGTGGCGGTATCTGAAATGATTTGGTATGCTACTGCCACAAAACGGAAGCCAACATAGCTCAGTCGGTAGAGCGCATCCATGGTAAGGATGAGGTCCACAGTTCGATTCTGTGTGTTGGCTCAGCAGCAAAATTGCCTAGCGTGAAGCTAGGCAATTTTGCTGCCCGAAGGAATACTGCAGAGCGATGCTCCAACTACTTCTGGAAGAAAGCGGCCAAGCCTGGTGGTGAAAATTGGTTGCATATTTTTTTCTGGAGCGGTACTCTTTTTAAGACTAGTTCTTTTCCAATTGACCACAGGGAGGTGTACCATGAAAGCACTATCAGGAGTTGAACAAAAAGATCGAGTTTCGTTCATTCGTGATCCAGAAGCGTTGGCTTGCTTGCTTCATGAGTTACTCGACATCGCGACGCAGTCTAGTGGGGAGATCCTCATTGAGGAGATCGAACACGCGGCTCGGAGTTTGGGGTATCACGGTTCACTATCGGGACTGCGGCGGATACTCATGGACAAGGGGTTTGTGAGCGAGGTCGAAAAACGGAAGCGTTACTATTTGCAGGAGATCAACCGAGAAGCCATAGAACATTTCTTTTCTAAACACGAATCACTGTTCTCCTCACGCCGGATGGATGCGGTCGATCGAGCGGTCTTGTTCGACCGAGACAGTATTGGTGGGACCAAAGCCGAAGTGATGCTGCTGCAGGTCATGAGGATCACCGGCTTCATGAATGAGGAGTTGCACTTCTTATCGCGACTTGATTCAGAAACACGTTCTCAGCTGGCTTTCGCAGAAGCATCATGTTTCATGGCTCATGAGCGAGTGGAGTGGTTTCAGGAGCAGATACTTTTGGTTAGTGCTGAATACGAAAGTCTGGGTAATAACAATCGAGACATCGAAGTTCGTCGACAGCGGTTCATCCTCAGTCTGCAGGCTGATGAATTGTATCGAGCGCTCTCCGCTGCTGCTTCCTTCGCTTGTGAGCGAGAAGACGAGTTACGAAAGGTCACTAAGGAGCGAAAACGGATCAAGTTACTCCGTTCGGTTCGAGAGTTCTATCTCAAATTCAGTGAAAGTTTACTGAAAGGGGAAGATGATCTCACTAAATAGTGATCGATCTTGGTCCATTAAAAACGGGCATCATAACAATGATGCCCGTTATTTTATTGTCGTCACTGGTGTTTACTCCTGTACTTTGAGGGGTGAGCTGATGTCGCCTGTTTTTTAGCTGGTCGATTGCTAACTCCGATCGCGGCTGGGGCAACGTCTCCCTGTGTCAGATACTGGTATACATACGAAAGTATCTGAGTTTTGGTCAGGATTCGGCCAGTTTGATTGCAACGGTATCGACCACGAGAAAGTGGCTTGAAGGTGACTTTCTTGACGTACGTATGCATGACATCCTCCTTTCGATGAACTAAGTACTATTGCTACTTATACGCTAGTTTTAGAGTAAGTCAAAGTGAGGAGCGGCGTCGCCTTTCTTTTTTTGCTATACTCGGAGACATGTCAGAACAAACTCCCCAGGAACGCATTGCTACCATTGAAGCCACCATGCTCGAACCGACCTTCTGGAATGACCCGCAGCAGGCTCAGGCGATGATCAAAGAGCTACAGAAGTTGCGCGATACGGCTGAAGGAAAAGGAAAATTCGACCGCAATGATGCAGTGTTCACGATTGTAGCCGGCGCCGGCGGCGACGACGCGGAGGACTTTGCGCGTATGTTGGTCGAGATGTATCAGCGCTACGCGGAGAAACGAGGTTGGGGTGTGCTGGTGATCGACAGTAACACCAACGATCACAACGGCTACCGCAACGTCACCTTTGAAATACAGGGGAAAGGTGCGTATGGCACGTTGCAGCGTGAATCGGGGGTGCACCGACTGGTGCGTATTTCGCCATTCAATAGTAACGGCAAGCGCCAGACCTCATTTGTGTTGGTGGAAGTATCACCCCGCATTGAAGACGCGAGCGCGGTGGCACTTAGTGAAGATGATCTCGAGATATCGTTCGCTCGTTCTGGTGGTGCTGGCGGGCAGAATGTGAACAAGCGCGAGACAGCAGTGCGGATCGTGCATAAGCCGACCAATATTTCGGTCAACGTTTCTTCCGAACGTTCACAGCAGCAGAACCGCGAGCGGGGCATGGCGCTGCTCGCCGGAAAGATATTTGCTTTTGAAGAAGAGCAGCGCCGTCGTGAACTGCAAGGGCTTTCGGTTGAGAAGACCCTCAAGATCGAGTGGGGAAGCCAGATCCGTTCGTATGTGCTTCATCCGTATCAGTTGGTCAAAGATCATCGCACCAATACTGAAGTACGCAACATTGACGCCGTGTTGAATGGAGATATTCAAGCTTTTATTGATGCTGAGGTAGTGTCTAATTAATGAGTTTTGAGCTTAAGCTCGTCATGGTATACTGTGCGGTATGATTTACTATCGAGTGAGCGAGGGTCGCATGGATGATTCTGTGCAACAGAATCATCCATATGACCGAGCGAATAAAGATAGCAAAAAATAGATTCATCTATGATTTACTTTGATAATGTCTCAAAGGTGTACAACGACGGCCGTAGCGCCGCCCTCCAAGAGGTCACATTTCAGGTAGCACCGAAAGAATTCGTCTCTATCGTAGGGCACTCTGGCGCGGGAAAGACCACACTACTCAAGATGATCATCGCGGAAGACAAGCCGAGCTACGGTCAGGTTTTCTTCGAGTCACTTGATGTGCATCGTATTCCAAAAGCGAAGCTTCCGCACTACCGTCGTAAGATCGGTACGGTGTTCCAGGATTTCAAACTACTCCCACACAAGACCGCTTATGAGAACGTGGCTTTTGCAATGGAAGCCAACGGCCGCACTGACATCGAGATAGCTGAAAACGTGCCACACGCCCTCGCGTTGGTCGACCTTGAAGATAAAGCGTGGAATTTTCCCCACGAGCTTTCCGGTGGCGAGAAGCAACGGGTGGCGATCGCTCGCGCTATTGTGAATCAGCCTGATATCATCATCGCGGATGAGCCGACCGGTAATCTTGACCCGATCGCCACCTACGAGGTGGTACAGATACTCCGTAAGATCAACGACCTCGGCACGACCGTTATCATGACCACGCAAAATAAAGGAGTGATCGACGAGATCGAGCGACGAGTTATCACCATGGATGGGGGTCGGATCGTCAGAGATGATTCAACCGGTAAGTATGTTCTATAATTAAAATATGATCACGGCGTTTCGTAGAGTTGTTAAGGCGGGGTTTGTCGGGTTTTGGCGTAATGCGTACGTTTCGTTCACCTCTATTTACGTAATTGTAATTGCGCTATTTGTGATTGGGTGTGCGATGTTCCTCGATCAGATTCTAAATAGATCTTTAGAAATTGTAGAATCACGTATAGATATAAACCTGTATTTTGCACCAGAAGCAGAACAGTCAGATATTGATACTATAAAGAACTCCGTGACAGCCTTGGCAGAGGTTAAGTCTGTGAAATTTATCAGCCGTGAAGAAGCTCTGAGGAATTATCGAGA
>CAZFSB010000002.1:65330-65753 GCA_964521645.1 uncultured Candidatus Saccharibacteria bacterium | reverse complement strand
CCAATACCTCAAGGCTTATGAAGTAAAAATAACCAATGATATGAACCCGATCGCCGTACTTGCTACCAACAAAGGAACTATCGAGATCGAGCTTTTCGAAGACTTGATGCCCATCACTGCCGGAAATTTTAAAAAGTTGATCGGGGAGGGCTTCTATAACGGAGTTAAATTCCATCGAGTCATTGATGGTTTCATGATCCAAGGAGGTGACCCGATCACCAAAACCACCGAGGTTATGCGTTACGGTACTGGTGGCCCGGGATACGCCATCCCAGACGAGCACATCAAGAATGAACTGCTTACAAACGTCCGCGGCACGATTTCCATGGCCAACAGTGGCCCTAACTCGGGGGGAAGTCAGTTCTTTATCAATCTTATTGATAACACGAACCTCGATTTCGATAAGGCACCGCTTACTTCCCA
>CAZFSB010000002.1:29731-65320 GCA_964521645.1 uncultured Candidatus Saccharibacteria bacterium | reverse complement strand
GCACCCGGTCTTTGGCCGCGTCGTATCTGGAATGGAGGTGGTAGACGCTATCGCAAAGGTGGAAACCAGTCTGACCAATCTGCCACTGGAAGACATTGTTATCGAATCAGTGACCATCAAGTAATTCAGTCAACATAAAAATAAAAAAGGCCACTCCAAGGAGTGGCCCTTTTTTAAAAGCTGATCTACGCAGCTTGGAGAACGTCGACAGCCTTCTTGCTAACGGTTCTACCGTCGAAGTTGGTCTTGCGAACGTTTCGGAAGGAAACAACACCATTCTGCATGGCAAAAAGTGTATGGTCTTTTCCGACCTTTACCCCCTTACCAGCTTCGATCTTGGTGCCACGCTGGCGGACAATGATCTCGCCAACCTTCACTTTTTGTCCATCTGAACGCTTCACGCCGAGATACTTTGGCTGTGAATCTTTCAGGTTTTTCGCGGTACCCGCGGCTTTTTTGGTTGCCATACGATTACTGTATAATGATTAGTGCGCCAGAGTATACGACATATGCCACAAAAACTCAAGTCCTTCCTAGGTAATGACGCCATTTTTACAAGCTTGTTAGTGATACTGGTCGCAGTCATTTCCTTTGGCTTGGGGCGCTCTTCGGTCTCGGAAAATGGCCTTTTTGCCGTGTCACACACGGTGTCAGCGCCAGTAATGACAGCAGAGGTTGTTGAAAATAGTCCGGTTGAAGGACTTTCGCCGGGAGTGATCTTACAAGAAGCGCCGGCAAGTACGGAAGCTGCCCCCGCGGAAAAAGCAACCACGACGCCGCCCCTGGTCGGTTCACGTTCTGGTACAAAGTACCATTTTGTACACTGCCCGGGCGCAAAGCAGATCAAGGAGGAGAACAAGGTGTTTTTTAATTCTATCGAGCAGGCTAGGGCGGCCGGCTATACGCCGGCCGCCAATTGCCCCGGTTTGCAGTAGTTTTGTAGACGGCCGGCACCTCATGAGGTGCCGGCCGCACCCCGTAATGTGCTATGATATCAAAATATGTTAGTTGTTGATGGTGAATTTTCGGGCCTTAATTATGAGAAACACTCAATAGTTTCCTGGGGCGCGATCGATCTGGATGATCCGGAGAATTATTTTTACGCGGAGTGTCGCGTGTGGGATGGTGCCCATATCGATCCTGAGGCATTGGAAGTGAACGGATTCACGGAGGCTCAGGTGACTGATGTGAACAAGATGACCGAAGCTGAGTTAGTACGAAATTTCACCGATTGGAGTGAGAGTATTCACGACCGTACTCTAGCGGGTCAAAACGTCTCAGCTGATCGAGATATGCTCAAGGCAGCTACTTATCGCGCAGGCTACGATTGGAATTTTGCCTACCGCACGATCGACACCCATAGTCTCTGCTGGATGCACATGATCAAGCGCGGTTTTGTTCCGCCGCTCGATGAAGAGCGTCATCGCAGTGCGCTTAATCTCGACGCCATCTTAAACTACTGCGGGATCCCCGCTGAGCCTGAGCCGCATAATGCACTCACCGGAGCAAAGTCCCACGCCGAAGTGATCGCGCGTCTTCTGTACGATAAAAAGTTACTGTCAGAGTTTTCTCAGTTCGACATCCCGTGGCTCTAGGGGTTTTGCCCAACAGCAGCTCATGTTCCATTTCCAAAGTGGTACAATGTTCGCATGTTTGCAAACAATAGGCGTCTAAAAAAGACCAAAGAGAAAAAGCCCTGTCGCGTGGTAAGTGAATTACTCGACCCGGGTGGCGCGCACGGTGACGCGGTACAATCATGGCGAGTCTTCCGTATCATGGCCGAGTTCGTGCAAGGTTTTGAATTGCTCCGTGAGCATGGACTGGCTGCTACTTTTTGGGGAAGTGCCCGTACCACTCCCGACGATCCATACTACAAGGATGCTGAGGAGTTGGCTGCGAAGTTGGCCAAGAAAGGCTTTTCTATTATCTCCGGCGGTGGCCCCGGCATTATGGAAGCGTCAAACGTGGGAGCCTTTAAGGTAGGAGGGAAGTCGGTCGGGCTCAATATTCAGCTACCGTTTGAGCAAAAGCTTAACCCGTATACCACCGAATCACTTAATTTCGACTTCTTTTTCTCTCGTAAGGTGATGCTCACCTTTGCTTCTGAGGCGTACGTTTATTTCCCTGGTGGCTTTGGAACTCTCGATGAATTCTTCGAGATCGTCACACTCATTCAGACAAAGAAGATCGAACCAATACCAATAGTACTCTATGGTAAGGAATATTGGACGCCGCTGCTACGCTTCTTCGAAGAAGACCTCATTAAGAAATTCAAGACCATCAGTCCAGAAGATCTGGAGATCTTCACCGTAGCCGATAGTGTTGATGAGGCGTACGCATACATCATTAAAGAGACGAAGAGCATCAAGAGTGTTACACAGGTATAACCTATTTTCCGTATGTATTTTTCCTATTTTGACGCCGACACCCTAAGTGAAAAGACGATCGCCGCTGGCGTTAAGAAACTCTCGTCGTATCGCGAGGAGGTTGCTGCCGTGATGGTAACGCATGATAACGCTCGCCCCGAATACTCACTAGTGCATGCAAAAGACCAGATAGCGCACGACACGATCGACTCTCTCAAGAAGCAGTTCAAAGGGATCCAGCACCTTGTTCTGGTCGGTATTGGTGGTTCAAATCTTGGCACCGAGGCAATTCACAACGTTCTCGATACTGGTACGGTGCAACTCCATACGCTTGATACGGTATCCGCACATGAGATCGAAGTATTGTTGCAGAAGCTGAAGTCAGTGAAGTCAATCAAGAAACTCGCAGTCTGTGTCATTAGCAAGTCAGGGAATACGGCTGAGACATTGGTGAACGCGAGCGTGCTCCTAGAAGCGCTCGAGGGACAATTCAAGAAGTCGGTGTACGAACAAACCATTTTCATTGGAAACCCGGGTACTGACTTCATGAAAGCAGGGAAGCGGCTCGGGGTCACGCTGGTACCTATGCCCGAGATCGTCGGGGGTCGCTACTCAGTTGCCACCGAAGTCGGGTTGGTGCCGCTGGCTTTGCTCGGACACGACACAGACTCGTTCATTGCTGGAGTGCTTGACGCTACCAATGAGGAGTTCGAGTCTGAGGTGGCCGAGAATGCCGCTCGACTACATCACTACATTGGTAAGAATTACCGACACTACAACTTCTTCGCCTTTGAGCCGCGCCTCGCTACGCTCGGCGCCTGGTACCGCCAACTTTTTGCAGAAAGTATCGGTAAAGAAACGGACAGAGCGGGACAACCGGTGACCAAAGGATTTTTGCCTACCATCTCAACCCCGGTCGAATTGCACTCGGTCGGCCAGCTATATCTCAGTGGCTTCGCTGGTGTCTATACCGACTTCGTCACCTTCGATGATGATTCTATCGATTACCGTGTTTCAAAGAAAGGTATTGCAAAGCAGTACGGAAGATTCACCGCCCAGGAGGTCGCAACTGCCATTTACGGGGGAGTGATGGCGGCCTACCAAGAGCGCACACTCCCGTATCGTTCTACGATCTTCACTGAAGATATGGCTTATTCCCTTGGTCTTTTCATGGGTATGCGTATGCTGGAAACCATGTACGTGGCCGAACTGATGAACCTTAACGCCTTCGATCAGCCCAACGTCGAACTGTATAAGATAAAGACACGCGAGATACTAGGACTGTAGTCATGACAGAGTACAAGAATGTGGTAGTGGTTGATGAGCATGATCAGGTGATCGGTTCACTGCCACTTTTGGAAGCAAAAGCGAAACAAATGATCTGCCGAAGTTGCCGAGTTCTGGTGTTCAACACCTCTGGGGATCTGCTCGTGCAGCGTAGGGGTGTGGATGTCATCAGGCCCTGTCTTCTCGATCACTCCGCCGCTGGTCACGTCGATGAGGGAGAAACCTATGAAGCAGCGGCCTACCGCGAGCTGGAGGAAGAGTTGGGAATACAAGGTGTCCCACTGACAACGATTGAAATTTCCGTCCCATCGGATCATTTTTTCAGTGGCGTTTTTAAGGTCACCATTGCAGACGATCTGGCACTGCAACCTGGCCACGAGGAGGTCGACGCTCTCCAGTGGTACACCATCACGGAACTGGAGGCCGAACTCGCTACAAACCCCGATCATTTCACGCCAGAATTCGTTCAAACCTGGTCACTCTTTCGTGATAAGATATTGTCATGACCTACATCCTTTTTGATATTGGCGGTACCAACACGAGAGTGGCCGCGAGCAACGACCTGGAGACGCTTGGAAAGGTTGAGTCCTTTAAGACGCCAAATGATTTTGCGAAGGGGGTGGAGAAATTGGTGCAAGCGATCAAGAAGCTTTCTAAGGAAAAGCCAACAGCGATCGCGGGAGGTATTCGCGGACCACTGAATGAAGACAAGTCTGGTATTCAAAACGATAACGTACTCACCGACTGGATCGATCAATCACTCGTAGAGGCACTGCAAAAGCACTTTGCTGTGCCGATCACGCTTGAAAATGACACTGCGATCGCGGGTTTGGGCGAGGCAGTCTACGGAGCAGGGAAGGGTCTTGATATCGTTGCTTACCACACGATCAGTACCGGGGTCGGCGGAGTAAAGATCGAGAATGGGACCATCGACTTGGCGAGTGTTGGCTTCGAACCGGGGCATCAGGTCGTTGATATCGATCGGACAATTCTCGGCGAGGAGGTTGAGCCGACCTTGGAAAATCTCGTATCGGGAACAGCAGTAAAAGGCCGTTTCGGCGTAGAGCCGTATGAGATACCGCAGAGCGATGTCTTATGGGATGAGCTCGCGGAATATTTAGCCCAAGGGCTTCGCAATACCATACTTTACTGGTCACCAGACGTGATCGTGCTCGGTGGCTCAATGATCATCGGCGATCCACGGATCGAGGTTGACGCGATCAGAAAGTACACCGTCGAAGCACTTGATGGCTTTGTGCCAGCGCCCTTTATCACCACTGCCAAGCTGGGAGATGAGGCTGGGTTATTCGGCGCGATGGCTATTATTAAGCAAAAACAGGAGTAGCGAGGCTACAACTAGGATTTTGCTTATACAGACGCCTCGCTAGATCTGGGCCCTAACCCAGGCCCTTGATCTAGCGGCGGCGGGCTGTAAGGGAACGTTGTGAATCGCTGGACGGTAAAAGTTTTTGCTTGTAGACTGAAAATAGGTATTAGTAACTAAATATTGAAACTATGGAAATATTCACTCTGCTCATTATACTCATCACCCTAGCGGTCGTATTTCTGCGTGAGGTGAAGCAGTATGAACGTGGCGTCGTGTTGACGATGGGCCGCTTTACCAGCCTACGTGCTCCTGGCTGGAGCATCATCGTTCCTATTTTCCAGAACATGGAAAAGGTTGACCTTCGAGTAAAGGCCGTTGACGTACCCGATCAAAAAGTGATTACGCGGGACAATGTTTCCGCGAGTATCAATGCGGTCATCTACTATAAGGTAGCTGATGCAGCGCGCGCGGTACTGGAAGTGGAAGATTTTCGCTACGCGGTCTCACAGCTGGCCCAAACCACCATGCGAAATGTTGTCGGTGGCGCTGACCTTGATGAGGTACTGGCACAGCGAGACAGGCTCTCAGAGCGTATTCAGCTCATCATAGACGCGGAGACAGACGCGTGGGGGATCAAGGTTGAAAACGTTGAGCTCAAGGACTTCTTCCTGCCAGAGGATATGGAACGTACGATCGCCAAGCAGGCAGAGGCAGAGCGTGAGCGACGAGCGGTAATCATCAAGGCGGAAGGGGAGGTGGTAGCGGCTGAGAATATTGCGAAAGCTGCTAATATGCTCTCAGCAGCCCCCGGAGCACTCCATTTGCGTACCCTGCAGACGCTCAATGACCTTTCTTCTGATCAGTCCAACACCGTGGTCTTTGCGACACCAATCGAGGTCCTCCGGGCTTTTGAAGGTATGAAAGAGTGGCTTCAAGCTAGTACTGCGGAAAAGACAAATAAGTAGAATGTCCTTAAAATAAGCCACAAAAGGTATTGACAGTACATAATAAACTTGACTGTAAGTTAAATATGTGCTTTAATAATAAAAACCAGCTACTTGTGCTATAGTAGTCCGGTTATCGGTGTCGCAGCGGTGTATTGACCTTTCGAGGTCTCCACCAATACGGCCTGTTATTTAGGAAAGAGTTCATATTCGTGAACTCACAAAGACCAGTCTGGTAAACCTAAATAGGGAGGCACTTTACTAGTGCGACCCTTGTCACACCGATATTTAAGAGATAAGACCTTTGGCTTATTTTATCGACCGTGATTCTCACGCTGTTAACGGCTGCTACTGTTTCGGCAGTGAATGTGCAGGGAACAGCGTATGGACACATTGCAGGTCAGCAAGTGACGAGAAATGAGGTGGTGGAACAGTTCGTTTCAGCCCCTCTTGATACAGAAGCGACCGTCCGATCATACTTTGCCGATATTCCGGTGATGATCGAAGTCGCTCGCTGTGAATCAACTTTTCGTCATGAGCTGGCCGATGGATCAGTCCTCGTTGGACGAGTGGATCAAGCAGATACCGGGGTAATGCAGATCAACAAGCGTTACCACGAAGCTACTGCAACTGCAATGCAACTCAATCTCGATGATATCTATGATAATCTCGAGTACGCTCGCTATCTCTATGAGAAGCAGGGTACTCAACCATGGAGCGCATCGATGCCGTGTTGGGGAAATACCCTAGCGGCAAACTTCTAAGTAAAAGCGCCGGCCCTTTGGGCCGGCGCTTTTATTATTCCGCTACTCCGCCAAACGAGTGTTTGACCCGCCCGGACCGTAGGACATGAGGTAGAGAAGACCACCAATGATGGCGAGATTCTTCAGTAGATTTGGATCGCTCAAGCTACGATGAGCAAGTAGGGTAGCGATGACAACGAAGCCAATGAGGACTGCGGAAGCGAGGCCGACTCGCTTACCGATAATGATCGCGACTCCGGCAGCGATCTTCATAACGATCACGAGCCAAACCATAATTCCAGCCAAAGGAACACCAAGGGTCTCATAGTACCCACTTACACCAGCGGGAGTTTGAACGAATAACATGGTTAGGGCACTACCAACAAAAAGGAGGCCGATCAAAAAACGTCCCAGCTTCGTACCTTTATCGCGTACGAGATCTCGTTGTGGCGCCGTTAACATCAATGTGGTCATATTTTAAAAAGTCGTTATGATTGCAACACTTAATAAATCCAATTAAATTATAGCAGTATTTTCGAGTATAATGTCAACAATGAAGTACTGGCTGATGAAAAGTGAACCGGAAGAGTTTTCCATTGAGGATCTGCGGCGCAAAAGGCGTGCGTTTTGGGATGGTATTCGAAACTATCAGGTACGTAATATGTTGCGCGATGACTTCAAGAAAGGGGATAGAGCGCTCTTCTATCATTCCAATGCTGGCGCAGAAATTGGCGTGGTCGGTGTCATGGAGGTGGTCAAAGAAGCGTATGCAGATTCCACGCAGTTCGAGTCGAAGAGTAAGTATTTTGACGCCAAGTCGACAAAGGAAAGTCCGCGGTGGCTTGGGGTCGATGTGGAATTCCTTGAAAAGTTGCCACGACTGGTGACTTTGGCAGAATTGAAAGGAGAAGAAAGTCTCGCTGAATTACCGCTCGTGAAAAAGGGGAATCGATTGTCGGTGATGCAGATCACCAAGGGACAGTTTGAGAAGATCATAAAAATGTCTAAGCAGTAATGGTATGAAGATCGGTCTG
Source organism: uncultured Candidatus Saccharibacteria bacterium (assembly GCA_964521645.1). Taxonomy (GTDB): domain Bacteria; phylum Patescibacteriota; class Minisyncoccia; order Phycocordibacterales; family UBA918; genus OLB19. Next base: position 57,619 of record CAZFSB010000002.1, on the reverse strand, counting down.
TTTGATTCTGGTTTGGGTGGTCTCACGATACTGAAGGCAGTGGTAAAGGAACTGCCGCAGTATAACTACGCCTACTATGGAGACACCGCCAATCTTCCGTATGGAGACAAGAGCGAAGAGGAAATCTATGAACTGACCAAGGAGGGAATGCGGTATTTGTTTGAGGCTGGTGCAGCGCTCTCCATTGTTGCTTGTAATACTGCCTCGGCGGAAACGGCGCGCCGACTCCAGCAGGAATTTCTCCCTGCCGAGTATCCAGACCGCAAGATCCTTGGCATCATCGTACCGACCATCGAGGTGCTGGAGTTCGGCGCGCCAACCAAAGTGGCACTTATCGGCACCAAGCGTACAGTTGAATCAGGTAAGTACCAGCTTGAGCTAGATCATAAGAGTAATGGCAATGTGCTACTTTCACAAATAGCGACGCCTGAGCTGGTGCCGCTGGTTGAGATGAACGAATTAGCTGCTGCAGCTGAGCAAGCCATACAGCGGATAGAGACCGAAGCGGGGGAGAGTGAGGTGGTGGTGTTGGGATGTACACATTACACGCAGATCAAGAATCAGCTTCGCACTCATTTTGGAGAGTCTAAGACAATTATCTCTCAGGACGAAGTCATTCCCGCAAAGCTAGCCGATTACCTCACGCGTCATCATGAAGTCTCTTCACAACTAACACACGGGGGAGAGCGCAGTATCCACCTCACCGCACACCGACCAGACTACGATCACATCATGGGCTACTTCCTTGGTGGGGTATATGTAGAGGAGGAATAAGGTGATACTAGGATTTACGATTGATTATCTTAAGGAGATTTTTCTTGTTCTCCTGAAACTCAGTGTCTAAGAAACCACGAAGCTCACTTGATGCTGTGAATCGATAACCATAAACTTTTGCATCTTCATCTGTTGGGTAGGGAATCTGTATCAATTCTGCAATATTACCTTGTGTGAAATAAGTGAAGATCTTATCAGCATTATTTGTATGACCGCATTCTACAATTGTCTGACGATCAGTGCTTATAACATCAGGATAAAAACCACAAAAGGATTGTTCAAAATAAACTGAAATACCGAGGCTTGCCAGATATTGTTGAGCAAGTAATTTCAAAACGACATGGCTTGTACCACCTCCTGCAGCTTCATCATGCGCTGCAATTATCTTTGTGTTATCACAAAGGGAGAAATATTCTTGCTTTTCGGAAATAACAATCCTGTCACATGATAAGTAATGCTGTGTAAGTAAGAAATGCAATTTTATAACTAATTCTTCGTCACTCTTAAAAGAATGTGTACCTGAAAAGAATATGTCTCGTACTTGTGATTCGCTTAACTTCATATATATCAAATCACTTCAAACTTCCTCCGTGAAATTTTTCATGTATATCACGAAGGCGTTTGTTGGTGACGTGGGTGTAGATCTGGGTTGTGGAGACGTTCTTGTGACCAAGGAGTTCTTGTACTGAACGTAGATCAGCTCCATGGTCGAGTAGATCAGTTGCGTATGTGTGTCGCAGTGTATGTGGGGTAACTCTTTTTGACACGCCAGCCATGATCGCACAGCGACGTATCATCATCTGAATGGCACGAGGGGAGAGTCGATTAGATTCACCATTCTTTGTAAGATTGATAAAGAGTGGCTTTTCTACATCATGTCTTTTCTTGAGGTATTTACGGATCCAGTCCGCGGCACGAGGGGAGATAAAGATCGTACGAATATGTTTTCCTTTACCGACGATGGATAATTCATAAGTACGACTGGTGGAATTATCTTGCAGCATACTCATTTGGTCTTGGTTCAGTGCAGTTAATTCAGAAATACGCATACCAGAACTGAAAAATAGCTCCATGATAGTGCGATCCCGGAGTCCCTTTGTGGTGCTTACATCTGGAATTTCGATCATTTTTACAATGTCATTCAAATCTAAAAAAGAAATCGTCTCATCTGCTTTTTGTTTAGCCAATTTGACTTTAGAACTTGGCAAAGTCTCAATGTCTCGTTCAGCTAGGAAGGCGAGTAGGGCACGAAGAGCGATGAGGTAGTAGTTTTGGGATTTCTTGCTTAGGTACTCACCGCGATTGGTTTTATGACCACGAGCCAGGAATAGGCGATAGTCCCAAACGTGATTTGCAGTAAGTTCGTGAGGTTTCAATTCAGAAAAGTTTTCTTTCTTCAGCCACTCTACAAAAAGGGAAAGGTACTGCTGATAGTTACGCTGAGTGTTATTAGATAAACCCTTCTCGATCTCACAGTAGTCGAGGAAGGGGAGAATGTACTCACGAAGTGGAGTAGATGAATTCCTAGCTGACATGACTTTATATTACAGCTTCGCACAATATATGTAAAACGAAGTGCTGGGTATAAATATTACGGCATATATTGCAATGCCGTATTCCCCTGCGTTCTGGCTTATTTTGGGTCTAGAACTTGATCAGTGTAGATATGTGCTCGCCCATGTAGCTTCAGTAGCTCAGCCGGCCTTTCATGCAGCTCTTTTGTCTCGTTTTGTAATGACTCAAGCAGCGCGTGTTTTGATTCCCCGGTCACGTACGCGAATATCTCATCAACATGGTTCAGTATCCAGCCTGGCGTCAGCGAGGCCCTAGAATCGATTGTAAGGCCTTCCACGTGTACTGGGACGTAGGTTAGGTCATCTAGATAGGTCTCTTGGAACGATTCCTTATTCATGGGAAAGATACCAGCGGTGTGTCCATCGGTACCCATGCCAAGGATCATAAAAATTTTTACATATCTCAGTTCAGAAATTTTTTCCAAAAGAGTTTTTTCAACCCGTGCAGCAAAATCTATTAGCGATTCATTTTCCTCCGGAACGGTCCGAATGAGTGACTTGATGACAGCGTGACCTGGATAACGCGCCTCGAGTTGTAAGGTGTTGTTGACTTTTGGCTCCCTGCTCCCCCGTTCGTCCCCCATCATAAATATTGTGCGACATTCGGGTTTGTCGTTAATTTCTATGAACCCAACTACATCAAGCGCAGAGCCTCCAGAAAGCAAGCAGACGACATCTCCGTCATGGGCATTGATGCGTCCACTTAGTTCCTCTCCAAGTAACTTGGCGGAATTGTCGGTAGTGTGGATCTGCATATCCCCTACTCCGCTGATTTTTTAACTACGGCGTGTCCGCCAAACTGATTGCGCATGGCAGAGAGCAAGGTGCCAATACGTGATGGGTTGCCGCGAGTGGCTTTGCGTTGTTCGACGGATGCTTCAAGGACGGGAGTCTTTCCAGCGGTAATGATGAATTCCATTTCCTCTTCAGTCTCACCACGTGGGACTTCGCCAGTGATGCCATCAAGATATCCCTCAGTCATATACGAGTCGGCTAGCCAATTGACCAAACTACTCTCTATGACGCTGCCGTGTTGGTATGGCTTGAAGACCTCTTTGATTCGAATATCAAATTCAGCTTGATGATCCTCGATGTAGCTCATACCTTCGGCGAGCGCGCCCATCATGCCGTACTCGATACCGTTGTGAACCATTTTTACAAAGTGTCCGGCTCCGGTCTTCCCCAAATGTGCGTACGCGCCTGGCGCAGCAAGGGTGTGGAAGATGTGTTCGATATCCTTTACTACTTCATCAGGACCACCAACCATGAGGGATGCGCCGTGGCGAGCGCCGCGCGTGCCGCCTGAAGTGCCACAGTCGACGAAGTTGATACTCTTCTCCTTGAGCATCTCGCCACGGCGCAACGTGTCCTTAAAGAAGGTGTTGCCGCCATCAATGACAATATCATCTGCCTGCAACTGTGGTACCACTTCACCTAGTACGTCATCGACGAATTTCGAGGGCACCATCAACCAAACGATCTTTCGACCATTCATGGCAGAGATGGCTTCTTTTAGTGTTTCGTAAACAGGAATACCCACTTCTTTCGCTTCCTTACGCATGTCTTCGCTTACGTCAAAGCCGTGTACAGTGTAGCCGGTCTCGGTAAGGTGCTCTGCCATGCCGCGTCCCATGCGACCAAGGCCAATGAATATCAATTCTTTTTGCATATGTCTTTATGATTATTGATCTGGGATAATGGTTTCATTTGGGCCGTTTGTACCTTTCTGGTAGGTGTGAAGTGGCAGGTCGTACCACATGTTGATGATCGGGGTGATGAACCGCCAAGCGGCAAACACCTCATCAGTCTTGGTAAATAGTGTACGGTCGCCGATGATGGAATCGTACAGAACCTTTTCATAGGAATTCTTTATTTCGGTATCGCCTTTTTCGCAGACAAAGCGGAGTTTGCGCTTCTCTAATCGATATCCCAATCCTGGAGCCTTAGCATTAAGAGTTATTTCGATTATTTGTTCCGGTGAAATGGTTAGTCTGATCGTGTTGCCACTTTCTTTGCAGTCGTCTGCATCGAACATACAACGCAAGGTGTCTTTGAAACGGACCAAGATCGACACCTGCGAGTTAGCGAGCGCTTTGCCAGAGCGAATATAAAATGGCACTCCTTCCCATTCTGGTAGCCCAACCTCGGTTTTCAGTTCGAAATATGTTTCTGTTTCTGAAGTGTCTGGTATGTGCTCGTGAGTCTTGTAGTCGTCGTACTGAGCTCGTAGCACAGAAAGTTCCAGTTGCTCAGGGTTGATTGGCACTAATGCATTTAGGACTTCAGTGCGACCATTTTGGATCGCTTCGGCAGTAAAGGTCGCCGGTTCTCGCATGGCGGTAAGTGCCAAAAGTTGCAGGAGATGGTTTTGTCCAACGTCGCGCAAGGCACCTACTCCTTCATAAAAATTTGTTCGGTCTCCGACGTCGATCGTTTCAGTCATGTTGATGGTGATAGACTCGATCGAATCTTTATTCCACGGCGCTTCCAGAAGGGTGTTTGCAAAACGAAATGAAAGAATATTTTGTACGGCCTCTTTCGCGAGGTAGTGATCGATACGGAAGATCTGGTCTTCGCGATAGAGTGTGGCAAGCTCGGCATCCAGCGCCTGAGCGGTCTCTAGGTTGTGTCCAAAAGGCTTTTCTACCAAGATATGTGTCCAGGTGTCTTCTGCTTCATCTGCTACCCCACTTCCCTTCAGGTCTCGAAAGATCTGGCTATAGTGTTTTGGCGGAACTGCGAGATAGAATAAGCGATTGCTCACTCTTCTCTGCTCTGTATCAAAACGCTCTAATTCAGATTTGAGCAAGTTGTATGTTTCACTATCATCAAAAGATCCAGACACGTAACTGATGCGGTCACAGAAATCCTTCAAACTATGATGTTTTCCTTCCTTAGGGGTTACGTGCTTAGCGAGGGCCGTCATCACGAATTTACGATATTCCTCGTTACTGCGTGGCGAGCGCGCAAGGCCGATGATATGAAAAACTGATGGGAGCATGTCCCGTGCATAGAGATCGAAGAGGGCCGGCAGTAATTTACGTTGACTAAGGTCTCCACTACCACCAAGAATAACGATCTGTGTTACAGGCAAATTCGACATGAGAGTACTATACCGCATCGCAGAAATTTTTGCCCCAGAAGCCCGCGCGTAGCGCGGGCTTCCATTCGGGTAAGTTCCTACGATGCTGTGCATCGCACTTTTATTCTATACCCTATCCACAGAGTTATCCACTGTAAAAGACTGAGTTATCCACACTCTAATATGGAGGAAGATAGAGCATTGGGTCGATGTACGCATCTGCCGCTGCAACCGGGGTAGTAGCGGCACCACAACTGGTCACAGTCTTGATCTCGTTGAATTTTCTAACGTTTACGCCGCTCTTGGCGTATACGCTAAAGTGTAGGTGAGGTCCAGTTGAATATCCAGTATTACCAGTGTACCCAATGATCTCTCCGGTAACTACTTTCTGACCTGGAGTCACCGAAATGAGATCTTGGTGGGCGTAGAGGGTCGACAGGCCGTTGGCGTGGTCAAGGAGCGTCCATTTACCCCAAGAGTAACAGCCGGGGACTGCGTCGGTGTTTCCGGTAGCGCGGACGACTCCAGTAAGTGGTGCGTATATAGGAGTACCGCGGGGTACCCCAAAGTCAACGCCGGGATGATAGGCGCGTCCACCGTAGACGCTGGCGTTGCGGGCGGCAAACTCTGTACCACCAAAGAGTTGCGTGATGATGATGCTCTTTAGCGGCCAATCGAATACCCGGGTGCCTGGGGTTGGGACCGTGTTCGGGTCGAGAATGAACTGCAGCTTTGATTCAAAATCACGCATCTCTTTAATGATCTGATCGCGCGCAGCTTCTTTGCTTGCGAGTAGCTGCTGGTAGTTACGTTCTTCATTCTTGGTCACCTCGAGGAGTTCGGACCGCTCTCTCTTATTGTTGACCAAGACAGAATTTTGATCTACGTACTGGTCTTTCAGAGAGCTCAGGGTTAGACGCTTGTCCTCATTCTCAGTTCGCTTCTGTTCGAGCATGGTCTTAAAGGAAGTCAACTCTGAGACCTTTTCTGCCATGACAGCGCGGACGTTTTCATGCGCCTCGAAAGCGCTCCAAAAATCTGAAAGTTTGTCGTGGCTGAGGAGTAGCTCGATCAGTGATTCATCACTGGCCTTATACTCGGAACGGATAATAGATGCGATCGCTGCTTCGGTGGTACCAATGTCAGTTTGTGTCCTTGATATCTCAAGGATCAGTTTATTGATCTCGAGGTCGGTCGAAGAGATGAGCGTTTCGGTCTTGTTGATCTCGGCATTTACTTTCTTTCGCTCCAACTCGAGTTGGTTGATCGCGCTTTGGAGGGTCTTCTTTTCCGCGCCAACTCCCTTCAGCTCCTCTTCATACTTGGCTATCTCAGCCTCAATTTGAGAGAGGCGGTTACTGCGTGCGTTGATCTCATTTCGTAGACGGTCCACTTCTGATTCAGCAGAAACACTCGGGATCGGTGTCCAGAGTAGGGGTGGAATGATGATTCCAATGATCAAGGCTACGAACAAACGCATTAGCATTATGCTCGTATTTTATCACATGCGGTTTTGATACGGGAGAGGGTCTCTTCACGGCCAATGATAAAAGCGATAGAAAATGGGTCGGGAGAACGTTCGCGGCCCGAAAGCGCGACGCGGAGTGGCCATAGCACCTCCCCTCTTCCGGTCTCCTCAGCGTAGTCCCAAATGGCGGCTTTAATGGTGTCTGGGCTAGAAAAATCAGCGGTTGGGAGGAGTTCGAGGAGCTTCAAGAGGCGCGGCAGCGCAGCTGCCGCGCTATCGTCATTCTTCCACTTTAAGATCGTTCCCTCATACTTGGGGACAGCAAAGGCCCAGTCATACTCCCCTGCCGCAGCTGCCGCACGGATGTCATTTTGGTTCTGTACCCGTTCAAAGACTGCTGGTACGAGCTTGGTAAGCCGTTCCTCTGAGTATTGCGGCAGTGACAAAAGTGCTTCTGGCAAAGCCATTTTAAAGTAGTCGTGGCGAAATTCTGGTGTCTGTATCGTCAGGTACTCGCGATTCATCCAGCGGAGTTTCTCCTCGTTGAACGCACCACCAGAGCGTTGGATCCTCTCCAGAGAGAACTTTTCGATCAAGGAGCGGTCGGTTGCGTTACTTGGAAATATTTCGTCGTTTCCACCCGGGTTCCAACCAATGAGCGCGAGGAAGTTGCGCATAGCTTCGGGTAGGTAGCCATCCTTCGCGTAATCCATGAGGTCCTTGGCACCATCTCGCTTGCTAAGCTTCTTCTTGCCATCTGGGCCCATGATCGGCGGCAAGGTCGCGAAAATTGGGTACGGAATTTCAAGTGCATCGTAGATGCTTAAGAACTTTGGCGTACTAGAGATGAATTCATCAGCACGAAGGATGTGTGTGACTCCCATCTCGAGGTCATCAATGATGTGTGCGAAGTTGTAGGTGGGGTATCCGTCGGCCTTGATGAGAATGATGTCATCGAGCATCTCTTCACCAGCGGTGAGCTTCCCGCGGACCGCATCATGCCACTCGTAACGCTTAATTTCTGGCACTTTGAGACGAAGTGGCTTTGAACCATCCCAGGTTTCAAAAGTTTCTGGACGATGGTCACGAAATAGGAAGGGTCGCTTTTCAGTTTCCGCTTGTGTTCGGAAGGCCGCAACTTCCTCTTCAGTGTATGGATCTGGGTAAGCTAACCCCTTATCGACCAATTTCTGTGCATATCTTTTGTAACTCTCGAGTCGATCGGATTGAATACACGAACCAAAGGGCCCAGGTTTATCTGGGCCGTAATCCCACTCGATACCAAGCCAGCGGAGTGAATCTTGAATGTGAGCGATGGCTCCCTCTACTTCCCTATTCTTGTCGGTATCTTCAATGCGCAGGATAAAAGTACCACCATGCTTGCGAGCAAAAAGCCACGCATATAGCGCCGTGCGTGCTCCTCCGATATGCATATAGCCAGTCGGTGACGGTGCAAAGCGGGTCACGACCGGCGAATTAGTTTTAGGATCCATGTTCAACTCCGATCGAGATAAGAAGATTAGCGATCTTATCTTCGGCTCCGTCAATGTACATGTTTTTGGCGGCCTGCGCCATTGACGTGTAGCGGTTTTGATCAGTCAAAATGGTGTGTATCTCTTGCTCCAGTAGGTGCGGGGTGAGGTTGTGTTCCTCGATCACCGAGGCGGCGCCACTGCGGGCGTAGGCGTAGGCGTTGCTGCGTTGGTCTCGACTGACGTCCTCAGGAATAGGAATGATTATCGCTGGTTTGCCGTGGTAGGCGATCTCAAACAGAGTGGTGCTACCAGCGCGCGTGATGATGAGCGCGGCCGCGCTCATAAGGGCGGAAACCGTGGCGGGGTCGATATTCCCCTCAAGATAATAGTCGCTTTTAAGTGGTGAGTCGCCGAGCAAGCCTTGCGCTGTCAGGCGCAATTCACCGACATTCGCTGTTCCGGTTTGGTGGAATATGCGGTAATGCGGCAAGAGGCTGGATAGCGATTGCAAGATGAGGTCATTGATCCGGACAGCCCCAAGTGAACCACCGGTCACGTAGATGAGCGGTTTATCATTCGGGATTCCCAGTACACTGAAAGGATTAACCGGAATATTCTTGATGTCTGTCCGTAGCGGGATGCCGACGAGCGCGGTCTTTTCAGCCGGAAAATATTGCGCTACGTCGTCGTAGGCGATGCCGATGTACCGAGCCTGCTTACGAGCGAGTTTGTTGGCGCGGCCTGGGACGGCGTCGGATTCGTGAATGACAACAGGGATACGAAGGAACTTGGCCGCAGTCAGAATAGGAATACTGGTGTAGCCGCCCTTGCTAAAAATGACATCCGGATAGAGCACATACAACTTCCAGATTGCGACAAAGATGCCAAAGAAGTTACGAAAGATATCAATAAAGTTCTGGATAGAGAAATAATTGCGCAACTTCCCTGCCGGGCAATAAACGAAGGTGATGTTGTTTTTCAGCAGCATTTCACTGTCATACGGTGACGGCCCGAAATAGTAGAGTTCTATTGAGTGTTGTGTTTTCTGTAGAGCTTCAGCTACCGCAATGAGCGGGTAGAAATGTCCACCGGTTCCTCCTCCAACAAATCCAATTCTCATATGCCCTAGTGTATCATGCTGATCTTTTGAAAGTGCGATATTTCGACACATTGAGCACGATGCCAAGTGAAGCCAGGGTAGCCATGAGTGCGGTACCACCATGACTAATGAATGGGAGTGGTAAACCAGAGAGCGGAGCAACAGCGATCATTGCTGCGATATTTAGAAAAGCTTGAGTGATGATGATGGTCATGAAACCGACCACGAGCAGTGTGCCAAAGATATCACTGGCCTGACTCGCTGTGCGGTAACCGCGCAGGGTGAGGAAAACTAGGCTACAGATCAGTAGGATGCTGCCGACGAAACCAAATTCTTCAGCAAAGACCGCAAAGATAGAGTCGCCAATGGGCTCTGGTAGGTATTCGAATTTTTGTATGCTTTGGCCGAAGCCACGGCCGGTGAACCCGCCGGAGCCGACTGCGATCAGAGACTGCTGTATCTGGTATCCGCTGCCGAGCGGGTCGGCCCCAGGGTCGAGAAAGGTAGTGAATCGATCCATGATATAGGGGCGTGACATTGCCAAGATCGATAGCATAATGACCCCACCTAGTACTATGATAGCTATATCACGCCAGCGCGCTCCGGCAGCGAGGTACATGGCCATGCCGGAGACTGCCATGATCATGAAGGTATCGGTGTCAGGTTGTTTCAGGACGATGGCGCCAACCACACCGACAATGCCGATAAAAGGTATCATCCCGTACTTGAAATGATCGATCCGGTCGTGTACCCCGGAAAGCCAGGTCGCCAGATAGATAACAAACCCGATCTTCAAAAATTCGGTGGGTTGTACGGTGGTAAAACCGAGGTCAAGCCAGCGCGTGGCACCAGCGTGTGTCATTCCTAACCCCGGAATGAATACAGCAACAGTCGCGAGTAGTGTGGCAAGGAAAATGTAAAAAGCATACTTTCGCCAGTGTCGGTAGTACACGTTGCTGGTGAGCAGTAAGGCGAGGCTGCCACCAATGACGCCAAAGAGAAACTGGCTAGAAGCAACTGACCCAAAACTAGCGCCATCTCGCGCCATCAACCCAAGCGAGGCCGAGGAAAAGATAAGAAAGCCTCCTGCCACCATCAAAACGATGAAAAAGAGCAGGATACTGTCGACAGATTTTGGCTTTGGAATGTTCATGCGACCATGGCGATGATGACACCAATAACGGCGCAAATGATGCTGATGATCCAGTAGCGCATGGTGACCTTGTATGACGGCCAGCCGATCGCTTCGAAGTGGTGATGGAGGGGGGCGATACGGAATAGTTTCTTCCCCGTGAGCTTGCGGTATGACAACTGGAGCACATTAGAAGCAACGGTGGCAATGAGTGGGAAACCAACGATGAGGAGGAGGGGGATGCCGTTCCCTTCCCCGAGGGTGTCGGTCATGAAAACAACAGTGGCCAGGGAGAGGGTTAGAGCCATCGAGCCGGTTTCGGTCATCCAGAAACGGGCGGGGGGGACGTTGAACCAGAGAAAAGCCAAGATACCACCAACGACACTGGCACAAAAGACGGCGAGGTCGAATTGGGATTGTACGATAGCGATGCCGGTATAGGCTGCGAAAACAGAAGCAAAAACACCGCCTGAAAGGCCATCGATACCATCGATCACGCCGCTCGCGTACAGCATGAGGGTAAGTAGAATGAAGAAAGGGATGATCAGAATTCCGAGTTCGAGGCTGCCGTCGAAGGGAATACTGACACTACTGACACCAAGTTTGAAATAGAACCACCAGCCAAGGATGCTGGCCAAGACCGTGATGAGACCGAGGCGGACGGAGAGGCGAAGGCCCTTGCCCTCATGGGAAATATCGTAAAAATCATTGAGAAACCCGATCAGCGCACCAACGAGAAGTGTCGCGGCAGGGATCAATGTTTGTTCGCGAGAGAGGAAATCTAGATGGGTGAAGAAAGAGTCAGGAAAAAGACTAGCCAGGAGGTAGAGTCCACCCAGGGTAATGAGCACGCTACTCCAGATGACGACCCCTCCCATGCGTGGAGTCTTTGTTTCGTGAACACCCTTCAGCCGGTTGAACTCAACCGCTTCTACTCCTCCCATGGCGACCTTCCCTCCCTGCTTCTTCCACACTCTATGCTTATACAAAAAGTGCGTCACGAGTGGGGTGATCAAGATCCCGATGATGAAGGTCATCACAGAAGGTATCAAAACGCTGAGTACGAGAGAGTCCATAGTAGTTATTGGGTTTCTGAAAGCCCGACCGAGTCTTGGACAGCCTGCACGAGAGTGAGAACATCAGCGAAACGTTCATCTCGGGTCGAGCCTAGTACGGTGATGACGATCGGACGGTCAAAAGCGACATCAAAAGCGACGGTGAGATTACCGCCAGCGAGGTCGGTGTAGCCGGTCTTAGAACCGATCATGTTTGGGATCTGGGTGGCTGCTTGGTTTGTGTTGCGTATCTCGTGGTAAGCGCCAGCGGTGTTGTAGACGCGGGTGGAACTTTCCTTGGTCGGGGTGATGATCTCGGGGTAGTTGGTGAGGATATGCTCCATGAGGAAAGAAACATCGCGCGCACTTCCGATGGCACCGGGTTCAGTGGTTGAGATATCGAGACCGGTCGTGTTTTTGAACTTGAGGGTACTCAGTCCTAGCTCTTCGGCGCGAATATTCATACCCTGTACGAACTGACTGACCGGGTCTCGATCACCGAGCAGCTCCCCTACACTGGCTGCTAGGGCATAGGCCGCGTCATTGGATGATGAGATGAGTGCAAGCTTTCTTAGTCGCTCAGAAGTAAGGCGTTCGCCGGAGGATAGGCCGCTACTCCCCTCTTGCTTGATGGCGGCATCAGAAACAGTGGTGTAGGTGTCGTCTTCAATGAGTTCGTATGCCAAGAGGGCTGTCATTAACTTGGTGATCGACGCGATTGGCAGTGGTTCATCCGCGTTATGAGAGTACAGGGCACGCTGCGACCGAATGTCCCAAACGTAGGCGGCAGTAGCTCGAAGTTCAAGAGCTTCGATCTTTTGCGGGACCACGGGGTATGCGTTCTGCTCCGGTGCGGTGGTGACTTCTGGTAGTGTGGCGTTTTTTTCTGGGCCGCGCTCTGGTAGCAAAAGTGAACCAAAGAGTAGGAGTAGGACGAAGCCGAGGACACCGAGTTGTGCCACCACCGGAAAGCGTCGCATGAGATTTGACTTTTCGATCACTGAATGTGGGAGGAAATCGCTGCTCATGATCGTTGTGTGTCAAAGGCTTCTAAGGCATCCATGAACTCTGAAAAATTGGGAAGGGAGCGCTTGTCAGACACGCCAAGGTGCTGGAGAAGTTCAGTGCTGATGCGGAACTGGTAGCCGTTGCCGGTGATCGACTCGCGAACGATGAGACCGCGCACTAGTAGGTTGCGGAGGATGAAGGAGGAATTGACTCCGCGGATCCGATCGATCTCTGCGCGAGAAATTGGCTCGCGGTAAAGGATGATGGCGAGGGTCTCAGCCCCAGCCTTCCCAATGTCGCCGGTGATGTCCTGGCGGCGGAGTTGCTCAACGAATTCTGAAAGCTCGGGGGCGGTCGCCAACTGAATGTCGGTCTCTGTCTCGACCAGGCGCGTGGCGCCAGACTTGAGGCGTTCGCGGAGGACTCCGAGGGCAGCTGCAAATTCCTCATCGGACACAGCAAAAAGCTTGCAGAGCTTTTGCTTATTCTGAGGCGCTGCTTTATAAAAAAGCAGCGCCTCGATGAGTACATCTAAGGTCATGCTCTCATTCTAGCACATAAATGAACAAAGGAACGCAGTGACTATTGTGAATTTAGTTCCGAATTTTCGACTTTTTCCCGTCGAAAATTCCTGGAACACCATCGTATTTCAAATAGAAAAAAGTGTACTGTATTTCAAAAAGTATTTAGTAATACCGCGGCGTATGTGGCCGGTCGAGCTCCATATGAATATCCTCGAAACGCTTTGATTGAGTAATGATGATATTTCCCTGTTTGAACAGCTCCAAAATGGCCAAAAAACCTACGATGACGTTCTTGTGGTCAGTTTCTCGGGCACGTATCTCAGAGAACTTGGTGCGCATTTGCTGCTCGATGCGGCGCTTAAGCTTTTCCATCATATCCTCAAGAGAAATGGTGGGACGTACGGTGGCTGTTGGTTTCGTCTCAAACTTTGGCAAACTGGTAATGACTCGATGGAGGGCCGCCTGCAATTCTGTGGTGTTGCAAAATGTATCTGGAGAGAAGATGGGGTCACGGGGTGGAACGTACTCGGGTTCATACATGATCTGCTTTCCAAAATCGTTTTGTAGGTGGAGGCCAGCGTCGCGATAGATCTGGTAGTACCGTAGACGTCGTTCGAGGTCGTCAATGCTGGCTTCTTCTTCGGTGGTGAGGTCGAGTACTGGAAGGAGTGACTTTGATTTGATGAGGAGGAGGGTGGCCGCTAACGAAATGAACTGCGCGGTGTTTGGTAGCGAGAGTTCTTGCATGGCACTGACGGTCTGCATGTATTCATCGGTCACCTGCGCCAGTGAGATGTCATTGATAAGAAGCTTACGCTTTTCAACGAGCTCAATAAGTAGTTCGAGTGGTCCCTCGAAGGTTTCGGTTTTGATAGCAAAAGCGGTTGCGGTGCTCACACGTACAATTCTAGCACGGCATTGTGTGGTAAAAACTTTCTTTTCTGAATTGCTCGGTCATCACTTCAGCAAAGCGTTTGATGACCGGAAAGCCTTCCACGTGCGGATACTTGATACGGTCATGCTGCTCTTTAGTGGTCTTAAGCTCGGCCATGGTCTGTCTGCCGGCTTCATTGTAGAGATGGAATACCGGCTCGATCTTATCGATCGCTTTAACAAAACGGGCTTCTGGGGTACTGCCAGATTCATAAGCGTCGAGGGAATTCCTAATTATCTCCTGCATACTGATGGGGAGTTTCATGATGGTCTGCTCGGCGGCCGCTCGTTCCTCGGCGACTTCAGTGGATGTCTTCCGGTAACCGACCACGTCACCGGTCAGGATCTCATCGATGTCGTGGTACTGCAGCATGGTATGGATGGTCATCCGGTCCCACTTCCCTTCCATATCTTCAAGTGGCAAAAAGTAATCTACCAAACAGTGCATACCAAAGATGTGTTCAGCTACTGACTCAGTATCCTCTTCAACATTTCGTGACTGGTCGTAGCGAATGACACGTTTAAGCTGGTACAAGGTCTGCACTTTCCTCAGCTCCTCTATAACAAACACTTCATCGGCCAAAAGCTTTTGTCTGATCTCAAGGACGTTCATACAAGTAAGTTAGCGGATTTGGGAGGTTCAACCTCCTAGATCTAGTAGGTTTCAACAAAGCGTACGAGCAAGCGGACCGGCTCGCCGGTCGCGCCTTTCGCAAGTTTGTCGCTGGTCGTGCTGGTCATGCGGGGTGCGATATCGATGTGGGCCCAGGGAGTCTTCTTGGGTGCGAAGTATGAGAGAAAGGCTGCGCCCTCGATACAGCCAGCGTAGCGAGAAAAATCAGTCGCGATGTTGCTGATGTCAGCACGGTGACTTTTGAGTGATTGTTTGTATTCATCCCAGAGCGGTAGTGGCCAGGTGAGGTCACCAGTTTCTTCCCCGAGTTTTACAAGTGACTCACGAAGCGTGTCGTTTTTGGTGAGGACGACACTCGCGATAGTGCCGACCGCGACGAGTGAAGCGCCCGTGAGGGTCGCGACGTCGAGCATGACTTGTGGAGCGTAGTATTTTTCAGCGTAGGTCATGGCATCAGCGAGGACGAGACGACCTTCGGCGTCGGTGTGCAGGATCTCGACCGTTTTACCTGACATGCTGGTGGTGATATCGCCGGCGCGCATGCTGTCGCGCGAGATAGCGTTTTCCGCAGCGGGAATGATCGCGACAACATTCTTTTTGGTGCCAAGTTTTGCAATAGCGCGCATAGTAGCGATGATGGCGGCACCGCCGGACATATCCATATGCATTTCATGCATGTAGCCAGATGGCTTCACATTGAGGCCACCAGTGTCGTAGGTGATACCCTTGCCGACGAGGGCGATCGGTGCCCTCTTTTTATCGTTCTTGGCTGGTTTTCCGGCTCCCCAGTATTCGATAATTATGACTTTTGGGGCGTCGTTGGCACCCTTCCCGACTGCCTCGATCAGCCCCATCTTTTCGCGTTTGATCGCAGCTATGTCGAGTATTTTAATGGTTGTCTTCGTGCCCTTGAGGATATCTTTAGCAGCAGCGGCCAGGGTACTTGGGGTCATGTCATCGCCGCAGGTGTTGGCGATGTCGCGGGCTTTGTTGGCTGACTCACCGATGGTGAGGCCGGCGGAAAAGCTACGCTTTTCCGCCGGTGTTTGCACACCACACACCAACACCCCCTTCAGTTCTTTTGTTTCTTTAGTAGCGGTTTTGTAAAGACGGAATTCATACTGCGCGAGCGCGAGGTTCTCGCCAAGGGTGCGCCAGAACCACTCCTCACCCATCGCTTCTAGCTTTGGCATTCCCATAACACCAAGATGAATGGCGATGTTCTCGAGTTGGTGTGCTTTCGCGGCCTGCACGATACTTCGGACAAGTGTACGATAGCTACGCGCGGTTGCGTTCTTTCGTTTCCCTGCTCCCATGCGGTACTCCAATGTGCCATCTGCTTTCTCTACTAATCGGTGCCAGCTTGGTTTGTCTTCAGTCAGGATGATGCGACAGTATTTCTTTGGAACGTCGGCCAGGGTCTTTGGCGAAGTGGTTATCTTAGTCATGCGTATGAGTATAACAAAAGCGGCAAAAGCTTTCAGCTTTTGCCGCTTTTGTATTGATATTTAGGTCAGTAACCAATCACTTCTCGGCCGAGTGCTACGCGTTGGGATAGCTCTGGTAGCTTCCACGACAGAAAAAGTCAAACTCGCTCTGCTCAGACAGTGACTTTTTCCTGTTACAACTACCGAGCTATCAACCACCGCTTCGCAAGGCCTCGATGTGACAGGATACTGACCTCTCTATTACAGCTCTGCCTCCTCGCTCTGATCCTTCGAGGTAAAAGTGTCGATGCGGTTGATGTCGCGTGGGAAGAGTGTTGCTTCTTTCACGTTTGCTACCCCACAGAATTTTGCTGTGAGGCGCTCGAGACCCATTCCCCAGCCGCCGTGTGGTGGTACGCCGTACTTAAAGGCCTGGAAGTAGAACTCAAAGTTTTCTGGACTCAGTTTCTTGGCGGCAAGCTTTTCTTTCAATACAGCAAGATTGTGTACCCGCTGACCACCGGTGGTGATCTCTACACCACGGAAAAGCAGGTCGAAGCTCTTCGTGAAGCCTGGGTCATTCTCATCTTCGTACGTGTAGAATGGTCGCTTGCTGACTGGGTAGTGAGTGATGAAAATAAAATCACTACCAAGCTCTTCACTCGCATACTCACAGAGCCAGCGTTCATCTTCAGGTTCGAGGTCAGGTTCGTTTGTCTTGTCCTTTCCTGTCCGTTCCTTGATGAGTGCTTGTGCTTCGCGCAGCTTGAGGTGTGGGAAGATGTCGCTCTCGGGAATTTTGGGCAACTCAATATTGAGTATGGCTAACTCAGCGGTATTGCTCTTCCCTATCTCAGCACTGATGTACTTCATGAGGCCGGTCTCCATGCGCATGATGTCGAGGTGGTCTTTGATGAAGCCCATCTCCGCATCGAGTGAGGTGTACTCACTAAGGTGGCGGGTGGTAGCACTTTTTTCAGCGCGGAAGGCGGTGGCAAAGGTGTAGACCCGCTCAAAGACGCCGACCAACATTTGCTTGTAGAGTTGCGGGCTGGTCGCAAGTGAAGCGGTTACATTCTTAAAATAGTCAACCTTGAAAACCTCAGCGCCTCCTTCGGCATCGCCCCCAACGAGCTTAGGAGCTTGGAATTCGGTGAAGCCTTGTGAACGCATGTACTCGCCGTACGCGCGTACGATGGTGGCCTGGATCTTGAAGATGGCACGTTCGTGTGGACGACGAAGTGTCAGTGGGCGGTAGTCGAGTAAGGTGTCGATATTGAGCTCGGCGTCCATATCAAACGGCATTGCCTCAGAAGGATTAAGAACCTCAATGCCAGTGATCTCAAGTTCAATGTCGCCGTTTTGTACGCCGGCATTAACCATTTTTTCTGGGCGTCGGTTGACGATGCCGGTAACAGCCACTGAGTACTCCTGAGTAAGATCCTTGGCCACATCGAGCACCTCTGGCTTGCCGAACACGACACCCTGGATGACGCCAGAGCGGTCTCGAAAATCAAAAAAAGCCATCTTACCCTGCTGGCGAGCGACATTGACCACGGCGTTTATAAGTACCTCTTGCCCAACCATTGTTTGCAGGTCGGAAATTAGTGTGCGTTCCATAAATTTGTACTACAGCGTACCATTTCATGATTTTCAGTCAATAAAAAACGACCCTCGGGGAGGGTCGTTGGTTGTGAGGTGGTCATTCCAGGGTGCTGATGCGCACCATATGGACCAAGTCAGGGAGATTCTCGGTGATGCCGAACGGCAACGGGCTTCTCTTCGCGTAAGCCTCAATGTGGATCGGCAGAGGCAAGTGAATGGACTTCTGCCCCTCCTGTAGCGCCGCCACGAAGCTGCTCGTCAACTTGCCGTTTGGACCCTCCTTGACCACCTCGTCCATTGGTTGGACCAACATGAGAGTGGTGGGGTCCTCGCTTTCGTAATAAAGCAGGGAGAGCCCATTTTTTGCAGCGACATCATCGACAAAGTCGACGATTTCAATGGGAACGAGTTGCAGCATGATGTGCCCCTTTCAATAAGAATGAGATGAACGTACCGGTATAATAATAAAACTACTATAGCTATCTGTCAATACCAACAGCTGCACGAACGCGCGCCAGCGTGGTGTGGGATACTACGTGGGCCTTTTCGGCTCCAGCGGCCAGCACTTCCCTTACCTGCTCGTCGGAGATGCTGGCGCGCGCCTCTCGCATTGGCGCAATGAACGCATCAAGGTCAGCCGCCAACATCTTCTTCAGATCACCATACCTTCCCTGATGCGCTTCATAGATCGGGTCAAGCTCTTCGGCGCTCTTCAGCAAGCGATGAATCGCGTAGACATTTTCTGGGCGTTCTCCAGAGGAGTCGGTGACGATACTCATGACTGCCTTCTCAATCTCTTCAGTGGTACTAAAAAGCGGAATAGTATTTCCGTAGCTCTTGCTCATCTTTGTGCCATCAGTGCCTGGCACCACCCCTACCACGTCTAGGATCATCTCGGTCGGTTCCTTTAAGGTCTCACCAAAGGCACGGTTGAATTTCCCAATTGCCTCGCGCGTGTATTCAAGATGTTGCCGCTGGTCTTCGCCGACTGGTACAACATCGGTGTCATAGAGTGAAATATCAGCTGCCTGGAGCATCGGGTAGGTAAAGAGACCGGCATTTGGTTCAATTCCCTTTGCGACCTTGTCCTTGTATGAATGAGCCTGCATGAGAAAAGGTACCGTCACCATGCAGTTCAGCACCCAACCGAGCTCAGTGTGGTCTTGATTGTCAGACTGACGGAAGATAACGGCCTTTTCTGGATCTACCCCTGCCGCCAGGTAGTCGCGCACAATATTGAGTGTGTTTCGACGGAGCGCTTCTGGGTCACGCAGGCTGGTAAGCGCGTGATAGTCCGCCACCATTAAAAAGCTTTCATAGTCACTATAAATATCTACGAAGGGCTTCAACGCGCCAAAGTAGTTGCCAATATGGAGGTCTCCGGACGGCTGTAAGCCAGTCAATAGTCGTTTTTTTCCAGTGTTCATAGAGCTTATATTAGCATAAATGAGATGCTGAACGCAGCTAAAAAGAGGCGCGCCCTTCGGGCGCGCCTCTTTTAAACTCTACAACGCCAGAGGCAATTCAATAGTAAACCGAGACCCCTTGCCATCGCCTTCCGAATGGGCGGTGATGTTGCCATTCATTCCTTTGGCCATGGCGTAGGCCACGTATAGACCAAGGCCGGTGCCACCGTGGTTGACTTCGTTGGCGTTCTTGGCGCGCTCAAATTTTCCAAACAGGCGACTCTTGGTCTCCTCGTCCATGCCAATGCCGGTGTCTTCAATATCGACGTAGATCCGCTTGCGGACGACATCGTCGCGCACGAGCACTCTGATACTTCCCTTCTCGGTGTACTTGATCGAGTTATTAAGGAGGTTTTGAATGATCTGAATGGCCTTGCCGATGTCAGCGTTGATGATGCCTTTGCTCTTGAGGTCGGTGCGGAAAAGCAGCGTGAGTCCCTTGCGCAAAGCTTGTGGACGGAGGTCGTCGCAGACATGTTCGGTTTCGTCGCGTAGGTTGAAATCGCTGTTGTTGTACTTCATGTTGCCCGACTCTATGCGGGAGACGTTGAGGTAGTCCTCGACCGAGTAGGCCATGTTCTTGGCTGACTCAGAAATTCGTTCGAGAGGTTCCATCGCTTGCTGGGGCACTTTTCCATAGCTACCATCAATCAGCATTGAAGTGTATCCGCGAATGGCGGTAAGTGGTGCGCGCAGCTGGTGCGACGCGATCGACACGAATTCAGATTTGAGTTTGTCGAGCTCTTTTAGTTTTTCGTTGGCAAGTGCTAGTGAAGCAGCAAGTGACTGGATCTCTTCGCGCTGCTGGATTTCCATCTTCACGCTTTTTACCAAATAATATCCCCCAGTAATACTCAGAAGAAATGTCACTCCAGCAAGTATGTAGTTAATGGTTGATTCTATAAAGAAGAACTGCGAACCAATAAGAATGACCAGGCCGACTACCAGTGCTTGAGCGCCAATCAATTTAACATCGAATGTTTTGAACTTTACGATCAAGTATCCGAGAATGATCATGAAAAATGTCATTGCAAAAATCCCATAGAACTCTAGAACGAAAGAATTTTCAATGAATACGCTCGCAATATAGCCACCCAAGAAGAATGAAAAGAGAAAGGCTCCAATACCAAGACCAAAAAGTAGCACTGGTTTTTTCTCAGCGGAACTAGCAGCTCGGTATTGTTTAGTAACGACGGTCATGACCCAGATGAAGATCAAGAAACCAAGTCCGTAGACGTAGTTGTTGTA
Organism: uncultured Candidatus Saccharibacteria bacterium; assembly: GCA_964521645.1. GTDB lineage: Bacteria > Patescibacteriota > Minisyncoccia > Phycocordibacterales > UBA918 > OLB19. Next base: position 37,115 of record CAZFSB010000002.1, on the reverse strand, counting down.
ATAAAGGCCAGCATCAGTTACGCCACAGAGCGATAGGTTGAGCGACTCGAAGTAAAGATTAGTTGGTGCAAAGATGATAACTGGTAGGAAAAGTAAAAATAATAGTGGGGATAGAAAATGTGGTATCTTCCCTCCCTGAAGGTGTGCGTAGGTAAAGTAGAGACTAGATATGTATATTAAACTATAGAGTATGCCATACCATGTCCAGAAAAAACCGATTGTACTGATATCGTTATTTGTCCATGCAATAAGGTTCACAAAAGTCCATAGCGAAAATGAAAGTGCAACAGCAAACAATGAACGTGCTGCTATGCTTTGAGGATTCTTGTAGAGAACAAATGAACCAACAAGCATTGAAATGATGATTGCGGGAAGATGTGAATAATAAAGAAGATCTGGCACCCCGTCAGCAATGATGAGGAATGAAGGTTCTGAATAATAAGGGCAAATCATTTTGTTTCAATTAAATAATAAGTATCTCGCTATAGATCCCACTCAATATACTCATAGGGTTCACCCGATGCGTATTTCCAAGAGTCTATCTGCCTTACCAGCGTCACTTTATCCTTAAAAAGTGATTTTATCACATCGCTCAAATGGTTTACTGTTCGCGCGTGAATTGAAAATTGAGTAACTCCTCTTTTTTTGGCCTCATCACAAACAGCAAGAATTAGGTTTTTCCCTCCCCCTTTCCCTTGAAGTTCAGGAAGAATTTGAATAGTGTCAATATAATATCGAGCATTGTCACTATCAGTAAGAAAAGGATCATCGTTCTTAAGTTCTGAAACTACAAGATTGTGTGGACGAGCAAGAATGTAACCGGTCACTTTATCATTCTCATCATACAAAAATAGATTAATATTCTGTGGATCCTGGATGATGTCAGCATAATATTCCTTTGCGTTGTCGTACTGCCAGTCAGGAGGAAAACAGGCTTCCTCGAGTATAAGAATATTATCAAGGGTGGTATCCACGTCAGTTATTGGTTTAATTACTGGAACTACCTCAGTAGAATTTTTTGATAGTTTCTCTTCACCCATGCGTAAATTGTATCACGATAGGCTATAAGAAAAGGGGGTAGTGTGTTACTACCCCCCAATAACTGCATCGTAGCCTGTCCTCCATAGGTACATCCAGATGATCGTTTGAGCGCCGGTTAATGCGAGAAGCGCGAATGTTCTCTTCCAGCCCGGCAATTCTTTTTCGAAAAATATTACGATTTGCTCAGGACCAGACCAGAAGACTGCTTGGAAGATTACTGCTGAAAACGCAAGATACCCCGCAAATCTTGATTCTGAGTGGATCTTATCGACAGCACGCCGAAACTCAACACCAAGACTTAGATCAACACCGGTTTTTTCATATGTCTTAACAAAGAGATACGATATCACAATGTTGAGGGTCCACATTGCTAGGAAAGCGATGTAAATATCAACTGCAGAGGCCTTGAGGAAGACATTTGCAGCGCCAGTTACGCCAGCAAGCCAGTAATCAAGTATAAAGTATGTTAATCTTTTTGATCCGACAAACAGCACTTTTTTTACTGCAACTTGTATCGAATCCTCAAGATCAACACCAAAGAACGCCCTGATAGAATTTAGGGCAGTTTTAAAGAACATCATGCCCCACCTCCATCAATAATGAACTTCTAAAATTGTAGCATAAAAAAACACATCTGTAAAGATGTGCAGAGAATGTTCAGTGCGACTTCTGGCCTACAGTGATACTTAATTGTCTTCAGACTGTTGTGATCGATAATCAATCATGATTTCATCATAATTAGGTCGAAAAACACAAAGCCCTTCTATTCCATACTGTTGCAGGGTAGCCTCATTACAAATAACCTCAGAGCAGCCTGGTTCACCTCCGGATGGACAAGTAAAAGAATCACACTCCTCCACATTACATTCAGGAATATACTTAGCATTTCTATAGGCGTACTTATAGTGCCAAATATCGGCTTCGGGATCACCGGTGCAATCGCCTTCCATTGAGGGGTCACAACTCCATACAAAACAGCTTTCGATAGTTGGGTCGCAGGCAACCTGGGCTTCTATAATGTAATCATGAAGTACTATATAGCGATAGTATGAAGCTGATACTGTAAGAATTATGAACACTGCAGTAATTCCGAAAAGTATCTTTGATCTTGTGTCCAACATGTACTTTGATTATATCATCAAAAAATTGTATTTCGATAAATAGTCACAGTTGATCATTTACATGATCAAGTCTGTATATGATCATATCCACCCCCACTCCTTCAACGTAGGGATATCGTGTTGCTCAACACGGTCACCGATGTCTTTGCGATAAAATGAATTGTTGATAGTAATTTTTTTAACTCTCTCGTAGACACGATCTTTTGCTTCTGCAATGCTCTTGCCACTCGCTGTTACATGAAGTACCCAGCCGTAGTTACCAGCCCATACGTAGTTATCATTTTGTTTTGAGACTTCTTCAAAGTGAATATTGGCAAGATCTTCCTCGGAGGTATCATCGTTTAGTGTGATGGTGTGCTTCAGTAATGCGTGACGTAATGTGTCGAACACATCGGGTTTGTATGGAAATGGGGGGACTACCATGGATACGACGATGCCATACTCACGTTTAAAATCAGTATCATATGCATCACCATCAGCTAGAGCGGACAGAAATTCTCCCCAGGGTGAAACATGGAGGGCAACATGCACCTCTGTAGAGGGTGTGCCAAATCGTGGTGTCGCCTCAAGGGGGTATGCATGATCCTTTGTAACCATGAGATTTATATCTATATCACCCTTAAAGCCGATATGAGCAAGATGTGGTCTGAGTTTTGCAAGTGTTTCTCTAAATAGTTTGACTGAATCGTCTGCATACCAAAGGACTGTCCCCATCTCAGGGGTGAGCGGACCAACGTCGCCCTCGTTAAGCCGCTTGTGTTCATGGTTGATCTCAACTGGACCAACCCAATCTGTACCATTGAAATATCGTGCGACTCCAACCTCAATGCCACTTGCGTATTGCTGAATGTGAACAGGGGTAATGTTGCGTTCCTTGTATCTGCGGAGAACGCGTAGAACATCAGAAGCGTCATCTTGAGTGCCGACAAAGTTTAATGAACTTATATGGGTATTTTGTTTTACAACCCATCGTGCTTTATTGTTACGTACAAAATTGACCGCCTCATCTGCCGTATCAAAATTATATGACGGGAGAGCTGTAAGGTTGTGCTTTTGAGCGATCTCTTGGAAATAGCGTCGGTCAATTTCAAGAAGATCAGCCCTGCTGCATCCTCCCACAACACGGTACCCTACTTTTCGCAGTAGATCCTGCTCTCCTCCAAAAATAACATCATCGAATACAATGAGGCCCTCCTTTCCAACCCATTCAAGTTCATTCTTCCAATCATCTGTTTTGGGGACAATATTCTCAAGACAGTCTTTCCACTCGTTCTTGTGAATATATAGCTTCACTTCATTGCCCTCTTTTACAAGTTTTTGACAGAGTGCTGAACCAATAAGTTCTCCGGAAACAAATAAAATACGCATAAACTAGGAAATTTCAGAGACTAAGTTCAAGAATTAGTAGTATTAGAAAAAATCAGATTCCAATTCTTATATATTGTTTATGTTCAGAGTAACATCAATACATTAAATGGCCACAGCTCTACGTGTATAAAACTTTCTTACTGCTTGTTTGAAAATACTATGTGCTGTGTCACACACAAGGGAGATTGGTGGTTGAATGAATATCAATTAAGGCCTTCCAAATTTGAACATTCAAATTATAACATAAAATATTGACAAATCAAGTTACTGGGCTTAGTATGGTTACAGTTCATTCATAGGAGGATGTTATGTTCCGCCAAATCATTGTTTGTATTGTTATTTTTTTTACTATCCCCCTTCCGGTAACTGCCGGTGATGATTTATTTGCCGAGTTGCAAGTTAGCACGTACATTGGTCGATCTGACTCTGGTTACACTGGTATGCAGCTTTACGCCGAGAAAAGCCTCGGCGAAACGAATACCTCTGTGTTTGGTATGTTCTATCACGACGAAGCTTTCAAGGAAGCTCAGGTTGGGTTAGCACAACGTTTCACTGAGGACTTGCAGATAGGTGTCGGTTTCGGTAAGGCGCGCTATGAGGATGAGTCGCGTTGGGTTATCAGCCCTTGGTTGTACTACGCCCGTGAAGATATCGAGGCGATAGTCTTGGCCGAGTTTTACGCCAATGACCCTGAACATTTCGTGAAGGGATACATCCACAAAGGTGTCACCGAGCGAATGTCAGCCGGCTTATATGGCGAGACTGCTCTCGGTATTGGGCCGATGGTTCGATATCGGGTCACTGATTCACTGAACGTGTGGGGCGCGGTGCCGGTATTTGACCGCGGGGATGTAAAGGGAGTTACTGGTGTGGTCATTCAGTTTTAATGGATGACCAAGCAAACGGGTGTGTGTAAGCACACCCGTTTTTAATTACACAACATACAGGATCACCATCGGCACGAGGAGCCACCAGAAGAAGTAGGCCTCGGGCCCGAAGATGATCTGAAGTGGGGTGCCGGGGGCGAGTAGTTCGCTGATCGGTAACACTTGGAAACTGAAGGCCATGACCAAAATGGTGGCACCAAGGGCGAGAAAGACCTTTTTCAGGATACTTTCGAAACGCTCCTCCCGAAACTCATCGGGCATGACGCGATAGCAAAGGGCGGTGGTGAAAAGAGTGATAGCGACGAACAGTAGGATCTTTGCCATGATGAGCGACCCGGTGCTTTCGATACCAGAGAAAAGCTGGTCGTAGTTGGGAAATTCTCGACTGATGAGGAGGGCGAGGTAGAGTCCGAAAATGACGTTGATGGTGGCTTGTCGACCTTTGAAGATAGCGAATAACAGGAATAGACCAAAGACGCCGAGTAGGTAGGCGAATTCGTACGTGAAGTCGAGCAGGTTTCCGAGGTCCATAGGTATAGTATAGGGTATTCAGACAGTTATTATTCACGAATTCCCCCTTTTATGAAAGGTGATCGATGGCGTATTTCGTGGCGTCCTGCACGTGCTTGAAGCGATCTCCCATGAGTTTCACCCCACCAAACCAACGGGTGACACATATAACGCAGTTGGAGACATTTTCCTTCTGCATGACGCGCAGGATGACCATGCCAGCGCCGGTCTCACCGTCGTCGGCCTTGGTCTCGTAGATAGTTCCTTCGTGAGAGAGACGAGCGGCCCAGGTGTTGTGGGTAGCTCTGGCGTATTTCTTGTCGGTCTTAAGCCTTTTGAGGAAATTCTTAATGTCTTCTCTTCCCTGTACCTTCCCGACGCTGACCGAGTAGCGACTGCCCCGGTCTTCGATGATGTGGTCAAAGAGAGCAAAATCTTTTGTGGGAATTTTGCTGTCGCCAAAATCGAAGCGGGTGGTTTGTTGGGTCATGAGATAAGGGTAGCATACAAGAAGGCCCCGCCGGCCTTTCTACACCCTTTACTGTTCTTGCAGTTTCATCTCCATTTCAGGTATGAGTACACCACTGACCGGCATACGGTGTCGTTCTTCGGTGAAGCGTTTTCCGGTATCGACGAAGCCAAGCTTCTGATAGAAATTGTTGGCGTTGGTGTTGTAGGTGGCCACTTGCACAATGGTGTCCTTGGTGGGATCAAAAAACTGCTTAATTTCATTCCAAAGCATGGAACCAATACCCTTCCTTTGATATTCAGGGAGAATGTAGATAGCTTGCAGTTGATTACACCTTTCTCTGATGACGATCCGACAGACACCGACCACCTTGCCGTCGTCTTTTGCAACGAGGAAATGCTGGTTGGGTGGCAGATTGGCGAGATGTTCAGTACGGCGGTCTATCTCACTTTGTTCGGTTCGGTCTTTAAAGAAGAGGTCGATATCTTCTGTGGTAATGCCAAATTCGTCGTTAACGTAAGTTGTCAACCAAGAACGATAAAAAACTTCGTTTATCTGTGGTACATCATCTGGTACGGTGGGTGGTCCAATGTATATAGATTCCATGCCGGTGGCTTTGGTTTTACAATCCCTCTTCACGCAGCTCCTCGATAAGCTTCTGTGCTTTGCGGGAAAGTTTTTTCGGAGTTTCGAGGGAGATCTTCACAAGGAAATCACCGCGGTCACCGCGGTCTGTAGGTACGCCTTTATTTTTGATACGGAGCATTTCGCCGTGGGTGATGCCGGCTGGGATCTTGATATCGATCGCGCCGTCGAGTGTCTGGACGGTGTAGGTGGCGCCGAGAAGCGCGTCAGTGAGCTTGACCGGAAGAGGCGTGATGAGGTTAGAACCATCGCGTCTGATGGTCTTGTGTGACTCGACATGGACCTTGATGTAGAGGTCGCCAGGCTGACCGTGTGGCATGGCTTCGCCACGACCGGTCATGCGAATGACCTCCCCGTTTTGGATACCGGCTGGGACTTTGATGGCGATTTCTTCCTGAGCTCGGGAAACACCGGCTCCGGCACAGTGTGGGCAGCGTTCCTTTGGTATTTGACCAGTACCATGGCAGGTTGAACATTCGCGCACGGTGGTGAAGCTACCCATGATGCTCTGGCGGGTTTCGCGGATCTTGCCCTGTCCGCCGCAAGTGCTGCAAGATTCTGTTCCAGCGCCAGTTTTCGCACCAGTACCGCTACAGAAGGTGCAGGTATTGTTCTTCGTGATGAGCACCTTACGGGTGACTCCAAAAATAGATTCCTCAAAGTTGAGATTGATGTCGATCGAGACATCGCGGCCGCGCTGCGTTCGTGCACCTCCCCCACCAAAGCCGAAGTTAGAAAAGATGTCATTGAGATCGAATTCAAAACCTTGTCCGCCGAAACCTTGCGCCGCACCTTGGAAATCCTGCCAGTTGAAACCACCGCCGAAGCCACCGCCTCCAGCGCCATTGAATGACTGTCCGTACGTGTCGTATTCAGCTTTCTTCTTTTCGTCACCAAGTACTGCATAGGCTTCGGTCACCTCTTTGTACTTTTCTTCGTCTCCAGTCTTTTTGTCTGGGTGATACTGGGCCGCCATTTTACGGAAGGCCTTCTTGACCTCTTCTTTTGAAGCGCCTTTTTCTAACCCTAATATCTTGTAGTAATCTTTCATGGTGTTTCAATAATTCGTTCAATCAAGAGTGTTTCGTGTCAGGACTCAGCGAGTAGCGACTATGCGCGGGAGGGTGAGAAAGTCTGGGAGACTTTCGCAAGACCATTATAGAAGATTTCGACATTAGGAGAAATCATCATAATGGTGTACAGCTTCTGTAGGAAGTGGCCCGGGGCGCGCAAGGAGCGTGCGAGTCGAGTCATGATCGAAACAATCTGTAGCTCAGCGGTATAAATGAGCTTTAGGGTGGCGGGAACGCGAAGCGTTCTCGCCACTAAAAGCTCACTTTCTA
>CAZFSB010000002.1:0-29721 GCA_964521645.1 uncultured Candidatus Saccharibacteria bacterium | reverse complement strand
GGGGTTTCTTTTAAATTATCAAAACATCGTTTTGCCCCGGTTTTTATTTGAGTTTTGGGGGGGGGTCCACCCGCCGCGCCCCCGCCACTAAAAGCCCACTTTTATTTAGCCTCTTCCGCATCCCGCACAGTTGGTTCGTCGCCATCTTTCTTCTCTTCACTCGCACCTCCCTCGGCTTTCTTCTGCGCTTCCTCTGCTGCTTTCTGCATGATCTCACCGATCTTGGAGAGTGAGGTTGATAGTGCGGTGGTGGCAGAATCAATCACTGCCTTGTCTTCCCCCGCCTTTGCCTCGTTCACTGCCTTGATCTTATCTTGGATCTCAGTCTTAACATCTTCCGGAATTTCTTTTTCATGGTCGCGCATTGCCTTCTCAGCGGTGTAGACCATTTGCTCCGCACCGTTTCGGACATCGATGAGTTCCTTCTTCTTGGCATCTTCAGTGGCATGTTCTTCTGCCTCACGCTTCATGCGCTCGATATCATCTTCAGACAGGCCGGAGTTAGCTTCAATACGGATCGACTGCTCTTTACCAGTTGATTTGTCTTTCGCAGTTACATTGAGCACTCCGTTACTATCGACATCAAACGTTACTTCAACTTGTGGCATACCGCGTGGTGCTGGTGGGATGCCGTCGAGTACGAACTTACCCAGTGACTTGTTGTCGTTTGCCATTGGGCGCTCGCCCTGTACGATATGAATCTCAGTTGAGGTCTGGTTGTCGGCAGCGGTTGAGAAGACCTGTTGCTTCTTGGTTGGAATGTGGGTGTTCTTCTCGATGAGCTTGGTGTTCACACCACCCATGGTCTCGATACCGAGAGAAAGTGGGATCACGTCGACGAGGGTGATGTCGCGCACGTCACCTTGGAAGATGCCAGCCTGAATAGCGGCACCGAGGGCTACCACTTCGTCTGGGTTGATGGTGCGATTTGGTTCTTTCCCAAAGAGCGCTTTGACCGCGTTTTGAATGGCGGGCATACGAGTCTGTCCACCGACGAGGATAACCTCATCGATCTCATCGATCTTAAGGCCAGAGGCCTCCATGGCGCGCTTGGTGATCTCGATCGACTTGTCGACATACTGATGGGCCAATTCTTCAAGCTTGGCTCGCGAGAGCTTCACATCCATGTGGAGTGGGCCGTCAGAGCCTTGTGAGATAAATGGAATGTTGATGTCAGTCTCAGCGGTACTTGAGAGCTCATGCTTCGCCTTCTCAGCTGCTTCATCGAGGCGTTGCAGCGCAAGCTTGTCCTTACTGAGGTCTACGCTATTGCTCTTCTTGAATTCTTCAATGAGAAATCGGACGATCTCCTGGTCGATATCGCGGCCACCCATGTGCGCATCGCCATCGGTCGATTGTACTTCCACCACATCGTCACCTACTTCAAGTACGGTCACGTCGAAGGTGCCGCCACCAAAGTCGTACACGACGATCTTTTCGTCTTTCTTTTTATTAAATCCATAAGCGAGCGCGGCCGCTGTCGGTTCATTGATGATGCGCTTTACCTCGAGTCCAGCGATCTTGCCCGCGTCCTGGGTCGCCTTACGCTGTGAGTCGTTGAAGTACGCTGGCACGGTAATGACAGCTTCGGTGATCTTCTCGCCAAGTTTCGCCTCAGCATCATTCTTGAGCTTGGTGAGGATCATGGCGGAAACTTCCTCTGGGCGGTACTCCTTTCCGTCCATCACTACGACCGCTCCGCCGTCACTTCCCTGCTTGATCTCATACGGGACGATCGCCTTATCTTTTTGGACGACAGTATCTTCAAAATTGTGCCCCATGAAGCGCTTGATGCCGTAGATAGTGTTGGTCGGGTTGGTAACGGCCTGACGCTTGGCGATCTGGCCGACGAGACGCTCCTTGGTCTTTGAAATAGCAACGATCGATGGTGTCGTGCGAGCCCCGTCGCTATTCTCTACAATAGTGGGTTCACCAGCCTCGATGATGGCCATCGCACAGTTGGTGGTTCCTAGGTCAATTCCAAGTATTTTTGCCATATGTATTTATTAAATTAAATTACTCTTTCAAAATTCCAGTGGTGACGCGGGCGTGCCGGATGACTTCTGTCGTATCGCCTACCTGTATCTCGTAGCCTGGCTGCAGTACTGAGACGACTGTGTCTACCAATTTTTCGTCTTCTACTGCCTCAGTGCCGACCGCTTCGTCACGGTATGGGTCAAAGGGTTCGCCTGTTGGATCGATCACCTTCACCTGGTAAGAGCTCAGTAGTCGCATGAGCTGGCTGTTGATCCCTTCGATTCCTTTTCGCCAGACTTCATCAGTTTTCTCCCAGGCCTCTTTATTACTCATAGCCATGCGGAAACTGTCACAGAGGGGCAGGAGTTCTTCGACGTGCTCCTTCTGATGCCGGATGCGGTCACGCGCTCGCTCGTCTTCCAGGCGCTTTCGGGCATTGAGGAAATCAGCTCGGGCGCGCTGCAGGTCATCTTGTAGCTGTTGTTTCTCCTCTTCGCAGCGACTCAGTTTTTCACGTAGTTTCTTTATCTTGTCGCCGGCCTTTTCCTCCTCTTCAACCAGTTCAGTTTCTTCTAATGCAATATTTTCATCGTTGGTGGTTTCAAATTCTAATTCGTCGTTATCTTTGTTCATATACACCATACGGGGCGCATTATAAAGCGAAAAAACTCTGGTGTCAAAAAACGGGCATTCAGAATTTCTGAATGCCCGTTGCTAATGCTTTCCTTTTTGTAGAGACTTCTTTGTGACTTTGAATACAGCGATTGTCTCAACATCAGATAAGTGCAAAAGTAGCCTAAGTCGAGCGCAGACGGACAGGCTGTCAGGTCTCCCCTCGAGGCGGAGCTTGACGTAGTCTTTCAGTTGCAAGGAACGCATGTCTTTTTTAAGGACAGTAGCGCAATGACAGCTGGAAAAAAGCTGCGCCATCTGGATGGCTGAAAGTGGAATCGTCCGTATCTTTTTCATTCTGCTCCCCTAAAAAGAACTTGTTGTAAACATTACAACAAAAGACACAAATGTCAACGCCTCCGCGCAATAAAAAAGTCTCCCCAGGGAGGCTTTTTATTACGCTTTGGACAGGCTGGTCGCTTGCTGGCGTAGTGTTTTCACGATAATTGCGAGTATGGATGCTTGCCAAAGGGTCATGGTGAGTAGGTAGTACTCCTTTGTTGGAGATGGTCCAAGAAAATCCCCACCTTCAATTCCAGTGATAAAAACCAATACAAAAGGGATCAGTGTACCAGCAGCTACCATTTGCCAAAAATAGCTTCTGATCTTACGAGTATGAAATAGCCATAACGTCAAACAAAAAATAGATGAACCAAATAGCCCTGCTAGGCCATGCGCCAATGCGATACCTACTAGGTTATCAATCGAAAAGATTCCTATTGTAATCAGAGTTCCCCAGATCGCTGTGAGAAAGCTAAGCCACGACGCAAACACCCATACAAGCATCCTCATGTGGCCAAATCCCAGTTGCCAGATGAAACCGGCAACGAAAACTCCAAAGACAATACCCGGAAAGGCAAAAAATTGATATTCTCCGACAAGATATTCATGGGTTAGATACGCAAGAATTCCAGAGATTCCACCCAGTAATGTAGCAATGACGGTTTTATTCATATGGTCGTAACTATAACATTTAATCTGTGTTATCCAGGTTTTTCAAAGGAGGACGAAAGCCTGTACTTCGTAGCGGTCACGATCTACGTATTTACCAGCTACCAAATTTGCATATGGTATATTTTCTATATGGAAAATTTCGAACAGCCTGTATCACGAGAAGGTGCTGCTAGTAAATCAATGAAGTTGGGTTTTTTCTCACTGACTGCAGAGGATCATAGATTACTAAGCAGCACTCCCGACGACAGATTGAAAGACAATCCAGGCAAAGCATTATATGAAGTGCTCGATGACGAAGAAATTGGTAACTATATTCAGGGCATGATTGACGCACAATATGACAAAGCACTAGTTGAAAATGGTTTTGCACAGAACCAATTGGATGAACTAGCCGTAAGCATTCCATTTTTAGAGAGTGTCGGTCGTCTACCTGAGGAATTTAGATTTTTGTTATCCGAGTTGGTTTTTAAAAAGTAATGAGAATTTGTAAGTAAACTTGAGGACATATCTCTCGTGACCACGCCCCGTTCTCTCTTCGGTGTGTAAGGAATTAAGCCATTACATACAACTAGAATTAAAATCTAAAATACAGAGAACTGCCGATGTTCGGCAGTTCTTAATTTCTACATCTCTTCGTTCACTTACAGCGAAATGACACAGAAATATCGGGAGGCGAGGTAAGATCCCCGGCGAAACCGGTGCTGTCTATACATTTAACTCCGGTCCTCGTGTGATAGGGGGCGTAGATAACATAAGCATTTTCGGAGTCTCGGCAAGTTACGTCATTGATCTCTGGAACATAGGGAGAGTCAAAAATCTCCTCACACACGGATCTGTAGGAGAACTCGTTAGTGTCATAGGAAACTTCTGCCTGATACCGCATACTCTCAAGTCCATTGACCATTAAGAAATCATGATCATCGTCACTTTGCGATCCTGTAATTGAAGGTCCTGTATTGTATTGTCCCCAATTAGTAAAAATATTAAATCCTCTAGATAAAATTATCGCAAATAATACAAGAACAACACCCAGAAGAATGGCTCTCACAATCGATAAGAGTTTTGACTCCTTATCTCGCTGGTCGATATCCTGTTAGACAAACCGTTAAAGAATAACATTAGACCAGAAATTACAAGAAAAAATGAAGGTAATGTGAGTAATATTAGTGAAATTGGGCCTCCTAGTATAAGTAAAGCCGCTACGAAATCCTGAAATAAAAAAAGAAGAAAAACTGGTGACAGAAACATTAACAGACCAGTGTACATTAGAATAACTGGTGTTATGTCTTTACGAAAACCAAATACCGTGAGTACTGATGAATCAGAATCTATTGCTGCCTGTGGTGAGAATTCTGTCTGTGTATTTTTAGATACAATTTCAAATGATGTTTGCGGAGGAATTGGCACAGGAACATCTGGCTCTGGTGGCAGAACATAGTCAATCGCGAGTCCGATATCCTCTTCCTTCCAGCCGGCAACAAGCAGGTTGTTGGCAATCTCGTTAAGCTGCTTGCCCTTCTCTAGGGCGGCGGTGATATAGGCGACGAGTTCTTCTTTTGGCATGTATAAATCTTAACATGCTGAAACATTAAAAAATGCCGCATGTGCGGCATTTTTTGAGTATAAGTTCTATCGCTTTGACCAGGCTGGTCGCTTGCGGGCTTTGCGGAGACCGAACTTCTTTCGTTCGACAGAGCGAGCGTCGCGCTTAAGGAAGCCTTCTGACTTGAGGGCTCCACGGCGGCTGGCTTTCTCCTTCACGAGGGCGCGGGCGATACCGAGGCGGATAGCTTCAGCTTGCGCTGAGAGTCCACCACCGAGTACCTTGGCACTGATGTGGTAGTGCTCGATACCGGCGTCCTTGGTCTCGAGGACTGACTGAAGGTCCTTCTGGTGTGAGAGGTTCTGGAAGTACGCGATGAGCGGCTTGCCATTCACGACGATCTCAGTAGCAGTACCTGGGGTAAGTCGTACGCGTGCGGTAGCGGTCTTGCGGCGACCAACGCCTTCAACGTAGGTAGTTTTTGTTGCAGACATATGGTTTATTCAGAGACGATTAATTGCTTCATAAGGAGCTTCTTGTGCTTGTTGTTAGGAAGCATTCCCTGCACGGTGCGACGTACGGCCTCAGAGTAACCGAGACGCTCACCAAGGTGCTCGAGAGTTTCGGTCTTGCGACCGCCCGGGTAGCCAGAGTAGCTCTGGTAGATCTCACCCTTTTTCTTTTCTGGAATATCCATCTTGCTGGCGTTCTCGATCTTCACGATAACGTCTTCAACGACGTGCTTGGCAAAGGTTGCCTGGTCCTTACCCATGAGCACAGTAGCTGCCTCAGTCGCGATCTTGCCGAGTCGCTTGCTGGTAGCGTCGATGGTGTGCGTGCGGGTTGTTGTAGTTTCGGTAGACATAGAAAATTTATGCAACGAATTCGATGATTGCCTCATCGCGTCCTGGTGAAGTCCGACCAAGCTTCACAACACGAGTGTATCCCCCATTTCGTTCTTTCATCTTCGGGGCGATCTCGCTGAACAGTTTCTTGATAATAGTTTCACTTGGCTCCCCAAGGTTAGTGGCAACGAGACGTCGGGCCTGGATCGTGTCCTTCTTTGCGTGGGTCACGAGGCGCTCGATGTTCGGCTGCAACTCTTTCGCTTTCGCGAGGGTGGTCTTGATCTGACCATCGCGAATGAGTGACACTGCCAAACCACGGACCAGAGCGGTGCGCTGGCTGCGAGTGCGGCTGAGTGTGCGAGTATTATTTGCGTGTCGCATAAGCGTTATTCTTCAAGTTTAAGACCCATTTTACTGAGCAATTGCTGGATCTCTTCAAGACCCTTTGGTCCAATGCCGTCGAGTGCCAGGATGTCGGCCGAGGTCTTGCGGACAAGACCGCCGATGGTACGAATACTGGCCTCTTCAAGAGCTTGGAGGGTTCGGCTGGTAAGATCAAGTGTTTCGATGCGGGTTTTCAGGACTTCCTGGTCAGTGACCTCTGGTTTGGTCTCAACGGTCGCTGCGGGAGCAGGTGCCGCGGTGTACTGATCTTGGAAACCAATGATCGCCTTAAGCTGGTGGATCATTATTTCAACAGACTTCTCCAGCGCCTCACGGGCTGTATAAGTGCCGTCTGTTTCGATAATGATACGCAGGCGGTTGTAATCGGTGCGGTCACCAACGCGCATGTTCTCAACTTCGTAGTTGGCGCGACGGATCGGGGTGAACACGGCATCCATGGCGATGGTACCGATCTCCACCTTGTCTTTCTGGTGTACCTCACGTGGTACGTAGCCGAGGCCACGCTCAATGGTAAGTTCCATCTTGAGCTCGGTCTTGGCGTTGGTGATCTCAGCGATGTGCTGGTCTGCGTTGAGGATCTCGATCTGAGTTGGCGCGTCGATATCAGCAGCGGTAACTGGGCCGAGACCTTTCTTCTTGAGAGTGATGGTCATTGGCTCCTCGCTGTGCATATTGAGTCGCACACGACGTAGATTGAGGAGGATGGTGACCACGTCCTCGTTGACTCCATCAAGAGCAGAGAATTCGTGTTCAACACCGTCGATCTTCACTTGGGTGATCGCTGCGCCGGGTAGTGATGAGAGGATGATGCGGCGGAGTGAGTTGCCGAGTGTGTGGCCATACCCTGGGTAGAGGCCGTCGATCTCAAAGATGCCGCGATTCTCTTCTTCAGATACTACGCGTGGCTTTGATGGTAGAGTGACATTTGTTTCCAACATAATGTGTTTTGATCTTAATTACTTTGGTAAATTATCACCCTATCGGCTGTAGTATTCCATCACCTGGTCAGGGTCGAACAGTGATTCTGCAGGATTATAAACTGGCACAGACTTCATGCTTCCTTCCATCTTCTTCGCGTCGAAGCTGGTCCAAGCTGGTACTCCCACTGCCTCGTGTGTTTCACCGAGGTTGATGAAGAGTCCGGTCTGGCGGCTGCCTTCGCGAATGCTGATAGTGTCGCCAACCTTCACCTTGTGCGAAGGAATGGTCATCTTCTTGCCGTTCACACAGATGTGTCCGTGTGACACGATCTGACGAGCGAGACGACGGGTCTTGGCGAGTCCCATGCGGTAGATCACATTATCGAGACGTGACTCGAGGCGCTCCATAAGCACGGTGACCGGCTGGTTACTCTTCTCAATTGCTTCGTCTACGTAACGACGGAGTTGCTTTTCAGTGAGTCCGTAGGTGAAGCGCATCTTTTGCTTCTCAATGAGCTGTCGCTTGTAGTCGCTCATCTGACCAGGTCGCTTTCCAGTGGTGCGGCCAGTTCGCGAGAGCGAAAGTTCAAACTTAGCAGATTGTGTCTTCTCAAAGATCGGGGCTCCGAGGCGCTTAGCGATCTTGAATTTTGGTCCGATTTTCATACGCTAAAACTATATACGACGAGCCTTAGGAGGTCGTGGTCCATTAAATGGCACAGGTGTTTGGTCGGTGATCCTGATGATACCGATACCCTTCCCTGCGAATGCTCGCAATGCTGATTCTCGACCGGCGCCAACACCACGCACTACTACTTCTGCGTCCTTCATGCCCATTTGCTGGGCCTTTTCGCCAATGATCTCACCTACCTTAGCAGCGGCAAAAGGTGTGCTCTTGCGAGAACCCTTGAAGCCAAGTGCGCCAGATGAGGCAGACATGACCGCGTTACCCTTCGCGTCACAGAGCGTGACGAGCGTGTTATTGAAGGTAGCGAGGATATTTAGCTTTCCGACAGCGAGTTTACGCTTCGGGATGCGGTTGAGAGCACGAGAAGTACCGGCCACATCAGAGCCGCCGCTCTTCTTCATGATTCGTTTTTTACCCATATGTCAATTACGATACTATGAATGCTGATAATACTAGGTCTTCTCAACCTTACGGCGACCGCTACCCATAGTCTTCTTGGCTCCCTTGAGAGTGCGAGCATTGGTCTTGGTGCGCTGACCACGCGCAGGAAGGCGCTTGGCGTGACGTGAGCCACGGTATGAACTGATGTCCTTAAGTCGCTTGATGTTACCTGACACCTGACGCTTGAGTTCACCTTCGATAGTAAATGACTCTACCTTTTCACGAATAGCGTTCTCCTCCTCAGTAGTAAGCTCAGTAGGCTTCTTGGTGTGAGGAATCGAAAGCTCATCGAGAATGGTCTTAGAGCGAGCAAGCCCGATACCGTACACTGCGGTGAGTGCGTAGGAAACATGCTTCTCGTCTGGAATAGTGATACCTGAGATTCTCATAGATGATTAACCTTGTCGTTGCTTATGTCGTGGCTTCTTTTTATTGATGACATACACCACGCCACGACGCTTGACGATAATGTCATCAGGACTCATTTTTTTGACTGATGATCGAACTTTCATAAATAATCTTATTTAATGTGTTAGAGGCGTTTTGTAATACGGGCTTTCCCTCCGTATGGATCGGTCACCATGCCGACTTTGTCGCCGACGAGTACGCGAATCCGGAATCGTCGCATCTTCCCCGAGAGGTATGCGAGAACGGGCTTCTCTTCCCCTTCTACGGTGACACGAAAAAGCGCATTGGGTAGAGCTTCCTCTACTACCCCATACACTAAGTCGTCCTTAACCGTTGATGTCTCTTGATCCATTAAACTGGGTGAGTCTAACAAATAAAACGAGGTGCGTCAACCAGAGTAACGGCGAACTGGGGACATTATTCGAGCTCAGAATAGTCTAAAGACTCAATGATCGTGATCTCGGCTGGGTCCTCTGGGAAATGAAGTTTCCAGAAAGGAGTGATGTGCGCTTTGGCGGCGCGGATGCCTGGGTATGCTCCGAGGATGCCCCGGTCGGAGCTACCTGATAGTTTAAGGGCGGATTTTGGCAGTCCAGCAAAGTCTTTACGTAGCTTTTCGACGTCGTACTCCCACACGAGGAGCGGTTTGCCGGTCAGCGTGAAGGTCAGAGAAGGTTCGTTTGCAATGACCATTGAAGAAATGGAGCTCGATGAGTATTTGAATGAGAGGACGCTTGGATCCTCGACCCGAACTGGGTTACCGTCGTACGTCGCCACAGTTTCCTGTGCGAGGAATGATCCAAAATTAGTCGCTTCGAACATTGGGATCTGGAGGATAGCCTGCTCGCGGATAGTGACAAGGTCGCCGCCGTACTCTACTGCTGGCAGTTGGTTGTAGGTGATGGCTACAGCTTCCTTGAAGGCGATAAAATTGGCTGGCTTCTCAGCGTCGATGCGCAGTAGAAGTCCATCGCGGAGACTGACCTGCAGCGCCTGTCGAGCAGTGGCTAGCTCTTGTTCATCGATCTTGAATTGTGGACCTTTGAAACCACCGGAGAAAGCTTCTGGGTTCTTGGCTTTGATGGCGTTGTAGAGTTCGGTCAGGCCACTTTCCTGGAAACCGGGAATGTCAAATGTTTTGCCTGCGGTGAGGTTGTAGTTCTCGCCAACGTCGTCGGCAAACACCTTAGCTTGAATGGTTCCTGGTACGAGCTGGCCAGATTCGTCTTTGACTGCTCCAGGAATGACCACTGATTCCTCAATTCGGAAGACAAGGCCGTCGGAGGTTCGGAAGCGAGTGTTCTTGATGAGGCGCTCGGCGCCGGGTGTTGATTTGGAGATCTCGATAATTCCCGTGGCGAGTTCCTCCACTTGGACCTGGCCAGAGGCTTTCACCTGCGCCTCGCCAGTGGCCTCGAGCGTCATGATCTCGTAGCTCAGTTCACCAGCTCGGCGGTCTGGGTAGGCAGTGAATTCCGCACTCACGTTTGGCTCACGTGATTCCGGGTAAACAGTGAGCTCAGTTCTTCCGAAGATGATGCTCAGCAAGACAGCGCTTCCGACGATGACAAAGAAAAGAACGACTGACGTTACTAGTCTATTTCGGGCTTTTTTGGTGCCGTCCTCGATGACGATGTTGGGTGTTGAGTCGCGATTGACCTCACGTGGCGCTGGACGTGGATTGGAAGAGATGTCCAGTGAGGCTGGTTCCGACGAAGGCGTGCGGCGCTTTCGTGGTTCGGCTGGTCTAATATCTTGTAGATTCCATTTTTGTGTCATAGGTATATTGTACAGTATAGCCGCTTATAAGTACTCAAAATCGCCTCGCCTGGCCTGCATGTGGAAAAATTGGGCAGACATGAGGAGAGCGGTATCGGCGGGGAGTTTTTTCCCGGGGGCCCCTTCCGGGACAGTGTACTTTTGTTGCAGAATTTCCTTGGAAATAAGGCTTATTTGGGGTTCTGCTTTGATCGATCGCTTGGCTGCCTTTTCGATCAGGTCACTGAATAGAGGTTCGCTATCAACGTCGACATGAAGAGAAATCTTTTTGGGGATAGTGAGCTCATCACCGGTCTCTTTGAACACGTCGCTGACCCGCGCGGTGTAGGCATCAAAGGCCATTTCAATGTCATCTCGCTGCTGTTTACTGAGTGAGCTGAGGAAGCTGTAGGGTTTTGGTGAATGCAGGTAGCCGAACGCTTCGTGGAGGGGTACATTCGTGACCTTTGAGATCTCTCGAGCGAGTGAAAAGGACCCAAAAGGGGTGTGCGTGCAGTAGGAAAGAACTCCGTCTCGGACAATTCCGATCTCGGTTGCTTCGTAGGTGACATCGACCAAGCAGAAGTCGTACGTCTTGGAAAGAAGCTCTCGCGTCACTGAATAGAGCATGAGGATGAAGGATAGTTTATGTGAATCTGCTTCGGGGAACAGCTTGTCTCGTAATTCTTCAAGTGCATCAACCAGATACTGTTGTGAGACGACGCTGACCCGAGAAACGGTGAGCTGACTGGCTTCGTTACCCTCTGGGTGCTTTACCCGGTATCCATTTGAGAGCATCTCTATGGTGGAGCGGGTAATGACCTGCAGCCCAAGTTTCGTGAGAGCTTCGTTCTCCTTCAGGTCACTCTCGAATTTTTCATTGATGGTCTGTAGTAGCTCGTCGATGAGTTCCTCTGTCACCAGAAAAGGTTCCTTCTGCTGGTAGTCAATGGTCTTGGTGACCGTGTACGACCAGGGGGCAGATACTCCGCACTGGATCTCGGTGAGGCGGGCGCTGCTGGAGTAGTCGTAAAGCGCCTTTCTTCCTTCGGCATCGAGAAGCATGGAGGCATTGATGAGAGCGGTCATGACCGCTTTTGCGCTCTGTTCGAGAGAGTCGATGTTGCGGAGCGGAGCGTGCTCGCGGTGAGCCCAGACAATGTGCGGATGCTTAAGTTCAGAATTGGAATGGACAATAGCGGTTAGGACGCTCCCCGAGCCAATGTCAATGATGACACCATAGCGGTCATTACCGTGTTTAGTTCCAAAAAGCGACATGCGTACAGTATAGCAGGTACGCATGTCGCTTAGTGACAAAGAGATTTGTTTTGGTGGATATTATTCCTCGAGCACTGCTTTGATGCGGCGGACCCCCGCGGAGGAAGACTCCTCTTTTTGGATCTTGAAGGTGCCCTTGATATCACCGAGCTCACTCACGTGGGGTCCGCCGCACAACTCCTTCGAGAAGGTCGTACCGTCGTTTCCAGCCACGACATACACCTTTACCTCCTCAGGGTAGCGCTCCCAGAAGCTTCCCTCGATGGTCGGATCTTTCTCTGCTTCTTCTTTTGACATCGTTTCAATGGTGACCTTGCCGCCGGTTTGAATAGCGTGGTTGACCCAAGTCTCGATCTTGTCGAGCGTGTCACGTTCGACTTTCTCTGGATGAGTGAAATCGTAGCGGAGTCTCTCGCCGGTAATGTTTGAACCTGCTTGGTGGACGTGGTCGCCTAAGATATCACGCAAGGCGGCGAGCATGAGGTGGGTAGTGGTGTGGTACTGCACCACTTTCTCTGAGTGGTCGGCGAGGCCGCCCTTGAACTTGTGCTCAGCGCCAGCGCGCGACTTCTCGCGGTGCTCTTCCATCAGTTTTTCAAAGCCACTGCGGTCTACTACCAAACCCTTCTCGGCAGCAATTTCCTCGGTCAGCTCGATCGGGAAACCATAAGTAGTAAAAAGGTCAAAGGCGTTTTGCGCAGAAATGGCTTTCACAGCCTCGGCATGGTCACGATCTAGCACCTTCTTCCCGTCTACCTCTTTGGTTTGCATGTGGATCTGCAGTGATATCTTGTTGAACTGCTTGAGACCGTTCTCGAGGGTCTTTCGGAATTGCGCCTCCTCTGTTTCGATCGCCTGCTTGATGGCAGACCGCATCTCAGCCAGATTGGTGTAGTGCTGCTCGTATCGAGTGATGACGCTCTCAGCAAGATCTTGAAGTCTTCCTGCGGGTATCTCGAGGATATCGGCATAGCGTACCGCGCGACGAAGGAGCCGACGGACAAAGTATCCCTGCTCAGTGTTGCCCGGCAGGATACCGTCGCCGATCATGAAGACAGCGCCACGAATGTGGTCAGTGATGACTCGGAAGGCTTCTGTATTGTCGTCGTACTTTTTACCAGACAGTTCTTCGATCTGTTTGACGACCACGTGCAGTAGATCGATCTTAAAGACATCAGAGTCGCCGTTGGCAGCCGCTGCGATACGCTCTAGTCCCCCGCCGAAGTCAACGTTCTGCTTGGGAAGCTTCTCAAAGCCAGTTTCGGTTTTGACATATTCCATGAAGACCGAGTTGCCGATCTCGAGGAAGCGCCCGCAATCACAGTTGGGGTGACAGTGTTTTCCAAAACGCTCATCATGCGGCGTCCCAAAATCGTAGAAGATCTCACTGTCAGGACCACCAATCTCTCCCACAGGCATTTTTTCAGGTTTGCCAGCACGACTCCACCAGTTCTTAGCTCCGTCGTAGTAAAAAATACGCTCGCCGGCCTGAATGCCACGCTCACTCCCCTGCTCCTCCGAACCCATTTCACCGACGCCGTTTGTAACACCCTTCTCCGCGAAAAGGCGCTGCCAGATCGCTACTGCCTCAGTATCACGAGGTACATTTGCCTTTTCGTCACCCTGGAATGCGGTGACGTAAATCTTTTCTGGATCAAGGCCAACTTCGTCGATCAAAAATGCGTATATCCAGGGTAGTTGCTCTTGCTTGAAGTAATCACCGAGTGACCAGTTGCCGAGCATTTCAAAAAAGGTGGTGTGACGGTTGTCCCCGACTTCCTCAATGTCTTCCGCGCGAAAACACTTTTGCGAGTTGGAGAGTCGAGTGCCCATGGGATGCATTTCGCCCATGAGGTACGGCACCAGCGGCTGCATACCACTGCCGGTGAAGAGTGTCGTCGGGTCATTCTCTGGGACAAGGGCCGCAGACGGTATAACAGCGTGACCATTTCTGGCCATGAAATCTAGGTATTTCTTGCGAATGTCATTTCCCGACACAATAAAAAGGCTTAAATAAAATAAAGGTAACTTTGAATATAGCAGAAAACTGTATTCAGTCTAGTTTGGCAGAGACAGTATCGCGGCGGCATTGAGGGCGCAGTCAGTGCCGCTACAGGTGAGCATTTGCACGAAGTCGTAGAAGTAGATCTCCATGCCGTAACCGACGACGATCAAAATAAGTCCGACGACAGTGAGTAGGTGCTCGGTGCGGTAGCTCTTTAGGACCAGATAGTTGATGGTGCGCTCGTGCACGAGCTGTGAGTGGGCGATGAGAACCCCAGCGCCTAACATCACTTTCCCGATCACCCCAATGGTTAGTCCCCAAAATAGTAGATTCATAGTGCGTATATTATGCCATAGAGTCGATAAAGACCTGAATATCCTTCTGCACAGCAGTGACCGGACCGGCGCCACTGATAGTGAACGACAATGGGTTGAAGTACTTTTTTATGGCCTCATTCACCTGAGCGCGGGTAATGGTGTTGAGGCGGGCCTTGAAGGTGTGTATCTCATCGACAGTAAAACCGTTTTGGTTGAAGGCGTGGAGGTCAGAGAGCTGTTTCATGAGAGAGTCCTGGAGGAGGGCTTGCTTGGTCTTGAAGATGGTCTGGAAGGTGTCGAATTCGGCTTGAGTGATGCCACCACGGAAGAACTTCTTGATCTCTCGGAAGGTTGAATTGAGTCCCTGTAAACATTTTTCTGGTGCAAAGAAGGTTGCAATCCGGGCGTACCCTTGTTCTGTTCCTGAGAATGACTCAGCGTAGGCGTAGATCATGTACGTCAGGCCATCCTTGTCTCGCACCGTATTCATCAGACGCCCGGCAAATCCGGGTATCCCAAGTACGCCAAGGGCAAAGGTCATTGGGACGTAGTCCGGGTGATGAATGGTGATCGGTACCGGGACCCCGATACTGAAGTCGATGTTTGCCTTACTCGGAATGTCTTTGAGAGAGAGTTCTCGCTTGATCACCTTTTGGGCATGCCTGCCAGCGTTGTGTGTTGGTGTCCGGTGTTTTTTCAATTTTTCAACCAGTTTAGTGAACGCAGTAACTAGACTCTTATCGGCAGCGATACTGCAGGTCCAGTTTGTTTTGAGTACACCTTCGTGATACGTCCGCAGTGTCTTCACATCAACCTCGCTGAGGTATTTACTCAGTGATACAGAGTCAGCTGAATACCGTCTATCTGTTGGCTCGTAAAAGCAATTCCGTAACTGTTCGCGAGCAATGACCGAACTCATCTCTTGCTTGGTGTGGAGCTCGTTAGCGACAGTCGTTCTTATCCGCTTCAGCTCAAAAGCGGCGAAGGTTGGCTCGGTCAACATGACCTCTGTAAGCTTAAGCAGTTTTGGGAAGGCTGCTGAGGTCGCCCGGAGGGTAATGGTCAGTCGGCCCTCGGTGACTGTCGTGCTGATGTCGGCCCCGAGCAGATTCACGGCATTTAGGAAGGCTTCACGAGAAAGCTTCCCTGCACCTGAGAGGAGTGCTTCTGGGTAGAGATGATGTATCGCTTGACCAAGAAGTGAGTTCTCGTGATGGGTGTCTACGGTGATGTGCGCGATCGCAACACCACATCCTCCAGCGGGTACAGTACCGAGTGAATAGGTTTCCTTTCTAGTGATGTGGTAATCCATAAGCTTATTTCTGTGTTCCAATGAAGTGACCGATCGTGAGGTTGTCAGATCGAAACGCGCTACTAATAGCCCCCATTACGTCCGTGGTCGAGATCGAGGCGAGGATGTCGGCAGTTTTGGTGTAGGCCATAAGGTCGCCGGCCGAGGCGTACTCGGTCAGTTCGGCGACGATGTGAAGTGACTCGGTTCGTCCCAAGAGTTCACCGGTGATCATCTTGGCCTTCGCTTTCTTCACGAGGGAGTCTATCTGCTTGTTCGCGCATGACCTGATTGTACTCAGAACTAAGGTCTCAACCTCCTGGTGGGTGTATTTGGGCGACAGGGTGATATCTAGTAAGCAGAGATTTGCTTCAGAGGTCGGTTCCAGCGAAGCGCCAACCTGTGCGGCCTTACCAGTGTCGATGAGGAGCTTGTGCAGCAAGCTTTCGGGGCCGCCCGCTAGTACGTCGAGCATGACGCTGTTTGTGAACCACTCCTTGGTAGGAAAACCAGCGTGCTTGAAGCCGATCGAGACAATGTTAGTTGTTGCTGGTCGTTCGACACTGACGCGTCGTAAGCCTTCTTGTTTTGGTTCACGCACTGCGTGTCGCGGTATCGCAGTGGTTGGGTTCTTGATGTTGCCAAACTGTTTTTTAATAGCTGCGAGCGCCACGGTGCGTTCGATGTCACCAACCACCATCAGGACCGCGTTATCTGGTCGGTAGTAGTTGCGGTAGTAGCGTTCAAGTTTTGTTGCAGTGTAATCCTCGATGTCTTCGCGGTAACCGATGGTCTCGTGGCCGTACGGGTGGGAATGAAAAGCGGCGCTATACATTTGTACCGCGAGCGCGAAATGGGGGTCGCCGTTATACATATCGAATTCACTGAGCACATTCCCCTGTTCCGGCTTGAGTACCTTGTCAGTCAAAATAACGTTCTGCATACGGTCAGCTTCGATGCGAAGCGCCTCCGTAAAGTATTCATTGGGGTAGCTAAAGTAGTAGGTAGTTCGATCTTTCCAAGTATTGGCATTGAGGATGCTCCCTGTCTGGCGTTCGAAGTGCATGGCTGAGCCGTCCTTTATTCGCTGTGCCAGGTCTGTGGAAGTTGGTTTGAAGAGCATGTGCTCGATCATGTGCGCAATGCCTGTCTCGCCGCGTGCCTCATCACGTGCGCCCACAAAATACACGATGTTACTCGTGATGACACCGGTGTCTGGGCGACGCAGGTACAATATGCGCAAGTGGTTGCTCGTAAGTACGAATTCCTCGATCTGTCCGATACTCTGAACAAATGTAAATCCGGAAATTGTCAGCTTCTCTGTTTTATTTGACGCGGTCAATATTTTCTTGGACATCTAGAATGAATTCTTTAAAGGCTTTAAATGTGTGATTGAACTCGTGTACTATACCATCGGTAAGGCGGTTGTTGATAGCGTTTGAGATGTGCTGGTAGGCTTCCAGGCGCCCGTTGATATCGGTACCGAAGTCCTGCATGAAGCGGTCGTGGCTGCCGTAGTACTCGTCAACCATGGTACGAAAGTTGTGGATCTTGTCGGCCGCCGAGATCATAACGGCTTCTTTTGGACCCTTCCGAATTTGCCGGGCGTATTCCTTCTTGATCTCCAGCCAGGGACGTCTCTTTCCTTCTAGGTCCCTTGGCTCGGTGACCGTGCTGACGAGGGTGGCAACTCGCTCGCCGAAGTCTTCGCGGAGCTCGTCTAGGGTATAGTCGGTATCTTCGAGCGTGTCATGTAGTAGAGCCGCCACTAGGGTGTCTTCGTCACTAGTGTAATCACGCAGAATGAGCATGACCGAAACCACGTGAGTCACGAAAGGCAGGGCAGCATTACCCTTCCGCACCTGGTCCTGGTGTAGGACCGAGGCGGCGCGAATGGCCTGTTCAAGTTTGTAGGTATACATAGTTGGTACTGCGATTATACGCTTCAATACTTCTCAGCTCTAGCAATGATACATCAGCTCTGCTAACGGACAAAATCTCAGACTACTTTTTCTGGGCGTAGTGTATTGCCTGCAGCTTCTTTCCAGCAGCTTCACGGTATGGACAGTATTCGCAAGCTGGGCCGCATTTCGGAAGGCCTTTCTGCTCCATGCAGGCTTTGATATCGAGTAGAGTTGGCTCGATCCAGTCGACGTCGGTCACAACGGGGACGAGAGTCGTCTCGAAAATAAGTTTATTATCAAACGACGGTTCGTTCTTACTGGCGTTCGCGTACACGAGATAGCCAGTTTTCTCGACTTCGAATCCATTTTTCTCTAGAAGCCAACGATACACCCCGAGCTGCCTCGTATACTGCATTTCCCACGGTGAATCACCGAGAGCCTCGATCTTTCCCTCCTTTGAGGTTGCTTTGTAATCGATGATGATGAGTTTACCCGCTGGGGTCACCCAGATGTCGTCGACTCCGCCACTCACCACCAGTCCGGTCGGCTCATGGGTGTGCATGATCCCTACAAACGGGTCGCGCCAGGTGTCCATCATGTCATGCGCAAAAGGTACAGCGTCAACATGATACTGCTCCATGAGTGGGTGCTTGGTACCGGCCTTGCGATGGACATCGAATTCTTTTTTGAAGAGTTCATCGACGGCAATGTTCAGATTGAAGGAGGGAAAGCCAGGACGTTTGGTGCCGAGTACGTTATCGAGATAGAAACAGCGTGGACATTCGAAAAAGAGATCGATCTTTGAGCGTGATAGCTTCCATTTTGCGCCGCCGAAATTCCAATCGGCATGACGGTCGGGGTTATATTTTTTTGTGTATTCTGCCATGGAGGTTAGTATAGCATCTGCGGTGTGGGCGCGAAAAAGGCCGGCTAAAGCCGGCCATTTTCGCGCCCCTCGGGGCACTCGTCAAACTATTGTGCCACGAAGGTGTCGAAGATCTGGTCGATCTGAACATCGTTGGCTAGGTTGAACGAGAGGTCACCGTTTTCAGTGAAGATAACCACTGCGTAGCGGTTGCCAGCAGTCGTTGAACGCTGCAGTACGATCTCGCTTGGCACCAGTCCCTGTGATTCGCTGAAGCGAACGACACCAAGAATGAAGCCGAGTTGGTCGTTGTTGTACTCACGAACACCGATCCATCCTTCGCTCACTGGATAGGTTGCGCTCTCAAGCGCGATCGCTGTACCTGCCTTTTGGTCATTTACTGTCACTGCGCCTGTGCCAACAGCAAGCGTTGGGATCTGAGCTGTTTCAGAACCGCCCTTGTCGCCAAGTGGAGTTGGAACGTCCTCAGCCTCAGTGGTAACTTCTGTAGTGGTCTCTTCTGCTGCTTCTTCATCTGTAGTAGGAGCTGCTGCATCTGGGCCAGAGAATGCCCACACCAACATCCCACCAATAAGGAGTCCGACAATGAAGGCGACGAGTGTCTTCTGTCCATCCTGCTGTTCTTCTGCTGCCATACGAAAATAAATGATTGCTGAATTAAGTAATGCCGTGAGTATAGCACAGCGAAAAGACGCTGAAACATTGACAAAAGAGGTATATTTTATCGTTATTTATTACAGATATCTTTGACTTCCTGCAGGAGTGCCTGGTGTTTGCGCTCTGGTAGATGTAAATGACGCAGGACGTGTTCATGGAGGAGAATGTCGGTACAGAGGATAATGTCTTTCGCTATCAGAGTCTCGGCTTGGGCGGCAGTGATATTTTGCAGCACGGTAATAGGATAGATTCCCGCCCGCTGAATTCTATCGTGTAGGTTGTTACGCTTTGGGTAGTCCCAACTCAACATCTTGAGACCGGTGCAAGCGCCATATTCCTGTGCGGTCGTGGTGAACTTGGTGTTCGTGATCAGCCAGAATTCCTTGATACCGCAAATATCTTCTTGGCAGATACGGGCTTCTTTCAGATCAAGTAACCGCGCGTAGGAGTACATCGCCACCTGGAGGTCAGACTTGATACCAGGCCGCGCATGAAATTTTGCTTCAGCGACAAAGGTGTGGTCTTCCTTGTAGGCAGCCACGTCTATCTCGTGAGGAGCACACTTGCCCTGGATGATGGTCCCGGTCTTGGTGGTGTAGCCCTGGAGTTCAAATAATCGGGCTAGGAATTTTTCAAAAGGAAAACCTGAGGGACCAAGGCTGAAAAGAGCGCGTCGGAGCGAGTATCGGGCAGCGGCCGGTGGACGACTTTCACGCAGTTGCGAAAAGGCGAAGCGGTAGATCTCCTGAGTCTGGATGCCGTCATAGAGGTGCGCATCAACTGCTTTGATGATATCGATGATCTCGGCCGGCTCGGCTCCCGCCCGCCGCAACGAGCGTCGCAGCTTTTCTATTTTGAAGTATTCGCTCGTTCCATCAGCTTTAGTAATGAGAGTGGGCATGACGATATCATACCATCACGCCTAGTAGCTGAATTGCAGTTATGTACTGACAATTCCGCCGCCGATACAGTGTGACTTTCGATAGAGTACGCAAGATTGCCCCACTGCCGCTTCCTCAACTTCATCGACCAAGGTGAGCGCGAGTTCGTCTCCGTGATGTGAGAGCACTTTCACATAAAATGGTGCTTGCCGGTATCTAAACTGTGCCTCTATCACCTCGTCCTTGGTAATGGCGGTGCGCAGAGTGACGTTACGGAGGATGACATGTTCATTGATCCTGGCGATAGGTCGTCTCGCGGCAACGGTAATGGTGTTTCTTGCCATGTCTTTATCGACAACGAACATCGGCGCGCGGTCTGTATCGGTGGTATCAAGGGTGAAGCCGTGTCGCTGACCAAGCGTGTATACCAACGCTCCCCGGTGCTGCCCAATAGTCTCACCCTTTTCGTTCAAAACTGCTCCGGGTGTCAGGGTGACATAGTGTGAGAGAAATTCCGGAATGTCGACATGTCCAAGAAAGCAGATCCCTTGGCTGTCTTTTTTCTCAGCGACAGGAAGTCTGAGTCGCTCAGCTTCCTTACGAATGTCTGGTTTGGCGGTGTCTCCGACGGGGAAAAGAGCGGCCCCGAGCTGTTCGTTGCTCAGTGTCCATAAGAAATACGTTTGGTCCTTGCCGCCGTCTCCCCCAGGGTGCAGCCGGGGGCCGCTCTTCCCCTCCACTCGCTGCGCGTAGTGTCCGGTGGCGATGAAGTCGGCGCCTTTTTGCTTAGCGAAGCACAAAAAGGCGCCGAACTTCACGTACTGATTACACATCACGTCAGGATTGGGAGTTCTCCCTGCTTTGTATTCCTCAATGAAGTAGTGCGCCACCTCATCGCGGTACTCTGCTTCCGCATCGCAGGTGAGGAATGGGATGCCAAGGTGTGCCGCCACTCGCATAGCATCAAGCCGCTCCTGTTCCCAATTGCAGACCATGAACTCCGGGTGCCAGACCTTGATGAATACTCCGACCACGTTGTAGCCGCGCGCCAACAAGCGCGCGGCTGCCACACCGGAGTCCACCCCGCCCGAAAGTCCCACGAAAACAGTCTCCTTTTTGGTCATGATGTGTGTACGTTATCACAGCACTGGTTCTAGCGTAAGTAGCGTTCGATGTTACGGAGATGTTCGCTATACGTCTCTGCATAGTGGAAAACACCTTCTTCGTCAGTAATGTAGTAAAAATAATCACTCAGCGTTGGCTCCAAAACTGCTTGAATAGCCTCCAGTCCCGGGTTCCCGATCGGAGTGGGGGGAAGACCAGGGTATTTGTACGTGTTGTATGGCGAGTCAATTTCGAGATCTGAAGCGGTCAGCTGACTAAGGGGCTTATCAAGGACGTACTCGATAGAGGCATCGGCTTGGAGAGCCATCCCGATCTCCAGGCGGTTCTGGAGCACGCTGGAGACGAGGCGCATCGACTCGGGTGTACTTGCTTCGCGCTCAATGATCGAAGCAAGTACTAGTATCTCCTCCAGTGAAAGTGGATGCTGATCGATGCTGCTCTGTAGCGACGCAACCCTTGCTTCAAAGGTCTCAAGCATCAGGTCGAGCAACTCCTGCTCAGTAAATGAGGCGGGAATGAAGTATG
The DNA here is from genome assembly GCA_964521645.1 of uncultured Candidatus Saccharibacteria bacterium. GTDB lineage: Bacteria > Patescibacteriota > Minisyncoccia > Phycocordibacterales > UBA918 > OLB19. The sequence goes on along the minus strand of CAZFSB010000002.1, from coordinate 8,238 downwards.
TCTCAGGAAAAAGTTTTCCTTCGTAGGGTGTCGCCAGTTCTTGGAAGGCAGTAGCATTGAATTCAGGAAGTGTTGCAGCGGCTCGCCCGGCCATCTTACTTACCGACTCCCCTTCAATGTGTGTGAATCGTATGAGGTCAGTGCTGAAGTCACCTTCGGTCAGGCGAGTCGCGACCGCCGCGGTCGTCATCGGCTCAGTAAACACGTACGTACTAGCTTTAATGGCAGCCGTATCATGAAAGATTAGCAGGGTGAAGTAGAGCAACGTGCTCGAGCGGACAACACCAGCCTCCTGAAAGGATTCAGTGATCGTGCGAACATCTGTCCCTGGTTCGATCGTGATCGTACGTTGTAGAGGAAAGTTCGCTGGTGGAGCATTCAAATGTTGCAGGTATAAGTAGGCGCTCCCGAATAAAGTCACTAGAGTGAAAACAATACCAATGAGTAGAACACGAACAAAGCTGTATCGCCTTTTTCGGAAGGTTTTGTGATACTCCTGGTCGTGGGACTGGTCATTCAGATACATAGCAGTTTAAGATCGAGCGATCGGCAGATTGGCTGGAGCTTCGCGGCGGGTGTTCTCGACACGGGAAAGGCTTGGAGTGACCACAGAAGTGCCTGGTATGTGGTAGATCGTGGCGATCTCTTCTACCGACATGATGCGCTCACGGTCGACCTTGTTCTTTTTGTCTCCCTCGGTGTAATAGCGTGCCTTGTAGTACTCAAGCTCATTTCGCTTGGCTTGCACCTTCCGCTGGCCGGTGAAGTCTTGGAAGAAGTTATAGTTGAAATCGGTGCGCCACATTGGCCCGAGGCTCGCCCTGCCTAAAACGTCGTACTGTCCAAAGCCGCGCAGCATCGGCCCGATCATATCGGCATTGAATTTCCCTACCTCAGTGATGTACATCGCGCGTATAGCTACTGAATACGCGTACTTACCGACGTTACGTTCGATCGCGGCGATGGTATCACGCTCCCCACTGGTCAGCACTGGTCGGCTTTCGGTTTCTTCCGTTCCTAAACCGATCTTGTCTCGACCCATCAAGGAATCTATCTTCTTCTTAGCGGAGGACTCCCAGGTATCAACCTTCCCCAGGTTTCCGGTCTTGAAACTCTTTTTCGCGTGGGGGGTCATCAGTATCTGGATCCAGATCCGTTCGTGTGGTTTGGCAGTGCCGAGGTGTTCGAGGAGTGGTGACATTGGCTCAAACTTGAGCTCCTCCTTCGGCTGTTTGTCGAGACCGTAATCGATGTAGGTCTTGATCGGGAGGACATCGTCATCCTTTGACTTACTCTTCTTCACGATATGGAATGAGAGCATGTCCCATCGTTTCGGGTCCCACTTGATCTCGGCGGTGTAGTCGATCAGCTCCTCGGTCACCTCGATACCCGGATACTGCGCGTACAGCTGAGACTCCAGAGCATTCTTCACCTTTTTCGTCGGGACATTGGCATAGAAACGTACCTCGCCACCGATAGAAGCGATCTCTAGACTAGAGACCAGTGGGTGCTTGCCATCAAGGTAGGTCTGCATCAGGTTGTCAGGACCATTAGGATTGAATATCTGGGTCAGGACGCTCTCCATCGCTTCTGGCGACTTGAGCACCTCTTGCGGAAGTTTGATGCGTAGAGTACTGCGTCCATTCTCGAACTTGAACTTCTCATGAACTGACCACATCCACATCTCAAAGGTGATATAGAAAAGGGCGTACGGCAACCAGATCGGGGATAAGATAATGATGACGGTAAGGATCGGCTCAAAGTCTACCTGCATGAGAGAGAAGACATAGAACATGATCCCCAAGGCAATGAAGAAAAAGAGGGGTACCATGATGGCGCCGAAGATCGTTTTGAAGACTGAACCCATGGAATATATTGTACACTACGAAAAATGCGAGACTGGAGGATTTCCAGTCTCGCATCTATTTCAGTTATTCGGCAAGCGTGTAGGAGCCGTTTGCCAATCGCTTGAAAAGATTGGTGTCCTGTAGGTTAACCAGGATCGTATTATCTTTTACGTAACGCTCCTTTCTGACCTTATCGATGATCTCTTCGCGAGACAGTGGGCCATCTTGCGCGAGTATCTCACGGAGTACATCTTTGACGACTCCGGCGGTGTAGCCCCACTCGGTGAGTGCGTAGAGACCGCGGCCGACGAGGACGAAGCGAGGGTCCTTGATGAGTTCGTTGTGGGTGGTGGCAATGTGTGCCTTGTGTCCAAACAGTTCTTCGATAGCCTCCGCGACCTCTCTGAAGTGCATCGGTGATCCATGGCGCTTCACGGCGAGGTAGGCGTAGTCGCGGATCCCTTTAACACGGATATTCGGACTATCTGATGGTCCCCAGTCACCGAGCGGGTTGCGGCCGATCTGCTTTGAGATGCATAGCCAACGCTTGAGAACTTCCTCGTTATGATCAGTGGCGATATCAGCGAGTTCGTTGCGGAAACGACTGACGATCTCGTGTTCACTCACAAGCTCATCTGGGCTGAGGCTGCGGTAGACGCTCTGGAGGGCTTTTTCAACCGCTTCAGCCACCTTTCGCTCAGTGAACCAGCGGTGCGTGTAATTGGGATTCTCCTTGCTTTTATAGAAAGGATCACCAACGACGAGCAAGAAATAGAGGTGGTTTCGGACCACTGGATCTTCAGCAAGTTCATCAAGAAGAACGTGTTCAGCGATGAGTCCGCCCCCGAGTTGATCGATGAGCTTCTGCATCTCTACGAACAGTTCGTAGTGCTTCTTGTAGGCCTCTGACTTTTGGATCGATTGGATACCGTAATTTTCGATCTGGCGAACTCGTTCACGGGTGATGCCGTACGACTGACCGATCGCTTCGAGGGTATAGGTTTCCCCGTCTTTCCCGAGCCCGTAGCGCTTTTCAAGCACGTCGCGTGCACGCTCCGGTAGGACATCGAGAAGTGTTTTAGTTATTTGTTTCGGTTTGAATGTGATCATGATAAATAGAAGGTTGGGTTCTTGCTCAATCTTCAATGCGTGGCAGAATTTATAACATGCGGCGCAGAGTTGGTCAACACCTTGAGTGTAGCACACTACTCGGCAATGACAAGGTTCAATATCCGGCCGGGTACGTAGATTACTTTCTTAACTTCGCTTCCCGATAGTCTGACTTGTAGGGCTGGAACATCGTGTACCGCGGTGAGAGCCTCAGCCTCGGTTGCAGTGGGGGCAATGGTTACTTCCCCGCGCATCTTGCCGTTGATCTGGACGCCAATCGTGACAAGGTCGTCTTTAGCGAGGTCGGGGTCATAGGCCGGAAATTCTGTCGAGTGAATACTCGACGAATTTCCGGCCATCGCCCACAGCTCTTCCGTTACGTGCGGTGCGAACGGCGCAAGCAGACGCAAGAATATCTCATACGACTCTTTTGTTAGGCCAGTCTTTTCGACTTGATTCACAAAGATCATCATCGCGCTGATAGCAGTATTGAACTTGAAGACTTTGATATCTTCGGTCACTTTCTTGATCGTCTTGTGGAGGAGATTTTGCTCACCTTCGCTCATCTCAACCTTAAGATGATCAGAAAGTCCGTATACGCGCTCTAGGAAGCGTCGCAATCCGGCAATGCCTCCCATGTCCCACGGGTAATTTGCCATCTCACCGTACGGCCCCATGAACGCCAGGTACATTTTCACTGTATCAGCACCGACGCGCTCCACTTGCTCATCTGGATCAACGACGTTTCCTTTGCTTTTACTCATCTTGTTTCCGTCGGGACCAAGAATGAGTCCACGATTTACACGCCTTGCGTACGGCTCTGCCTGTTCTGCCAGGCCGAGCCGCTTCAGTGCCTTCAGCCAAAATCGTGAGTACAGCAAGTGCATGGTGTTGTGCTCTGCTCCACCAAAGTAGATATCAATTGGCATCCAGGTCTGTTGGGCTTCCTTGCTCGAAAATTCAGCAGTATTGTGATTGTCGATATAGCGCAGGTAGTACCAAGATGAATCAACGAAGGTGTCCATCGTTTCCACTTCTGGTGTCCAACCAGCACCAAATATCTCCTCAGTGCGGCGTTTGAGTTCAGCAGACTTGGCAAGTGGCGCCTCGCCGGTCGGGGTGAAGTCAACGTCCTCGGGGAGGCGCCACGGCAAATGCTCTAGCGGCACTGGATGCGCCTTCCCTTCCGGATCATACACGATCGGGATCGGTGTCCCCCAGTAACGCTGCCGTCCAATAGACCAATCCCGCAAACGGTAGGTATTGGTCATTTTTCCACCAACCTTTTCAGTGATAGCGATCTTTGCCTCTTCAGAATCCATGCCGGTATACTCGCCTGAATTAGTGAGACCGCCAGAAATTGCTTGTGGCAGGTCGCCTTCTCCAGTGATGACCTGAACTACTGGAAGAGCGAACTTCTTCGCGAACGCAAAATCACGCTCATCATGAGCCGGTACGGCCATAATGGCGCCAGTACCATAGCCAGCGAGGACATAGTCAGCAATGTAGACAGGAATTTGCTCGTTGCTTCCAGGGTTGGTGGCAGTGATGCCTTCGAGCTTCACACCAGTTTTTTCTTTACTCGCATCAAGGCGATCAGCTTCAGCTTTTTGGCTGCTGGTCTTGATGTACTGCTCTACCTCAGTCCAGTTAAGGATCTGGCTTTTGTATTTTTGTACGAGTTCATGTTCTGGTGCTAGTACCAAATAGGTCGCTCCAAAGAGCGTATCAGGTCGGGTGGTGAAAACAGTCACTGCCTCCCCTACCGAAAGCTGAAAATCAATTTCAGCGCCCTTACTTCGCCCGATCCAATTCTTTTGGGATTCCTTGATGTGTTCAGGCCAGTTGAGGGGCTCGATGTCGTCGATGAGTTCATCAGCAAAATCAGTGATGCGGATCATCCACTGCGGCATTTTCTTCTTCTCAATGATACTGTCGCAGCGCTCACAGGTGTTGTCTGACTGCACCTGCTCATTGGCAATGACCGTGTGGCAGCCCGGACACCAGTTCACGACTCCTTCACCACGATACGCAATGTTGTTCTCAAAGAATTTTGTAAACATCCACTGGGTCCACTTGTAGTATTCTGGGTCGGTCGAAGAAGTGGTCTTATCCCATGAAAAAGCATTGCCCATGCTCTCAAGCTGCTTGCGCATGTACGCCATGTTGCTTTCCGTCCACTCGCGTGGATTGAGTTTGTGCTTGATCGCGGCGTTCTCTGCCGGTAGTCCAAAGGCATCAAAACCCATCGGGTAGAGCACCTGCACACCGTTCATGCGACGGTAGCGGACATAGATATCCGGCACAGCAAAGGCGTGCCAATGACCGATGTGGAGATTGCCGGATGGGTATGGCCACTCGACAAGGACGTACTCCTTTTCCCTGTTCTCATCCCGCTCCCCTAGGTCGTACAGACCATCGGCTTGCCACTGCTTCTGCCACTTCTGCTCGATTTCCTTATGGTCAAAACGCTTATGCATGAAGTCCTCTCTTACCCAGTAATGTAAAGGTCATTTTGCCATCATTGTGGAAATAGTCAAAGTAAAAGCCGGACGCGCTTCGCGCGTCCGGCCTTACGATCAGTCAACTTTACTTCACTGCTCGTTCAAAACACCACTCCCCTGCGCCATGTTCCCAATTGTCGGGATTCAGGATAACCGGAGACTTTGCCTCGGGTGCGATCGCTGGCATGCCGTAGTAGTACTCGCTCTTATCCGATGCGGCTGCGAAGGTGGCACACAGATGAAAACCTTTCTCCGTAAGTTCATAACGATAGGCGGTTCTCCCCTCGGGAGCAGTTAGAATCATTCCACTTGGGAGCTCATCAAGTGACGCCGGTAGAGTACCCTGCATGACGAGGTGGTCTTGAATTTGCCACTGTAGGGTTTGCAGATCCGAGATCTGAGTCATGTCCAACTTCTTTTCTCGTACTTCGGCCGGCGCATCAATAGCCACGAAACCAAGAACAACAAAGATGATGCTCATAACGCCTGCAACTGCCCCATACATGATCGAGCGCTTCTCGTTACTGAGCCAGTACCCGCGCGCATCCATGAGGTAGTAGTATGACGCTGAACCGATCACGAGAAGGACAGCTAGCGCTTTGAGTACGAACCGTTGTGAGATCTCGCCCTCAAGGAAGGTGTTGATGACCACCACAAGATCAACGAGGAGGGCAGCCCCGCCGACAAGTAGTGAGAGGTAGATGAGCCACTTCGTTAAGCTAAGGTAGTTGCTGTCGTGCTCTTTTCGTCTCATGTTATTCACTAGCCGGGTGAGAATAAGGTAAGTTGGGAAGAACACGATAGTCATTGCAATGCCGATACGGATCTGGCTATTGGCATTCTCGATCGCCCAGATACCCTCGGCGGCGTCAGGAAAGGTGAGGTTTACCAATCCAAAGATGAGCACGAGTAAGAAGCTGAGTGAAAGATACAAGCTCGCGAGCGAACCGAGCTGTAGTACAAAATGTTTTGCGGAATGATTTTCCATAGTTTTGCATTATCCTAGTAAGGTAGTTCATCTAAATCGTACTCCACATTAGTGTTTTTGGGAACAGATAAAGAAAATGACCAAGCGAGGCTTGGTCATTGAAGTTGTTCATACTGCACTCCTCGAAAGGCGTGGGGTATAGTTGGCATCGGCTAACCGATATTGCAGCGAGACACGTTTCCTTTCTGAGAAGTAGCCGCCGTGAGCAATGATCAGCACCCGGGTTCGTAAGTTCATAAGAACGAGACGATCCATCCCAGGCTCCATATAGGAACCCTTCATGTGACGCATTGTGATGTAGCTCTGGTCGTGAATGACGAGAAACGGACCTTCTCCGCAGTGTTGTCGCGCCGGGTGGTCTCTGGGAACATATCGATAGTTCCACATAAGGACTTCACCAGTCTCGTGATAGCAAGATGGCAACTGTTTGCTCGTCACGTTATGAAAGGCAGTTGCCTTTGTTACATCTACTGTTTTGGGGTTTGGAACAACGTCCGCGATCGACTCTCTGATGTAGTCCCAGAGATCCTGGTCATCAAGGGTCTGGTCGCTAACGTGCGACTGTTCTTCTGCCACGAGGGCAGGGTTTGGTTCATGTCGTTCAAGATATTGCGCCGGCCCTCGTGAATGATCATTCACGGGACAATATCTTTGCTCCACTGGTACGGGAGCAAAGAATTCTTCCAAAAAGTTTCGCTTTTGGAAGGTCTGGGCAATAGCATGAGCGAACATGTCGTTCTCCTTTAATGAGGTTGAACAAAGCTATTCGCATTCTAACAGTAATCAGCATTTTGTCAAGCTCGCTGGCGGTGCAAAGAAAAAGGCCCGGCACTTGTGCCGGGCCCTTTCCAACTCGTTTAGTTTATCATTCGGTCTCAAAAGAGCGCACTTCCCCACACTTGATCACGTCATCGTCATCGGCGTCCTCATACTCGACACAGATGCTGTAGTAAATATCTGTATTATCGTCGAGGCCGCTCACGGTGCGTGAGTAGCTGGCACTATTGTCGAGGTCATCATCAACGAGAACCTTCTGAAGGTCGTCACCACTTTCATCGATATCAGCGTAAGTTGTGAAATCTTCAGCAATGTCTTCGACATCGCTCTCGTCTTCGCCGTAGACGAAGAATACTCGCCCGTTACGGTAGTCGTTCATATCGACCGCTCCGCGAAGCGTGGCGGAGTCGTCAGAAATGTTGAGCACGGACCTTGTGGTCAGCTCTGGTTCATCATCTTTGTTTTGATCTTCGTCGACCTGTTCCTGAAGCTGTTCGATCAGGTCTTGAAGGTACGCAATGTACTGTTCAAGTGAGTTCGAACCGTACCCCACGAAGGGCTGTCCAAACATGAATGGTCCCCACGAATGACCACACTTTCCCTGTGAGTGAAAGTAGCCATTATAACTACAGGCCGCGTTGGCGGTAGTAGGAGCCGCAAAGGCGGCAGAAAACACTAGCGTCGGCAACAGTACTAGCGTCATGAACATTTTTGTTTTCATAGCGATTAGTCTTATACCACTAATACTCTACTAGTATTCTGCGCTTCTTATCGTGAATTGCAATAGTTTGCTATACTGAGGGTATGAAACAAGATGATCTTAAAAAAGCGCCAAAATTATTCTGCGAAAGCGTCAGTGTTGCCTTCACTCCTGAATATTTCGTGATGGCACTTACGTCAGGTAGTCAGGGAACCATTTACTCACTAACTCCGCAGCACACCAAGCGTCTGCAGCAGTACCTTACCCACCAGATCTCTGAGTTTGAGAGTAAGCACGGCACGATCGATGCCA
>CAZFSB010000001.1:69304-71613 GCA_964521645.1 uncultured Candidatus Saccharibacteria bacterium | reverse complement strand
GCTAGTGGCCTCGACCGCACGCTGCGCCCCCAGACCTGGGAGGAATACATTGGTCAGCAAAAAACCAAGGAAAACCTACGTATTCTACTCACAGCCGCCCGTGAGCGCGGCCATGCCGCCGAACATATTCTTTTATATGGCCCACCAGGACTGGGCAAGACCACCCTGGCCAACCTGGTCTCTAAGACCCTAGGCACCAACATGAAGATCACTTCTGGTCCGGCCATTGAGCGGGTCGGCGACCTCGCTGCCATTCTCACTAATCTCTCCCCAGGTGACGTCCTTTTCATCGACGAGATCCACCGCCTCTCCAAGAGCATCGAGGAGGTGCTCTACCCAGCCATGGAATCGGGAGTACTCGATATCATCATTGGTAAAGGACCTTCGGCCCGCACGGTACAGCTCGAGCTCCCACCATTCACCATGGTCGCCGCTACCACGCGCATCTCCCTCCTCTCTTCCCCACTGCGGTCTCGTTTCTCTGGAGGCACCTTCCGTTTGGACTTCTATACTGATGAAGAGATTGCCACTATTCTAAAGCGCTCCGCCGAACTCTTGGGAGTCGCCACCACGCCGACGATACTCGAACGCATTTCCAAACGTTGTCGGGCCACCCCACGTACCGCCAACTATCTCTTGAAACGCTGCCGCGATCTGGCGCAGCTGGAAGGCGGCGAACTCACTGATGAGATTGTCGACAAGACCTTTGATCTCTTGGAGATAGATTCGCTTGGTCTCGGGAAGCCCGACCGGGCCGTTCTGGAGGCGATCATTCACAAGTTCAATGGTGGCCCGGTCGGGCTCAACACCATCGCGGCCGCTACCGGTGAAGAGCCATCCACCATCGAAGATGTCATCGAACCCTACCTCATCCGCCACGGCCTTCTCGAACGCACCCCCCGCGGGCGCGTCGCCAGCCCTGAGGCGTACACTCATATTCAAGTTAGTAATCAATAACCTATGTCCGGACACAATAAATGGAGCAAGATCAAACATAAGAAAGCTGCTACTGATGCACAGAAGAGTAAGATATTTTCTAAGCACGCGATGCTTATCACCATGGAAGCACGCAAAGCCGGTGGTGACCCCAATTCAGCTAACGTCGTAGCAGCAGTGGAACGCGCCAAGAAGGATTCAATGCCCAAAGAGAACATCGAGCGCGCGATCGCGAAAGGTAGCGGTGTCGGCGGCGCAGCCCTGGAACAGGTACTGTTTGAGGGTTATGGCCCGGGCGGGGTCGCCATGCTCATTGAGGCTGTTACCGACAACAACAACCGCACCGCCCCGGAGATCAAGCACATCTTCACCAAAGCTGGCTTGGCGCTTGGTACTCCCGGCTCGGCTGCTTGGGCTTTTACAAAGACCGCTGAGGGGTATATCCCTTCCAGTCCCATGGAATTGGATGATGGGACTGGAGAAAAGCTTGCTGAGTTCATCGAAGCGCTCGAGGAGCAAGAAGATGTGACCAGTGTCTACACCACCGCCGATACTCCAGATCTTGGGTAGCGGGCGCTGGTCAAAAGAAAAACATTGCCCCATGGAAAGTCGCCCACCGGGCGCTTTTTCTTTTGACCAGCGCCCGCTATACTCTCCTTATATGAGAGTGATCGCAGTCGACCCCGGATATGACCGACTTGGAATAGCTGTTCTTGAAATGGCCAATGGAGCAGAGTCGTTGCTGTACTCAGGCTGCATTGAAACCGACAAGAAGCAGTCTTTGAACGAACGCATTAGCGTCATCGGAACCCACTTTCTCAATCTTCTTGAAACCTATCACCCGAACACCCTCGCGATCGAAACACTATTTTTTAACCAAAACCAGAAGACTGCGATGGGAGTCGCGCAGGTACGCGGTGTCCTTATTTACCTGGCCAAGACCACAGACTGTGCCGTGTATGAGTTTGGTCCACAGGAGATCAAGATAGCGGTGACCGGTTATGGGAAGAGTGACAAAGGTGCTGTCGTCGATATGGTCAAGCGTTTGGTTCCCGCCGCTCCCCCTAAGGCACTCGATGATGAATACGATGCGATCGCGGTTGGCATCACCTGCCTAGCGCACCACGGTAGAAGCCACTAAGCACACTTCATGCTATCCCTTGCGGGGTTGGGCAACAACTAGTAAAAATACCTAAAAATAAAAAGTTTTATTTTTAGGATCTGGGTATTTTGCTAGTTTATGGTTCGGCTCCGCTGAAACTCTCATAGCGTCGCGGGGAAAACAAAGTAAAAAAATTAGAAATGTAGCGACACCAATTAAAAAAACCCCCCACCAGTCGGGTGGTAAAAAAAAAAAAAAAACCCAGCGGGGG
>CAZFSB010000001.1:17711-69294 GCA_964521645.1 uncultured Candidatus Saccharibacteria bacterium | reverse complement strand
GTTATTTTGGTTGTTTTTGGTAGGGCGCCGCTTAAACTATAATCGGGGCGGTTCCAGTCGCAAGTACTCACTTGCGATTGGACGCGACAGCTAGTAAACTACCCCCCAGCATGTCGGGTCGAAACTATAAAAACGACCCGCAGCGGGAGGTAAAACTGATACACACTAAATTATTGTCAGAGTGATACATCTTTGATACAAACTAGGTATTAACGCATTATCTATGATCAACTTTCGAAATGATGAGGAAGAGGAGGTGGAAATTCCAGAAGAGGACGAGGACGCTTCATTAGATGATGACCTCTTGGCTGAAGTCAGTGAGACCGAGGAAGACCTTGGGGAGGATGAGCTAGCTGGGTTCGGCCACATCAGCGAAACAGCTGAGGAAAGTGACGAGGAAGAGGAAGATGACGAGGAAGAGGAAACTAGCGCAGACGAAGAACTTGAGGATGACGCTGAGGATGTAGACTTCGACACCTTTGATGATATCGACGAGATGTAAAAAGAAAAGAGCGCCCAAGGGCGCTCTTTTCTTTTTACTGGATCTTTACAACACACACCTGCCGCTTTCCTCGTTTGAGTAGAACCAAGCCACCTTCGGCTTGTGCTCTGGTCAGTACTGAATCAACTCCTTCTATCTTCTCACCACCCACCGTAACCGCACCACTCTCAAGGAAAGTTCTCGCTTCCCGTTTACTGGAAGCTAGGCCGGTTTCCACCAAGACATCTACCACAGCCGTTCCTGATGCAACCTCATTCACTGGTGCGTTTTGCAGCAGTACTTCTCGCTCTAGTTCAGACAAGTCCTTCAGTGAACCCTCACCAAACAACATCTGGGAAACTTTTTGTGCCGCGGCAGCGGCTTCTGTACCATGCACGAGTTCTGTCACCGCAAACGCGAGGGTCTTCTGAGCCGCTCGAGTGCCGGGGTTCATTTCGAAATCTCGCTTTACTTCTTCGATCTGCTCCAAGGGCAAGAACGTGAATCGTCGCAGGTGTTCCAACACGCTCTCGTCGTCGACATTGAGCCAGAATTGGTAGAACTGGTAGGGTGAGGTCTTTTCTGGATCAAGCCACACCGCATTCCCCTCACTCTTACCAAACTTCTTGCCGGTAGCTTTATCGATAATGAGTGGCACGGTGATGGCATACACCTCAGCTTGCTTCTTGCGACGAATCAGCTCTACTCCGGAAACGATGTTTCCCCACTGGTCAGAGCCGCCGACCTGTACCGTACAACCCTTGGTCTCAAACAGCTGTAGGTAGTCGTACCCCTGCAGCAAAGGGTAGGCGAATTCGGTATACGAAAGGCCAGTGTCGCTCGCGAGTCGGGTGGCAATAGCATCTTTTTTGATGAGCTCATTGATGGTGTAGTGCTTGCCGACATCCCGTAAGAAATCGATGAGCTTCAGCTCTCCCAACCATTCCAAGTTATTTACAAACTCTATGTCGTAACTGGCAAAAAACTGTTCTGCTTGTTTTTTGATCTTTGCCACATTTTCCGCTACCAAAGCCGTGTCTTTTAGCTGGCGCTCCGCGTCCGGTTTTGGGTCCCCGATCATACCCGTGCCACCCCCGACCAAGAACACGATCTTATGGCCGGCATGTGCGAGGTGTCGCAGCACCATCCAAACCACGAAATTTCCCGCATGAGCTGAATCAGCGGTCGGGTCGATGCCGTGGTAGATAGTACGCGGTTCCCCATCGATAATTGCCTCCAGGGAGGGTCCGGATATTTGGTGAATAAAACCTCGGGCTTGAAGTTCTTGTGCTAGACTCATATTGAAACAACTCTATCACACAATCGTACTAAGTTGTCTAGACAACTCGTGCTAGTATTGGCTATATAACATAGGATATGAAAATTTTCGCCTGGCTACGAAAGAACTGGAAAGAAGTGATCATAGACATTTTTGTCTTTGGATTGGCGGCTTTTATTATCGTCTCAGCCACCATTTTGATCTGGGTATCTACTCTAGAGATACCAGACCTATCTGCTTTTGAAGAGCGGCGTGTTCTCCAATCAACCAAGATCTACGACCGTACTGGTGAGATATTACTCTACGACCTTCACCAAGACGTCCGGCGCACGATCATCCCCTTCTCAGACATGTCACGTCATGTCAAAAATGCTACCGTTGCGATCGAGGATGACCAATTCTATAACCATATCGGCATCGACTTTAAAGCGATCGCTCGCGCTGCGATTGCAAACTTCACTGAAGGCGACCTTCTCGGTGGCCAAGGAGGATCCACCATCACCCAGCAGGTCATCAAGAACGCCTTGCTCGATCGCGACAAGAAGCTGAGCCGTAAGGTCAAGGAAGCTATTCTCTCCATCAAGCTCGAGCAGATACTAGAGAAGGATGAGATCCTTGAAGTGTATCTCAATGAAGCCCCATATGGTGGCACTATTTACGGTGTAGAGGAAGCTTCACAGTCCTTCTTTGGAAAAAAAGCGAGCGACCTGACACTCCCGGAAGCGGCCTACCTCGCAGCCATTCCTCAGGCACCAACCTATTTTTCTCCTTACGGTAACAACCGAGCTGAACTCGACAAGCGACAGCAGCTGGTTCTTGACCGCATGCGCTCCAACGGCTTCATTACCGTTGATGAGTATGAGGAAGCAAAGAATACAACCGTCGAATTCCAACCCCAGGCAGTCACCGGCATTCGTGCGCCCCACTTCGTCATGTACATCATCGACCAGCTCGCTCGTCGCTTTGATGAGGACATGCTCGCCTCACAAGGGCTTCGTATCATAACCTCTCTCGATTGGGAGCTTCAGAAGGAGGCAGAGCGGATCGTGGCAGAAAAGGTTCCTACTAACACTGAACGATTCAACGCCTCCAATGCCGGCCTCGTCGCTACCGACCCGAAGACTGGTGACCTTTTGGTCATGGTCGGCTCACGTGATTACTTTAGTGAAGAAGTTGAGGGAAATTTCAACATCGCCCTCGCCTACCGCCAGCCTGGCTCAGCGATCAAACCATTTGTGTATGCCAACGCGTTTCGAAAAGGCTACCTCCCCAACACCATACTCTTTGATGTCGCCACCCAATTCTCCCCACAGTGTGACCCTTGGAGTCGTAGCTCAGAATCTCCCTGCTACGCACCCAACAACCACAACAATAAGTTTGTCGGGCCGATCAGTATGCGCAACGCTCTGGCGCAATCTTTGAATATTCCCGCGGTGAAGACCCTCTACTTAGCTGGTATAAAAGACACGCTCAAGTTTGCTACCGATATGGGCATCTCCACCTTCACCGACCCTGACCGCTATGGACTTACCCTTGTACTGGGTGGTGGTGAGGTACGTCTCCTTGATATGACCTACGCGTACGGTGTCTTCGCTAATAATGGTGTAAAAGCCGAACCGCGTTCGATCCTCCGTATTGAGGATAATCGTGGCAACATCATTGATGAGCCAGCCGTTCGCACCACTCGAGTAGTGGAAGAGAATGTTGCGGCAATGGTGAGCGATGTTCTCTCTGACAACGTCGCTCGCACCCCACTTTGGGGTTCGAATTCTCAGATCAATTTCCCCAACCGAGACGTCGCTGCAAAATCTGGTAGCACCAACAACTTCCGTGATGCTTGGATCATGGGCTATGCGCCAAATATCGCGGTAGGGGCTTGGTGTGGCAATAATGACAACGCCCCCATGAAAGGACTCTCTGGTCTCATCACTACCCCACTCTGGCGCGAGTTCATTGATGTCGCTTTGGAAAAATTACCAACTGAGACCTTCCCACAACCCCAGATCAACACGGCTGGAGTAAAGCCGATCATTCGTGGTGATTATGTTGATGCTTCACTCATAATACAACTAGCCCAGAATCCCACTTCTCCAGAAGGTGATGGAGGTGGTGAAACGCCGGCCATGGACCTGAACACCATCTACAACAATATCCATTCCATCCTCCACTTCGTCGACAAGGACGACCCTCTAGGTGGCTACCCGGCTAATCCTCGCAATGACCCACAGTACGATAACTGGGAGTACGGGGTGCAGCAGTGGAAGGAAGAAACTTTTGGCGCTCTCCTCGAGACAGCGACACCAGTAGAGGAGACAACTAGTCCCGCAGAAGACGAGGAGTAGCGATGCTTCCTCTTTAACGGAGATGTATTGGGGCCTCGCCTTTTCCTAATCGTGCTTCTAATCCTTTTAATATCTTTTCTTGCTGCAGGCGCAACTCGGTCTTTAGCAAACTCGGAACTTGGATCGATACTGTTTTAGTACTCACGGTATAGACAACTTGCGCAGGGACTATCTCAAACCCGGTCACCTCTTTAATAACCTCCACACAAGCCTTCTCCACTGTGCTCTGTGGTGGCTTGAACCGGTTCTTATACTTCTCAAACAGGTCACCCAGCTGCTTCATCGCTAATGGTGCTTTGTAGTCTTGCATGAGCGGTTATTTGTTCATTGGCATCACTAGGTACCGGAGACTAGTATCACTCACCCCTTGCATGATCATAGCGCGGCCAATGCCTGCAAAACTCATCTTCACTGAATCATCATTGATGTGCATGAGAGGGTCCATGATGTACTGTTGATTGAAACTGAGTGACAGTTCCTCCCCCTCTACTTTTGCGCGCACAGTATCGGTTGTGTGACCAACGTCATTATTATGAGAAGAGATAGTCAGGTCTTGCTCAGTCACCAAGAGTGAGACTTGGCGGAATTTATTTAAAAAGATATTAGTCTTCTTAAAGGAACGGGCCAGGTCGTCCTTAAGAACGGTCACATGCGTAACAAACTCCTTTGGAATGATCTGCACATAATCAGGGAAACTACCGGTCACGAGCCGAGAGGAGATATACACCCCACTAGGGAAGCGTAGTGCGCATTGGTTGTCGTTGGTGATGAACACTGGATCCTCCCCCACCACATCACAGACCCGCGCTAGTTCCACCGCATTCTTTTGTGGGATCATGATTGACTGTTCAAACACGAGACCTTTCTGCGACACGGTCTTTTCCATCAGTCGAAAAGAGTCCGTTGCTACAAAAGTAAGTGAATGCTCTTTCTTTTGCTGAATGAAAACGCTACCAAGCTCTGGTTTAATAGATGTCTGTGAGGCCGCAAACGCCACGCTCTTGATACCAAAAGAAAAACCAGCTCCCTGCAGTTTTGATTCCTCGCCGTGAAGTTGGTTCAGCACCGGGAATTCATCAACAGAAAAGGTCTTGATCGATGTGTTAGTCCGCGCTGATTCAAGCTGTAAGACTTGATCCTCTGTCCGCAAGGTAACCTCCCTCTCGGTAATGAACTGTACGCTCTGTAAAAATATCTGTGCCGGAACTGCCACCACCCCCTCCTCTGCCACTGTCCCGGGAATAGGTATTTCCATACTGATCTCGAGGTTGGTAGCCTGCAGTGTCACAGTCTCACCCTTTGCCTCCAGACGAACACACTGCAGGATCGGTAACGTAATGTGTTTGGTACTAATGCGACTCACCAACTCTAGCGCTCGAATAAGTTCTCTATGTGGAATAGTTATCTCCATATCTTTATTGTAGCCTATTTTACTGCTTACTATTAGGGGTGTGGAAGTGTGCAAAAGTAGAAAATATGGCGTACTGCTTACTGTGAGTGCCTATCGCTATCCTGGTGGGGGTGTGTACTCAGTGGGGGTGAGCGGGGATAGTACTGTGAGTAACGCGTCAGCCTCTTGGAAATTGCACACAACTGAGGATAAGTTCTCTCTTTATACAGACCCATCTACAGTCTCCATTGAGAGAACTCACAGGGTACCTTGGGTGTTATCCTCAGTTATCCAAATTGTTATCAACAATTAACAAGTGATCAAAAAAGCGCTTAAAATAAGCGCTTTTTTGATAAGTATACAGATACTCCCTACTTCAGCAGTAAACGTACTTGGGTGATCTCTTCTTCTAGTTCGGTATCTCTTTTCAACTCCTCTTTGATCTTTTCACAGGAGTGGATGACGGTGGTGTGGTCGCGCCCCCCTAACTTTTTCCCAATGGCTGGATAGGAGACTTGGAAATCTTCACGAAGGATGTACATGATGATCTGGCGGGGCTTCACTACTTCTTTGCGACGAGTCTTTTCGTAGATACTTGCCTGATCGATGTCGTAGTAGCGCGCCACTTTTTCTACCACATCAGTAATAGCGAGAGTCTTGCGTGGTCGAGAGCTGTTCTTGATGATGGCGCGTACCTCATCGATCATGAGTGAGCGGCCAAGTAGCTGGGACTGACACATGATGGTGTTGAGAGCTCCCTCAAGTTCACGTACGTTACCCTCAATGGTCTGGGCTAGGTGCTCAACCACATCATCATTGAGCATGATGCTATTTTGTGCCGCCTTAGCGCGAAGGATAGCTGCTCGAGACTCTAGGTCAGGAGCAGGTAGGTCGACGATCATTCCCTGGGCAAAGCGTGACTGGAGACGTTCCTCCATGCCATTGAGGAGTGCTGGGTGCTGGTCGCTCGAGAAGACGATCTGCTTGTTGTTGTCGTGCAGGGCGTTGAAGAGATGAAATAGCTCTTCCTGAGTCTTCTCCTTAGTGGCCAAGAATTGCACATCGTCCATGATCAACACATCGTACTGTCGGTAGCGGTCTTTGAAACTATTCGCGCTACCACTTTGGAGCGCGTTGAAGTAATCGACCGCGAAGCGCTCACTGGTGACATAAAAAACCTTCTTTCCCGTCTTTTTTATTTGGTTCCCCACTGCTTGAATGAGGTGGGTCTTACCATGACCAGTCTTGCCGTAGATGAAGAGTGGATTGTAGGTGATGCCAGGCTTCTCGCTGACGGTACGGGCTGCGGCGTGGGCAAGCGCGTTGTAGGGGCCGACCACAAAAGTTTCGAATGAATATTTCGGGTTGAGATTGTCGCTCTTGTTGATGTAGTAGTCTTCGAGGGGGAGCGCAGCGTTCACCATTTGGTTCTTCGTCGCCTCTTGCTTTCGGTCACTACGCTGCGCCACGGTGTACTCAACACTCCGTACGTAGGGGGTGAGATCGCGGAGGGTCTTTAGGATCATGGTGTGAAACTTGTCTTGCAACCAATCTTTCACAAAGACACTCGGTACACCGATAGTAGCGGTCCCATCTTCAAGCGCGATGATGTAGGTGTCGCGGAACCAAGTTTTGAAATTTGCGGTGGTGATAGAGAGCTCGATCTTCACCAGTGCGTCATCCCAGAGTTGCTTTACGTCTACCTGTTCGGTGTGGACAATGCTGTTGGTGGCTGAGTGTGAGAGTGAGTTCATAATCAAACGAAGATCGTACGGTGATTTGCATTATACCGCTGTGGCGGAAACTGTAAATGAAATCACCCAAAATCGATTTTTCCAGCCGATTTTTTGAAACCAAAAATGCAACTGTGTATAAACTGTTAATAACTATAAAAGTGACCTACCCTATTGAATTATTTATATATTCCTGTATAGTTCCCAGGTACTAATTCTACAGGTATGTCAAAACGAACCTATCAACCAAGTAAGCGCAAGCGAGCCACCACCCACGGCTTTTTGGTGCGTGCCGAGAGTCCGACCGGACGAAAGGTCCTCCTCGCCCGCCGACGAAAGGGTCGAGCCCAGCTCACGGTGAAAAAAGCTCAGTAATGAGCTTTTTTTAAATGAGCAAACGAGCGAAGCGACTATTGCGAATTTACGCCAGTACATAGCGCCTCCTTAGCGCTATGTATCGGCGGTGAGTTTAACAAAATCTGCACTCTAGGCTACTATGAACGGACGATATGTTTAAAAAGAGCGAACGTTTATCCAAGTCTGAATTCACCCATTTTTTTGGTGTGGGTGCGCGCCGGCACACCAAACACCTCACTGTTATCACGTTCCCCTACCCCAACCCCAACCTGAAAGTAGCGGTGGTGGTGGGCAAGAAGGTGGCTAAAAGTGCGGTGCGTAGAAACACGCTCAAACGCCGGGTCTCCGCTAGTCTACGGAAGGTGTTAGAGCAACAGTCAGCTGGTGTTTTTATCGTCCTCGTAAAACCATCCTTCGCTACTCTCCCCCGCAAGACCGCGGAGCAGGAAGTAGTCAACGCAATTGCCCAAGTGATGAAAAGTGCGTAGAATAGGTCCATTATGTTCAGTTATATTTGGCACACGTTTTTTTTCGACCCAGTCTACAACGCACTGGTCTTTTTTATTGATATCATCCCCGGTGGAGACGTTGGTTTAGCCATCATTGCGACCGTCCTCCTCGTGAAGACCATTTTACTTCCGCTCTCTATTAAGGCGGTTAAGACTCAAAAAGTGATCCGCGAGATCGAACCAAAACTCAAAGAAATTAAAGAGAAATATAAAGACGACCGACAGCAGCAAGCGCAGGCGATGATGGCGATCTATCGCGATGCGGGGATAAACCCACTCGCGAGCATTGCCTTGATATTCTTGCAGATACCGATCATCATCGCTTTGTATTTCTCAGTATACAGCGGCGGTGGGGTGGCTCTTCCCGATATCAATCTCTCCCTCCTTTATGCGTTCATTGCCGCGCCAACCCAAGTGACGATGGATTTCCTTGGGCTGATCAATATCACGGAAAAGAGCCTGCTGCTCGCGCTCGGAGCGGGAATCACGCAGTATATTCATGTCACCCTCACCATGCCCGCTCCCCCACCAAAGGCAGAAGGGGCCGCGCCAAATCTCAAAGAGGATTTCATGCGCAATATGCATACCCAAATGAAGTACGTGATGCCGGTCCTTATTACGATTGTGGCGTACTCCATCTCAGCCGCGATCGCTCTCTACTTCTTTGTGAGCAACGTGGTCACTATCGCCCAGGAATATTTCATTAGAAAGCATCGGTAGAAAAATAATACCAGCCTGATGCTGGTATTATTTTTGTTACTTAATCAGGGTATGTACAGTATCCGTAACTTGTTAAAACAAGATCTACCTTATAGCTTCCCTTTAGGACTTTTTCACAATTGTCTAAAACGTTCTGGGTTGGTGTACTACAATCGCCTGGTAGGCAATTCCTATACATTTTTGAGTATTCCGTGCTACTAAAAGTAAGACACCTTGGATAAGTAGTGCCGCTAGAATCAGTAGGTAATTCAGCTCGTGAGTTTGGTGTTTTATTACAATTATTAATAATTGTTTGTACTTGTTCTGAGGTCAGATTATGAGCTTGTGTCCAGTAGGTCAGTTTTGCTGTTGGTGTTAGAGTCAGCACGTATCCTGCTGGTAGGGGGGGAGGTGCAGTTGTTACAACTGGAGAAGCGGTTGGGGAAACTGGAGATTCAAATTTAAGGTTAACATTTGTTATGTCTTCATTGATCTGGTTCAAAATAAGTACCGCCGCAATGACGATAATGAGACCAATGAGGGCTCCTTGAATATCTTTCTTTGCCTCCCCTTTTGTGGTGACTACGTCGGTCATCATCCACTTTACGCCAGCAATGATGATCTTAATGACGGCCAGGAGAGCGGCGATACTGATCGAAAGTGCGTAGAGGCTGTTGATATAGGTATTGAAATCAGCGGCTGGATCAACCCCAGGAATCCCGACCAAGGGTGTATAGGTCGCTGCAAAAGAAAAAAGCGGGAAAGAAAAGGTAGTGATGAGTGCGGCGATGAGAAAGTGTTGTTTCATAAAGGTGGGTTAACTAACTTATTGTGCCAAGGAGCGGTCAAGTGTCCAGAGGTAGTTATCATGCGAGTTGGTAAAGTACAGCCGCTGATCATCACTGCTGACTAGAACACCAGTGACATCCAATTGCCGGCCGCTTTCACTGGTGATATTTACCAATTCCTCCACCAAGCCGTTTTCAACATCGATGAGCCATAAACCATCAGCAAAAGAGATAATGCCCTGGTACCAATTATCTGGTAGTGATTCACCATTCATACCAAATTGTCCCCCACACACCAGGTTGGCGGGTGTCAGGGTAAGGGCGGCACACTTCTCTGGAATGAGAAGAAGTGGTGCGGGAAATGTCGTGTCGAGTGATGTATTGTAAATAAAGGACCGGTAGTCATAGTTCACCTGCTCACTGTAGAGAACACCAGCGCTACTTCCCCGGAGCGAGAACCCATACCCATCGGCTGGAAGGCGGTCGATCTTTCCCTTCGTAACCTGGTATCCGTAGCCCTCCAGTTGAGCGGCTGCTTTAGGATAGAAGTGGTGTGTATCAGCAGCGCTCTTGCCCCAGGCGATGACCGCTTCGCGGAAGGGGGTGGTAAAAAGGTTCTTAGCTGAAGCAGTGGTAGGGTCATATTCCTTGGCGATCACCGAGTCACCAGTTTGCACGGCGTAGAGGAAAGTGTTGTCGGTGGTTGCGGTAAAACTGACGATACGCTCATCAATGGTTCCGATAGAAACACTTTCTTGCATAGGGTCAATTTCACCAACAATAATCTTTGCGCCATTACCAGAACCAGAGCGGGCCATGAGGAATTGGCCATCAGGAGTGATCACTGCTTCACGACTAGCAGGAATGGTGGTGCCAGAAATACGCCTTTCCTCACCAGAAACGAGATCGATAGAAAAGATGTGTCCAGTGCCCGACTCAACGTAGTAGACAGCGGGTGTCGAACTAGGGGCCTTTTGTACATCTTGATACCCCACTACCGGACGGGTAGTGAGTTGGCGGAGTCGTTCGGGACCAGAGACGTCAACGATTGGTTCGGTCTCTTCAGTTCCCGTCCCGATAGTGGGATCATAGCTAGTGTCGGTAGTGTCCCCAAAACCGAGGTCGGCAAAAGACTCATCACCTACCTTCGGCTCACTAAAGAAGAGGATATATACCCAGACAAAGATCAGGACCAGGACGATGACGCTTCCAATAATGACGAAAAGAGGACGTTTCATAAGGATCAGTAATTAATGCGCGTGGTTGCTTGGGCACCCTGTAAGACCTGCTTCGTATCACGAACCAGAAACTCTAACTGCGTCGAACCAGTAAGACCAGTGCGCTGCAAGGCTATCTCGTAGGGGTTGCTGCTGGTGTTGCTTGCTTCCCTACCACCAAGCTTCCACTGTAAAATGGCCGGGTCATTATAGATACGGGAGTCGAGGTAGTATGGTTCGGCGCGCAGCGTCAAGCTGTTGCTAATAAGGGGAGCCCCGGTAGTGACCGCCTTTTTGTTTATACCAAAAAGCGCATTGACCTCATAGAAGCGGATCACCGGGTCGACGGAAGGTACTAGGAAAGCTCGGCGAGCCAAAACGGTGCCACCTAGTTCAGAAACTTGAACAGACATGATCTCCCCGTTCCCAACCGGGGTGATGTAGGAGATCTTGTTCTGGCCGCGTAGTGGGCCACCACCGAGCACCTGCTGCCCCAATTTCCAGGTGTAGACGAGGTCAGTGTTTCTGATGCCACTACCCTGACTCACCAAAACAGTAGCGTTTACCGAACTGCCAACGCTGGGGAGGGACCGACCGAGATAGAAATCTGGGGTTCGGGTTTGTGGTTCGAGAATGATGTCGAGGTAGACCGGTCGGAGGACAGCGCTAATGACATCGTTTGAGCCGGTCACACGAGTAAGGACAGCCTCGATCTTTTGGGACCCGCCAGCTGCGCCGGCGGTAACACTCACCTGTCGCTGGTTTTCAGCGTCTGGAATTACTTTGCCATCTAGAACCCAAGTTATCTTTGCTCCATAGCTACTGTTCCGGTAGTCTCTGATGGAGATGGTGACCAGTTCTCCTGGTTGAGGAAACTCTGGCTGAAATTCGAGCCCGGAGTCATTTCCTGAGTACGTGAGAGAATCAAATTGTGCGTAGGTTGGCGCGGCCATAAAAACGGCTGCGAATAGAAAGATTAGTGAAAGGGTCCTCATATGCATAATCATATCAGATGGAGAGCTCTCGAGAGGGTCTTTTTCAAGAACCTGTGGGAAAAACGGGGATGGGCTGTGTATAGTGTTGGGAAAAACTGTGGAGATTTCCGGTCAGTCAATTATAAAAACACCGATCCTCTACTTTGGATGAAGGAAGACGGTCACTGTCCAGGGTACGAACCAAGGAAACAAATTAAGGATAGGAACAGAGTAACCAACCAAGGCAAGTAAAAAGGCTCCGGTCTTCATGCCGCCACCTGATCCAAATAAAGGGTTCATAAAACGTAATTTGTAGATCAAAAAGATCGCAAATAGAAGGATAATGGCATACCCTACTAACACCAGGTGTAGGGCGAGGAAGATATTCAGCGGATTGAGAATTGAGAGATCGATACCAAATAAACCAGTAATATAACCAACCACTGCTGTTCCCGCCTCCAAAACGGCCCCGACAACCGTTTTAAATGCATAGGTAAGGATTCCGTCATCCGGTTTTGCTACTGCGTAATCTCTAATAGCTGTCTCGATAGCGATCCCAACCATCATCGCGGCCAGGCCAAGTAAGGCAAGTGGTAATTGAAATATCAGCCACAAAGGAACTGCCCAGGAATAGATGCTTGCTGTGGTCGCCGCAGCTTTAATATGAGCCGCGTTGGTCTTTGCTAAAGAAACTTTACTACGCATTGCCTTCTTTAAGAAGGACGCCTGTCCAGCAGCTTGCCGATACTGTAATTGCTCATTAGAAACCCCAGCAGGAACAGAAGCGGTGGATTCTCTCCCTCCAGCGCTGCGGGTGATCTGGGGAACAGCGTCATACTGTCTTTGGTTGGCGCCGGGAGGTATATCATCTAGAGAAGAGGGTTGAAGTCCAGCCTTCGCGTAGCTCTCAGTGAACTGTTGGTCAGTGGTCTTGTGCCCACTGTCACCAACCTCTTTATGCGAACCGGGCATGGTGGAGACTCGTACGTTGCGCGTGACAGTTGGTCCACGCAGGTCAGAACGATCGGCAGAGGTACGGCGGACTACCGTACGCTGCGTTGTATCAGGGCGAGTTGTATTAGTTACGTTGGTCACGCGCAAGTTAGGTCTTTGCACAAACCGGGGGTCATTGGCGGCGGCTGGAAAAGCCCCCGACTCACTTGAGCGATCGTACGTTCCCCGGTCTGCTGGCTGCGGTACCGCCATATACGTATCAGTATACTACACCCCTAAGTGCGGGAGGCTTGTAGTTCCTCACGGGCGCGCTGGATCTGGAGTAGCTGCGATGGGTCGGAGGTGATGATCTGGTCTTCGGTGTAGGAAGCGATGATCTTAATGGCAACGTGCTTCAGGCCAGCAAAGAATATCCCCTCCCCCACGTTTGATTCCAGAAGAAGGAATTTCTCTTCATCGGTGAGGTTGAAAGTCTTTTGAATATTATCGATAGCGGTCGGCGACTGCTTCATAAGGAGCTGAATGGAGGAGTTAGTGATCATCGGCACACCATACGGTGAGCGGAGAAAGTCGTCCACGTCTTGGGTGATGGTAGCGATGCCGAGGTAGTACTTACGGCCACGTTTGGCGAGCGAGAAGAGGAAGGAAGCGGTGTCTTCACTTTTCATCATCCACCACGCCTCGTCGATCACCATGAGTCGCTTCGCGAGACGGCGACGGATTGAGCCCCAAATGTAGTTCGTAATAATGTACATCGCGATGGTCTTTAGCTCATCCTCCATGTCACGGAGCGAGAAGACGATGAATTTTTGGTTGATGTCAACATTGGTCGGCTTATTCATGAAGCCCGACCAGGTACCTGAGGTATATTTTTGGAGACGGGTGATAAGTGACGCGCTGCCATCCATACCAGCGAGCACCATCTCAAAGTCTGTCAGGAGCGGGGGTTCCATATCACCGAAGTTTGTGTCGCCGGTGATGTCCTTGAGAGCGTAAGTTTCTTGGATCGCTAGGTCGATGAGCGTCTCTTCCTCGGCGGTGAGGCCACCGAGCATGAGACGAAATAGGCCGACAAGCTCAATGACGTGCGTGCGCAAAACATCACGAGGGTCCTCATCTTCCCCTGGCGGCGGTAGATCGAAGGGGTTTACGTGGTGGTTAGAGGAAAGTGAGATATTAAAGAAGCGACCACCGGTGGCTTCGGCCAAGTATTCGTACTCTCGTTCCGGGTCGAGTACGATCACCTCCGCGCCGAACATGAGTGAGCGAAGGATCTCCAGTTTGAGGCCGTAAGACTTCCCTGCCCCAGAAGTGGCAAAGGTCACGGAGTTGTAGTTGGTGAGAGAGTAGCGGTCGAAGAGAACGAGCGAAGAATTATGTCGGTTGATACCGTAGAGGATGCCGGTGTCTGAGGTGAGATCGAAGGAGGTGAAGGGGAAAAAGCTGGAGAGTGGTTCAGAATTGAATTTGCTGTGGACCAAGAGCTCGTCGGTCGCTAGGGGCATGATACTCTTCAGTCCTTGTTCTTGCTGAAAGAGGGCTGGCTTCATAGCGACCATGCGAGCATCGAGCACGCCGCGGATCTCATTTTCCGCCTTGCTGATAGCCGTTTCATTTTCGCCGTAGATGGCCAGGTAGAAACCGACATTGAAGAGTTTCTCTTCTGCTTGCTGCAGCTTATCACGTAGCTCCTCAAGGTTGCGAAAGGCTGCCTCGAGCTGTGGGTCACGCACTTCCCCCTTCTCTTCCTTGAGGTTGATCTGACTTTGTACCTCAGCCACTTTCTTCTGGAATTTTTTAAGGGTATCTGCGGTGTCGATCGGGTGAACGAAGATCGATATGTCGAGCTCCTTAGCTAGGTTGAGAACCGGCTCGAGCCAACCGTCACTGAGGAAGCGTGGGTAGGATACGGCATAGTAGACACGGGCGGTCATGCCGCTGATGTTGATGCTACGCGGGGTGATGCTAATGGCGGAAGGAGCGATGACATCGGTAAGGGTGAGCAGCTGATCGCTCATCTTGTCTCCGTTTTTTCCAGCTTGTGGTTGTAGTGAACTTAAGATACCCATATAAATAGCAGATTATTAATTTTCCATGATCGGAGCCGAGCCGGTCGGGTCAGCGGGATTGTAAAGATGGTAGTACAGCTCAACCAAGTCATCCTTCTGGAGCGTAATGGTGCGTACCCCGACACGCGCCAAACCTTCCGTCACCATCCCGACGCGCTGTTCGAGCTGAATGCGGTGTTCCTCAAACTGCGCATCACCAGGAAGGGTGCTGGTGGTAGACGCGCTCGGCGCGAAGAGATTGGTGATGCCCTTGGTGAGGTTGACTGGCGAAGGAGTATACGGAATGACAACAAAGAAGCTCTTGCTCATCACGTCGACGTCCGTGGTGAAGGTGCGAATGAACTCCATGTACTCACGGAGCTGAATGCGCATAAGGTCGTTGTCTTGTTTATTCTCCAAGGTTGCCAGTAACTCGAGGTATGGATCGATGTTCAGTCGGCGAGACTGGACATATATCTGGAGAGAAAAGTCGAGTGTGTTCAGAAACTGCTGGAACTGCATGAGGATGGCTTTCTGCTCGTCGAGCGACTTGAGGGCAAAGTTTACCGAAGAAGCGAGCAGCACCATTTGCATCTGCCCACCCTTCTGGATGACCACGTTGTCTTTGATGTCTCGGATCGAGACAAAATCTTGGGTTGCTGCTTTTGCTGTCGCCATACTATTCTGTTTTTTGTAATGCTTGTAATTCTAGTCGTCGGGCCATCGAGCCGATATCTTTCTTCTTCGCTGCCACTTCACCACGCCTTACTGCTAGGTTGGTGGCGCTCTGGTGGGTGGTTGGCGCGGCACGATACACCACATCGGACCGTTTACGCCAGAGGTACAGGCGCTGTTTGGTGAGGTAATTGAAGATGGCTTCTAGGAAAAAGGAGAAGGGGCGATTGTTGACCGGATAAAAGGCCAGGGCCCCGGCCAAGAGTGCTAGGGGCAGTCCGAGAAAAGCAAAGACAATGAGGTTAGTGGTGAAAAAGATGACCACGGCCATGCCGACTCCTCCACTGAGGTAGAGGAACTGCCGCCAGGACAGTGGTCCGAAGATCTTGTCTTCGATCTCGATGAATTGAGGAACTTCAAAACGCATACACCACCATTATACATGGTGGTGAAGCTGATACGAATCATTTGTCGACGTCTATCCCCAATGAGTTACGAAGACTGGGGTGGATTTTGCGCTGGCTTTGGTGTCGACCAACCTTCTTTGAGGATTGCCTCTTGGGTGGAGGTGTAGACATGCTCGCCGGCTGCTTGTGACTTTGCCATGTCGTCTGCCATGGTGCGGATGTGGGGGGTAGTTGTCTGTATCTTTGATTTATTTTCTACACTTGTCTCCTCATTGTGAATTGTATGTGGGGAGGAGGGAGTGTTAGTGACTTCTACACACGAAAGCACCGTCGTTGCGAATGCTTCAGCATCATTAATTCCGAGCACTTTTAGCTCCCTGTACAAAGTCTGACTGTCAATCAAACCTAATATTTTATAACCAAACAACAATATCAAGGATTTTGAATCGGTATCTATATTCATCTTGATTGATGATCCGAGTATGCAATCATTGATTCGTGAATTACGCATCAATTCCTTCTTGTTTTCATCAGCAGCATTGAAAGCCTTCAGGAATGAGTTTGTGTCAATTTGAATCATAGAATTTTTATTGGAAACGCCTTCCTAGAACCGTTGTATTCATCCAGGTTTGCCAGGTGCTGGTTACTGCGTTTGGTGTGAGTGGGTCAGTTATGTAATCTTCAACATTGTTTCTTACACTTGTTATGTCACCAGGATTAGGGTTATTGTTCAAGAATTCTTCAATGATGCGAGGTGTTAAGAACTCACGAACTTCAGGATCTGCAAGTACCGCCGCAGGCAAGGCACCAGCCTGCTGAGCGTTACGGAATAATCGACGGCGATTTCTGTCTTGGAAGTCGGCATCGGTTGCTCCAGGTGAAGTCGCCCCTGCTGAAGTAGGATCGACGAGGCTACCATAGTGTGCAATACGTTGTTGTCCGTCGCCTCGTGCTGTCCTTAGAGCATTCTTTTCTGCTTGAGAGGCTGATGAGTTCATGTATGTATCAAACTGTGCCTGAGTCATGCTGGCCGCAAAAGCAGGATCCGTAGGTCTTCCTGCTCTCGTGTCACGTGCTATCACGTCACTAATCTGCTGATCTGACATCGTACTGACAGTCCTATTGAGGTTGTCGATAGCTGTATTGAGGTTTTCTACCGAGGCATTTGAATTAGTAAGAACCTGGTTGACTTCCTGAAGCGCTCCGTCAGTTCTGTTTTGTTCAAGTTGGGTCATTTCAGCGTTATCGTAGATTCCAGATTCTCTTAGTGCAGTTGTCTGAGCCACGGAAAGAAGCGAGGCAAACTCTGGAGATTGAACATACGCCCTGTCTTGCCTTGCCATTTCAACAACCTGCTCATTGGACATTTGACTAACTTCTTGTGCATGTGCCTGGCGAGCGTTCTGATGAGCTGTAATTTCAGCATCTGTGCTAGCGGGAGTGAGTCTCGTATTTTGCTCGGCTTGCCTGGTTCGCTCTTCATCAGCTCGTCTATCCGCATTACGATTGATCCGGTTACTTTCAGCTTGTTCTTGTTCTCTCGTTCGAGCCAATCCGAACTTCGCATTTGTCATCTTAGCTGCACCGCCACGCACGGTGGAGTCAACCGCAGTACTTCTGGCAGCGGCACGGACAAGTCGATTGTTTGAATTCTGCATGCGGCTAATTTGCTGATTTAGCGTATTACCAAGTGCGTATGACCCGCGACGGGCTAAGCGACCACCAGTTTGAGATGCTGCAAATTTAGTAGTTCCGATTCCAGCTCTCTTGGCTCTGGTCTGTGCCCAGCTGCTAGCGCTTTTGCCCATCCGAAGGGCGGTGCTAGCGCCATCAGCGCCCATTTTGTTGGCCACCACGATGGAAGCGATGAGGAAGATAGCGCTCAGAATGAAGGGGATGAAGGCTGCTTCAACGGAAGGCAATTGCCCGGGTTGAGCTGTTGCGAACGCGTTTTTCAAGGATTCATTTTCAGTAGCAGTGGTGGCGAACCCTTTATATAGCGCAGAGAGTACAAAGAGAGAAAAATAAACTAGAAGTAGAAAGACCGGGGCAAAGAAAGCACGACTCAAAAATCCTTGCCAGTATTGGTTAGAGATGCTTTGCAGTTGCGGAAAGACCCAGCCTAAGAACATGAGCGGTGATAAGATCATGTATAAGCAGAGCACCACGTAGCGGATCAAGAGCAGTATACCTCCCGCCGCGAAGACGAAAGTCATGACAACGAAGAGGATCATGGTGCCAAAGATGAAGCCGTAGGCATTTTGTTCTGTACCAGGTACGACGTTGCCCCCCAGTAAACTTTGTATTCCAAGCATATTCATATACCCCTTGGATAGGGAAACCTTGTCACCATCCACAGGGAATCCTTGAGCGATCTGGGTAGCAGCAATGTTGGTGAAGTCGACCACCGCCTTGGTGATGAAGAGGCTGAAGTTGACCAGGAGCGCAGCCAGAATGAGATTGATGAGCCAACGCTTGGTATTTGAATCGTCGCTATTAAGGATCATCTTGAACCCGATAAATACCAGTCCGAAAATAAAGGTAAGGTTAAAGATATCACGCACGGTGGTCCAGAGGCTGTCAACTGCTGAGCCAACGCCGGTGGTTATGAACTTATCACCAAAACCGATAACGTAGGTATTGATCCCAATATCGATTATCGCGCTCGACAGCCAGACAAAAAGACCGAAAACAGAGACTGTGATTGACCAGAGTACGTTCTGAAACGCCGTCGGAGGCCCAGCTTTAGTCGCCGCCGCCTCCACTAAAAACGGCACAGTAAGGAGTAGTGTGGCTAGTAGGATGATGGTAAGAATGTGCGAAGAGCGAAGGGTCATAGTGATGGTTATGGCATTGCTGGTTCCGGTTCTGGTTCCGGTTCTGGTTCCGGTTCTTGCGATTCTATATATAGGTCCATTTGATCTAGAACGGTGGAGTCGAGGTAAGTAGTGCCAGAAGGGTCGTACTCAGTATAACCAGTGCCACCAGAGATTCCCAGTAAGCCGGCGGCACCCCCAAGTGCCTTATTGGCCAGTTGGCTAAAGAGTGAGCCAATCAGTTCGTTGAATTCATCGGCAGCGACGAGGGTCTCCCGACCGGAGTCAAGATTGAAACCAAGTGCTTCCTGAACGGCCTTGCCTGGAGTGGTGATAAAACAGTTTTCCTTGGTAGTACCTCCACTTGATATCATCTGACAGATCTGCTGCGAAAGGAAACCGCTGGTCCACTGTGATTTGGTCGTCTCCTCTCCCATGGTGGAGAGTACACGTATGTCAGCCCCGCTCTGCGCTGCTAGCAAGGCGCCGTATGGAGTGTATACGCTCGGTTGGGCGACGATGTTCAACCAGTTATCCCAACCTCCTTGCTCAAAGCTTCCGAGGGTTCCCGAAGTATAATCTTCAATGTTTCCAATGATGTTGGTCAAAGTACAGGTTGGCGCTGGTTGGGAGGTGCGATCTTGTTTGTAGTACTGCATCGCGATGGCTACTTGGATATCAAGCTTGAACGGATCGCAAAGGAAGGAAAGCGGGCCACCAAGTTCATCGATATATTCGCCGACCGCCTGATCGGCCGCGTTGCGCAGGAAGGCCTCGAGGTCTTGAATGAACATCGGACTACCCTTAAAGCCCGAGTTTATCCAACTGATTAAACTCTGCGTTATTTGAGATATGATGAATTTGGCAGCGTACCAAGCGATACCATCAAGAAAGTTCTCCTTGATCCAAAGGCTGTTGGTCGCAAAAGCAGAGATGCCGGTTGAGATCTTTATTGCCAGGTTGTTGACTTTTTCAAAGGCCCAACGTATCTGTTGTGTTATCTCCAGGGCACCACCTCCCGCCCCACCAGCATATGCCACCTCCACTTTATTCCAGTCCTGTGGGGTGTAGGTGGCGACCAAAGCAAACATCACAAAAACTGTGGCGACGAGGCTTTTCTTAAGGTAGGTAAAAAAGGTATCCATAGATGATAAATTAATTATTAAAATCAGGACTGAAGATGGCGAACAGGGTGGCCGGCTCCTCAACCGAGGTGACCAAATAAGCGTATGGCTCGAGAGCGAAGTATATATTCTGAAGGGCGTAACCAAGGCCAGTCGTGTCATCCTCGTAACGTTTCAGGCGTAACAAGGTGACAGCGGGGTCATCAAATATGAGCAACATCGCCTTAATGTCCTCGTGTAAAGAGTGGTAGGTGTTGATGAGATCAAGGTGTTCTTTGACCAGAAAAGCTGGAACGGGGATCAGTAGGGTATCATCTCGATAGTTCTTATACATCTCAGAAAGGGCTGTTAGTTCCCCTAGTCGTGCAGAGTTGTTTGTAGAAAGAATATCATAGAGGACGGCCAACTCACCTTCAGTATCAGCCACGTTGTGTTTGTAGATCGTTGAGGCGACAACGTTGGCGTAATTGAGAATATCTTGGTCGTCCCAAGTTTCCATGATCGTGATATCGGGGGTATTGTAGAATTTGATCTCTGTCTCTTTTGCGAGATAATTGACGGTGTTGGTGATTATCTCTTCTTCAGAACTGCCGAACGGACCATAGTTTTTGGAACGAACGTAGTTTTCCAGAAGACCAATGCTGGTCTTGCCGGTCAGCGTAGTGGGTAAGGTGTAGGTAGAGGAGGCTTGATCAAGAACGACCGGCTCAGTGGTCACGAAATCATCACGCCAGTCTTCGATACCATTGTTGTCGTTGTCAACGACGGCGATTGGCGCACGTGGTTGACTACCGAGAGCCACTGCTGCCGGCTGAGGGATGGTGCGCTCGCTCTGCAAACTGCTCACTGTAAAAGCACTAGCCACAAGCGCAAAACCAATAATGGTTGCACCAATTATCTTTGGGTTGATCTGACCCTGCATATGACATAAGTATAGCAGTACGATAAAGACTTACAGCAAGAAATGCACACACTTTTGTATAAAACTGTGTATAAGCTGTGCGTATGGTGGTGGATAGGGAGCGCCCTGCCCTTCTTCTATACCGGGAGAGACTTCGCTATGGCTAGCCAAGTAGCAAGGGAGACATCTTCAGCGCGGACCGTTGGTTCAAGGTGAAGGGTTGAGAAAAGGTCGCCTAGCGTAGCGCGATTGTAGCGCTGTGCGAGATTACCTAAGAGCTGTTTTCGTTTTTGACCAAAGCCAAGGTGAAGGAGGGAGAAAAAATGCTCTTGGCTCAAATCGTTGAAATGGTGCTGGCCGATACTAGATATGGCTACAATGGCCGAATCAACTTTTGGGGGTGGGGTGAAATGGCAACTTTTGATCGTACATATATATGAAGGTTCGCCAAAAGCCTTGATGGAAAGCGAAAGCAGAGATTCTTTTTTATCGCGAGCGATACGCTCGGCGACCTCTTTTTGGATCAGAAACACCAGGGTGGACGGCTGGCAGCTAGTTTCGAGAAGGCTGCGAAAGAGGTAACCAGAGAGGTAGTACGGAATGTTCGAAATGACGATATAGCTATGTTTTTCAAGGCCAAATTGAGCTGGGTCGAGGGCGCGCGCGTCGTGGTGGTGGAGGATGAGGAACCCGCGGGCGATCTCCGCCGGGAAAGCTGCTTCAAGCGCGGAGATCGCCCGCTGGTCGGCCTCGACAGCTACCACCTTCGCGCCACGAGCAAGAATTTCTCTGGTGAGGGCACCGGTCCCGGGGCCGATCTCCAGCACGGTCTTTCCGGCGATGTCCCCTGCTGCGTCACACATCTTCTTTGGTACGTAGTCGCTATTGAGAAAATGCTGCCCGAGGGATTTTTTGTGTTCGAATTTTTCCGACATGTCAGTACGGTACGAGAAAAAGCAGAATAGCGCAACTGGATCACGAGAAAGCTTAAAACCAAACCTCGCCATAACGATGCCTTGCGAAGAGGTGGTTGGTAGTTAACGAGACGTAACAGAGAATTGCAACTGTCTGAGTGAAACGAGTTTTGCAATTCTCGTCGTGAAGGCGAGTGTAACTACCCCACAGCGTAGCACTCGGCTGAGTTACGGAGAGGTTTGGTTATTTAATTCCTAAAAAAGAAACTTTTTAGGTATTTTGCGAAAAAGTTAATCCAAATAGATCGTGGTCTCGTAGCCAGAATTATGCCCCCTGCCTTCTGGTTCGGCGTTCTCGACGTGTTCGCGACTGATGTCGTTGAGGAATGACGAAGGAACATTGATGCGCTGGCTGCCGAAGATGGTGCGCATATGCGCGTAGGTGAGGAAGATCTTCTTCTCGGCGCGGGTGAGGGCGACGTAGAAAAGTCGTCGCTCTTCTTCTTGGTCGGTGCGGCCATCATCGAGGCGCTCATGGGGGAAGAGACCTTCTTCCAGACCGGTAATGAAAACATAGGAGAATTCTAGGCCCTTCGCGGCATGAATGGTCATGAGACGCACAGCATTTTGTTCTTCTTTTTCCTTGAGTTCATCCTGATCACTCTGGAGAGCGGCGGTTTCAAGCAGTTGCTCGACTGCCTCACTTGGATTGGTATCGTTGAAGCGGCTCGCCAGGGTCACGAGTTCTCGGAGGTTTTCGAGGCGTTCGAGAGCGTCTTCGGTCCCCTCTTCTTTCAGCGCTGCTTCAATGCCGCTCCGTGCCATGATGAATTTAATGGTGTCAGATAAGGGTTTTTCGGTCGCTGTCTTAGCGATATCGAGCATGATGTCATCAAACACCTTTACTTTCGCCGCTGCGCCAGCATTGAGTTCGCTGCGCTTCCCTTCCACTACTTTGAGCATGGTCACTTTACCGATGCCGCGCGCTGGCTCGTTGATGATGCGGGTGAGGTCTGCGCTACTGCCTGGGTTGAGCGCGAGGCGGAGGTATGAGAGGACATCCTTCACCTCTTTCCGCTCAAAGAACTTAGTACCAAGGAGCTGGTACGGTACCTCATAATTAAGGAAGGCTTCCTCCAGTGAGCGGGACTGGAAGTTGGTGCGGTAGAGGACCGCTATCGAGGAAGGATCTGCGCCATCGGCAATGAGGCTCTTGGCAGTGAGTGCGACATATTCAGCCTCATCTTGTCCGGTCATGCCAGCGTAGAGAGTGAGCTTCTCCCCTTCTTGATTGTTTGTGAAGACATTTTTCTCGACGCGGTTCTGATTCTTCTTGATGATGTCGTTGCTGGCGGCGATGATGGTTTGGGTAGAACGGTAATTTTCCTCAAGGAGAATGGTCTTGGCGCGGGGGAAGTGACGCTCAAACTGCAGTACATTCTTGATATCAGCCCCCCGCCAGGAGTAGATGTTTTGATCTATGTCGCCCACCACGCAGACATTTTGCGCTTCGCCGGTGAGGAGCTCCATGATGGTGAACTGCACGCGGTTGGTGTCTTGGAATTCATCAACATGAATATACTGATAGCGCTGTTGGAGGGTTTCTCGAACAGTTTTGTGTTCGCGTAGCAGGTAGAGCGTTTTTGCGAGGAGGTCATCAAAGTCAAGGGCGTGTTCGGCCCGGAGGATTTCCTCGTAGCGTTCCCACACCTCCGCCGCGACCTGCTCTGGGAAAGAACTGGCCGCATCTTTGAATTCCAGCACGGTCTTGGCGTCGCCTTTGGCCCGCGAAATGATACTAAGTAGCTTGCGCGGCTCGAACTCTTTCGGGTTGTAGCCGGCCTGCTCGATCGCTTGTTTCACCGCTCGCTGGCTGTCGGCGCGGTCGTAAATAGTGAAATGGCGGCGTAAACCAAGGGTTTCGTGGAACTCGCGGAGAATACGAACACCCAGCGAGTGGAAGGTGGTAACGACCGGATAGCTATCAATGACCGCCCGATCAGAGGGAAAATATTTTTGAGTGAGATGTACGACACGCTCGCGCATTTCCTTGGCAGCTTTGTTGGTGAAGGTGACGGCCAGGATATTGTGTGGCGCTACCCCCTGGTGAATGATGTGCACAATGCGGTGCGTGATCACTCTCGTTTTGCCGGAACCAGCGCCAGCGAGCACCATGAGCGGGCCGTCAATGTGCATTACTGCTTCTCGTTGGGGCGCGTTAAGTCCTTCTAGGTAGGGAATATTTTCGTGCATGTGTGGCACATCATACCACGACTGTTCCGTCGGCCGTGGAGAGCCGCTGGGAAAGTGCGAAAATCTTATGCCCCAAGATTGAAAGGGAGTCAATAGCAATTGTGTGGCCCCAAAGAAGGGTTTTCTGGTACATTTTGGCATTACGGAGAAAAGTGCATTACGTCAATTGTCATCCCGGGGCTGTCCGGTACAATAGCTGGCGTACCGACAATGGTGCGGATGAGAGTACACAGAAAGTCTCTTTTTCCTTCTTCTACTACACAAGCACGGGCGTAACGACAGAAACTGCGGCGAGACCTAAGAACAGCTTATAAAACCTCAAAATCAAGACACTGGTGCCGATTCTGGCAAACGCACGCATCAGTCCACATATAATAAAGACAGCAAACTGACCACGTACTCACGAGTAGTGGCCGAGTTGATCCTGATCGCTCTCGTCATCGCGGTACCCTTTTCCGTGCACGCTGACTTGATCGGTAAATTCTTCGCTAAAAACGAAACGAACGCGGTTGCGCCAGTCATCGCTGAAACGCCGGCAGCAGCTACCGATGTATCACTACTCACGGCGCTTTTGAACCCGAACCCAATGGGAGGAAGAGGTGGTGCCGAGATCATGGTCAATGAGAACACGCTGGTTTCCACTGGTCCAGTGGGTGAAGATGAGATCGCTGAACAAAAAAGCGGCATGGGAGAGATTCGAGTGTATACCGTTCGCCCCGGTGATTCCCTTTCCCAAGTGGCTGAGATGTTTGGCGTGACCAGTAATACCATCATGTGGGCCAATGACCTCACGAAAGCAACGGCCATTCAACCGGGTGACACCTTGGTCATCTTGCCGATCGCTGGCGTACGCCACGTGATAAAAAGCGGCGACACTATCGCTTCGATCGCTAAAAAGTACCAAGGAGACGTAGAGGAGATCCTTTCATACAATCAACTCGCTTCGGCTGGAGATCTGTCAGTGGGCCAGACCCTGATCATTCCAGGTGGAGCCATGCACGCCGCGCCGGTGCGCGTGGCGAGTGCAGGACCAGTTCGGGTTTCTGGTACGGGAGCGGCGGCCTCGACCGGATTCACTCACCCTGCTCCAGGTTCGATAAAGACCCAAGGTATCCATGGTTATAACGCGGTGGACCTCGCTGGTTCATACGGGTCAGCCATCCGCGCTGCCGCTGCTGGAGAGGTCATTGTTTCAAAGAGTTCTGGCTGGAATGGTGGGTATGGCCAGTACATTGTGATCCGTCATCCTAATGGCACCCAAACCCTCTACGCGCACCTTATGCGTAATGACGTAGGAGTCGGTGCGTATGTGTCACAGGGTGAGGTCATCGGTGGTATGGGTAATACCGGACGATCGACCGGTACTCATGTACACTTTGAAGTGCGCGGCGGCAAGAACCCGATTTAGATAGATGAAAATGAAAAAGGCCGGGTCAAGTCGCTAAGTATAATTTCTGCTTCCCAGAAATAATACTAAGCGCTTCCTCCCCGGACTCGCCTGTTTTTAATTCTAGGAAAGGAATTAAAAACATGGCTCCGTCTCAAAAAGCTAGAAAACCATCCGCAGGGATGGTTTTCTTTTACGCTTCTTGCCCCGCTGGGCCGGCCTTTTTCATTATAGACTCACCCGGTACTGGAGCGCTTCCAGCACATGGGGCGTTTCAATGTGCTCCTTCCCGGCGAGGTCAGCGATCGTTCTCGCCACCTTGATGAGGCGGTGGTAACTCCGTGGCGAGAGATTCAGTTTTGCGCTGGACACCTTGAGAAGGTCTTTCACTTCGGTACTCAGGTCGATGAGAGCTTCAATATCGCGAGCCGCCATGCCGGAATTGGTGTTGGTAGTAACGTTGCTAAAACGGTTTGCCTGCAGCTCGCGAGCGGAGAGGATCTGCTCGCGTGCCCGTTCGGTCTCACCCGAACCTTTGTTCAAGGTAGTGAGAGTTTCGTAGGGTACATGTGGTACCTCAAGCCAGAGGTCGATACGATCGAGGATCGGTCCAGATATCTTATTTTTATACGTTTCGGTCATCGCGCGTGCCAGGTCGGTCGTGCCGTCTTCGCTTCCGCGGTAGGGATTGAGTGCAGCTATCAGAATAAAATCAGCGGGAAAGTCCGCACTCCCCTGTACTCGTGAAATGGAGACCACCCGATCTTCGAGTGGTTGGCGCAGCGCATCGAGTGAACGCCTTTCAAATTCTGGAAACTCGTCCATGAAAAGTACGCCGTGGTGTGCCAAGGTCACCTCCCCAGGCTTCGGGTGTGCCCCGCCTCCAACCAAGCTCGTGTGGCTCGCGGTGTGGTGAGGACTACGGAAAGGTGGTCGGGTGCTGATGGAGTGATCGCCGGAGATCAGCGAATGGATCGCGGTTACCGCCAGTGCCTCCTCGCGAGAGAGCGGCGGCAGGAGCGAGCGTAGGGCACGCGCAAGCATGGTTTTGCCGGTGCCTGGCGGCCCGACCAAAATGACATTGTGGCGACCTGCCGCCGCGATGATGAGCCCCCGCTTCGCACTCTCCTGCCCCTTAATATCCTCGAGCGACACACTGCTCTCGTACCAACCTCCCTCGATCTCGGTTGCTGGTTGGACAGGAAGAGAAAAGGGGAAGGATTCTGGCGGCGCAATGTGCTCAATGACCTCCCGCAATGTGAGA
The DNA here is from genome assembly GCA_964521645.1 of uncultured Candidatus Saccharibacteria bacterium. Taxonomy (GTDB): domain Bacteria; phylum Patescibacteriota; class Minisyncoccia; order Phycocordibacterales; family UBA918; genus OLB19. The sequence goes on along the minus strand of CAZFSB010000001.1, from coordinate 42,782 downwards.
GCAGGCCGCACCACGATACCATCGACCAGACCGGCCTCACTGGCATTAGCAGACGGTACAATGATCTCACCGAAACCCGCCTCCTTAGCAGCGGCCACTGAATTCAGGACCCCGCGCACCGGTCGTAGTGTGCCGTCGAGCCCCAGTTCGCCAATGTACGCCCGCTGTATTCCATCAGTGACGATCTCGCCCGCTGCCTCCAGGTAGGCGATCGCGATGGGAAGATCGAACAGCGGGCCCTCCTTCTTAAGGTCGGCCGGAGACAGTGAAACGACAACCTTTTGATTCTTTGTTTTCGGCGAGGGGTAGCCGGAATGTTTGATCGCACTCCCTACCCTATCCTTTGCTTCATCGACGGCCTTACTAGCGAGACCAACGACCGAAAAAGCATGGAGACCGCGAGAGATGTCGGCTTCAATGGTCACGACCGTACCACGAAGCACTTCCGGTTGAACGGTGTATACACGAGCAATGGACATACTGACTATAGAGGAAGTTCCTTTTCGCGGTCCCGGTTGGCGATGTTGGTACGCGCGGCCGGGTTGGCTGCTAGTCGTTCTGGCTCGATCGGTTCGCCGCTGATCTCACAGACACCGTAGGTACCCGCTTCGATCTTGGCGAGGGCGCGCTTGAGATTACGGTAGCGTGTCTCAAGTTCGTTTACGATCGCCCGCCTTGTGCCCCAGCCTTCGATCGCATCTGCTTCAACATTTTCGTCAGCGTTACCGAGCTCGGTAGCATCAGGAACCGCTTCCCAGTCACCCGTCTCATCATTAAAAGAGGCAATGTCAGAAAGTTCAGAGACTATCTCAGCCAAAGCCGACTCAAGGTGCGCTTTATATTCTTCGTGTTGCATATGGATGAGTATATCCTACTTGGTACCGAGTAGGTCAATCACTTGTGCAAAATCTGCAAAGTTGGTCGTAATGAGAGCGATGTTCTCCCCTACGATACCGTACATCAGTACGGTCTTATTCTCATGGCGAAGGATGCGTGTGTCGACTCCGGAAATGGTTTCATCAGTAAACGCAGAAGCAGGAAGGACCGGAAGGTCATACAGGTCTATCAAGTCGGCAGTGATGGTATTTTCCCAAGCAAGCAATCCCCCACGCACCGTGTCGGTGTCAGTGAAACTAAGGACAATGATCGGGTCGGAGCCATTGACCGAAGCGAAACGTACGCTCGTGAGAGCCTGGCGCAAGCCGGGCATCGTTTGAAAACGAAGGATCTCGAAAAGGTATGCCGGGCTGATCTCTTCTCCGGTTGCAGAGACCAGGGCGAGCTCGACCAATCCAGCGGAACTAGAAGCAAGGGTGCTGTTGATCAGCTCGGGAACAGTGTTCAAGGATTGTGCGGTGAGGGTCAAGTTATTTAAGGTAGCTGGAGAAAGGACTGGCTCAGTGAGCGATACGGTAAGAGCGGCCTCGGAAGAACGGTCCTTGAAAAAGATCGTGTAGCCAACGAACACCGTGACCACGACAGCGACAATGGCGATCACAACGATAATGGTCAGTGTGTTGGTATCGGAAAGGGAGAGGAAGCGAGTTTGTGTTGTTGATCGTTTAGCCAACGGAACGGTTTGAGTGAAGGGCTCGGTGCTTTCCGCGACCACAGTACGCTCGAAAGGTTCTGGGGGTATCTCCGCTTCAAGGAGGTCAGAACGATCTTCGGCAGCAGTTGCTGCCCAGCGAGCTTCATCTTCAGACAGGGGTTCAATGACTTCTAACTCATTAGTAGCGTCAGCGGCCATGGCCTCGGGAGGAATGACTGGGGTTTCGTTTGTCGGTACGACGATCTGTGGGCGACGCTTGTACTCAATGGTGACATTCTGAATAGTTGGCACCGGCTCATCAGGCGCCTCCAAAAGAGGGAACCCAGTTTCGGTGAAAGGTGTCCAAATGGTGTCTAGCTCATCATCGGTGTCGGTTTCTTCAGCGCGCTGTTGTCGACGCCTGATCTGCTCGCGCAACGTTTCACTGTCAGCGCTAAAGATCGTACCGGTCTTGGACGTGGCACGCTGGATCACTCCCTTGCGCCGCTCAGTCTCGGGAACGCTATACTGCGGGACCTTTCTACGCGCACGATTCTTGGTAAGTTGGGTAAACCAGGAGCGAAGTGAATCGATGATAGAGGGGAACAGCTTGAATCGCTCACTCTTGGTGTCGGTAATGATGGCGGAATCGTAACCTACATTAGGCCGATCGGGAGCCGCACTCGCTTTTCGTGCCGGTTTCTTCTTCTTGTGCTTTGGTGTTTCGGCGGTGATGTCTGTGTGAATCGTATTAGCCTTCTTTTTCAGCTCATGAAAGGCGGGGATCTTGTTTATTGTAGTGGAGGCTTCAGCGGGAGCGGCCGGTCGCTCGATCGTGGTGGAAGGTGATGGAACGGAAAGGTCCTCATTTATTTTTACCGATGACGAAGCGGTAATGTTGATATCGGTTGGTTCTGGAGTGGAGGCACGCTGTCTAGGTGTCGGCTTTGCTAGAGCCTCCTCTGCCAATGCCGCCGAAACCACCGGCTGAATCGAAGGGTCGAGGGTCGCTCCCGTCCCCCGCTTTGCTTCTAGATCAGAGGCAAAAGTACGCAGGCGAATTGGTCGACGTGTGGAGTTGTCTGTCATTGCTTCTAGTATCGCACGATTTCAGTGACTTGTAGGGGAGTTTTTCACTACTTTCCGTGGTTTTCTGGTTTATTTTGAGGTTTCAGACCACGTTTTTCAGCAAAAGTGGGGTCAGCCTGCTTAATGGAAAGGCCGATCTTCCCATTCTCTATCTTGCTCACGACGACCGGCACCACTTCCCCTTCCTTGAGAATGCTTTCCATTGTCTCAAGACGGAAGGGGGCGATCTCAGAAATGTGAATGAGACCCTCGTTAAAGGCGTCGAGTTTGGCGAAAGCACCAAAGGTCGCGATCTTAATGATAGTAGCGTCGAGGCGATCGCCTATTTCGTAGACCTTAGTGAGCGCGCGGACCCGCTCGGCGGCCGCTTGCGCGCTGCCATTCTTGCCAGTGATGAACACGGTGCCATCTTCCTCGATGGTTATCTCCTCCACCTTCGTGCCGTCTTTGATGCTGTTGATGGTCTTGCCGCCGCTGCCGATCACAAGACCGATCTGCTCGGGCATGATCTGTACGACGACGATCTCTGGGGCACGTGGTGAGATGGTAGCTCGCGGATTTTGTATCTCGGTCTTGATGACCTCGAGTATCTGCAGACGCGCCAAACGAGCTTTCTCGAGCGCTCCTTCTAATATATGTAGTGGCACACCATCGACCTTCACATCCATTTGAATGGCAGTCACACCCTCGGTCGTACCGGCGACCTTGAAGTCCATGTCACCAAATTCATCTTCTGGTCCTTGGATGTCAGTGAGAAGCACATACTCCTCTCCCTTGATCATTACGCCAGAGGCGATACCGGCGACCGGTCGCGTGATCGGTACCCCACCGTCCATGAGGGCGAGAGTTGAGGCGCAAACCGAACCCATGGAACTAGAGCCGTTGCTGGAAAGGGTCTCAGACACCAAGCGAATAGTGTACGGAAATTCTTGCTGTGCTGGGATGACTGGAACAAGCGCTTTTTCAGCCAGAGCGCCGTGCCCGATCATGCGTCGGTTGAAACCACCGATGCGTCCGGTCTCGCCGACCGAAAAGGGTGGGAAGTTGTAGTGATGCATGAAGCGCTTCTTGGTGTCGGCAGATTCGATGCTGTCGATCATCTGGGCGGCCTCTGGTCCACCGAGGGTGAGTGCGGTGAAAATATGCGTGCCGCCGCGGTAGAAGATACCTGAACCATGGAGAACCGGTGAGAGTCGTCCGGCCTGCGCGTAGAGTTCGCGAACTTCGTCCATGCCGCGGCCGTCAGCTCGCTTTCCCTCCTCAATGGCGCCACGATGGAGTTCGTGGTCAATCGCTTCTTCGAAGAAATCGCTCGCGAGAGTTTCGTTAATGTCTGCTTCGGCGGCTTTGATAGTGGCCATGAACGCATCTTTCAGCTCATATATATGTGACTTTCCAGCGGTGTTTGAAAAGAGGACAGCCGAGAGTCGAGAGCGGAAGGAGGATTCAAATATTTCGGTGAGTTCGACTGGGATCTCACGCACTGGTTCAGCCTTCTTGGCTTTGCCGATAGTGGTGATGATCTTCTGTTGCCATGTTTCAAGTTGGTGGTGGATCTTGCTCGCTGCTTCCAGCACTGCGACGATATCCTTTTCTTGTACCTCAAACGCAGCGGTCTCGATCATGTTGATGGTACCGTCTTTACCACAAGCAAGTACTTCAAAATCAAGCAGCCCTTCTTTGCGCTCGTTGTAAGTTGGGTTGAGGGTCACGATGCCGGTTTCTTTATTGCGGCCGATGCGCACGGCACCGACCGGGCCACGCCAAGGAATGTCAGAGGTACCAAGAGCAAGGGAGGCTCCGATGACGCCAAGGACATCGGGGTCGTCTTCGCCGATGGCGAGGACAGTCACGACCACCTGCACTTCATTTCGTATGTGTTGATTGAAGAGTGGGCGAATGGTGCGGTCTACGATACGGGCTGAAAGGACAGCTTCATCGCTCGGTTTTCCTTCGCGGCGCATGAAGCGGCTGCCGAGAATGGCACCGGCGGCGTAGAATTTTTCTTCGAACTCAACCGAGAGCGGGAAGTAATTCATATTTACTTCCCGGTCGCCCATCACGGCGGTAACCAGGATAGCGGTCTCACCGTACCGGAGGAGAACCGAGCCATTGGCGTGAGCGGTAAGGTCGGTGAACTGCGCGGTGAGTGTTTTTCCCGCTAGCTCTAAAGAAAATGATCGTGACTTCATGTGTGAAAACTTAAGTGAGCCACTCACGATGAGACATTTGAAAGATCAAATATCCGGTCGTGAGTAGTTCGGAATGGTAACGCCACCACGATAGCAAAGTTGCGACGGAAGTGCCACTAGCAAAAAACAGCGCGGCGCCCGAAGGGCGCCGCGCTGTTTTTTATTTTTACAGTAATCCGTCCGTATCAGAACCAACTACCTTGGTTGATCCCCCTCTGCCCTCACCTTTACCATTGCGAGCGGGTCGACTACTGCGAGCGGGTCCCTTGCGAGTCGGTCGGTAGCCGAGGAGGAATTGCTTCGGGTCATCGTCGAGATCGATGAAGTCATCCACCACGGCACGTAGGCCAGACGATGATGAGCGACCAAAGGTGATCGCCTCCACCTGACAGCCCTGGCTCTTCACGTACTCAACGAGCGGAATGAAGTCTCCATCGCCAGTGGCAAGGATGATCGCGTCCACTTTGTGAGCGAGCTTGATCGCGTCGACGGCGAGACCGACGTCCCAGTCGGCTTTTTTCGCACCGCCGTAAAATATCTGCAAGTCTTTGGTCTTGATCTCAATGCCAACCTTTTCAAGCGCCTCGAAAAAAGCCGACTCTTCCCCGCCCTCCGTGTTCACGACGTAGGAAACTGCGCGGATGAGTTTGCGGTCTTGTACGGCTGCTTTCACTACCGCGGCAAAGTTCACTTTCGACTTATAAAGATTCTTAGCGCTGTGATACAGGTTTTGTGTATCAATGAGCATGGCGACGCGCTGGTCGGGGTGTCTAATTACTCCCATATATAAAATTGATTAATTTATTAAAAAGTTTTCAGTTTATGAAAAACAGTTGTCACCTCTCCGGTCACCCCTCGAATCGCACGCTCCTTGCGCGCCCCAGCCAAACCCTCCCGCGCATAGTCGCTACTCTCTGAGTGGCGACCGGGGAGGTGACTTTACAAAACATCGTGAGGTAACCTTAGTTACACTATACCGCGAAACGAAAACTCGCTCCACTATGGAGCGAGTTTTCAGAATTTGAATGACGGAGCTTATCGCTTGAGGTCAAGCTTCTTGATGAGTGCCTCGTAGGCATCAGCATTCTTCTTCTGAAGATACTTCAGGTGGGTGCGGCGATCCGCTACCATCTGGAGAAGTCCGCGTCGTGAGTGGAAGTCCTTCTTGTGCTTGCGCAAATGAGCGGACAACTCCTCGATCTGACGGGTCAAGAGGGCGACCTGTGCTTCTGGCGAACCAGTGTCTTGGTCGTGGCGCTGCGCCTTCTTCAGTTCATTTTCTTTTACTCGCTTTGATAGCATGTGTGTATTTGTTTACGAAACCGATCGTGAGCCAATCCGCGCATATGCTGTTTCCAACATCGACGGCACCATCTGGTCCGGAATAATAACAACCTGCGTGCCCCTTGGCGTAGGCCAATGGAAGTACTCCTGGGGTGAAGGTTCCGATGATAATAGCATAAATTGGGCAAAAATCAAGCTACTGTGTCTTCTTTTTGCGAAACACCAGGCACCACCAAGCTAAGTTTACTCAGCCGAGTGCTACTTGCTGGGGTGACGGTAGTCGTTTCCACGACGGCAAAAGCCAAACTCGTTTCACTCAGACAGTGGCTTTTGCCTGCTCCAACTCCTCTGTCACCAACCATCAATCCGCAAGGCATCGTAAAATTAGCTTGGTGGTACCTTGGTACTCCGTACCTCACTTAGCTTTTTTCGAAACTCTGGAGCCGGAGCGCTTGGTCTCTTCATTTGAAGAGGGTCCGGCGAAGCGTTAGTTCCCGCTCGCTGGAAGCGGGAACGGTCGAAAAAATCTGAGTGAGGTAAAGGAGTGAATCTTCATTTGTGAAGTTTTGTCATGTCGCAAAACGGTTCCGTTCCCTGCTATACTTGGTACTGATGAACAGCCTTGTGGAACTGAAACGGCAATTTCTGGAGTACCTCGAGATCGAGCGGGGTAGGAGTGTGAAGACAGTTGAGAACTATGATCGCTACCTGGAGCGTTTTTTCGAGTTCGCCAAAGTGAAAAAGGTCGGTGACCTCACTGAGGAACAGGTACGAGAGTTTCGTATCCATCTCAACAGGCAGCCAGGTACGAAAGTCGGCGGACGCATGGAACCGATGAAGCGCCGCACGCAGAACTACTATCTCATCGCGCTGCGGGCGTTTCTCAAGTTCCTCCGCAAGCGCGGTATCGAAGCTCTCTCTCCGGAGCGCATCGAGCTGGCGAAAGTCCCCGAGCGTTCGATCGATCTCATTTCAGCCGCTGAGCTGAAACGGCTCATGGGTGCACCCGACCAGAAGACGCTCGAGGGAAAGAGGGACAAAGCGATCCTCGAACTTCTCTTCTCCACCGGCCTGCGTATCTCAGAATTGTGCGGACTGTCGATCGATGATGTCGATATGTCGCGTGACGAATTTTCCGTGCGCGGAAAGGGTGACAAAGTGCGCGTGGTCTTTCTCTCAGACTCCGCGCGTGCCACCCTGCAGGACTACCTGAAGCATCGAAAGGACATGGATGATGCGATGTTCGTTCGCTACGGCCGAAAGATGAACGACGGTGGCGACCTGCGACTCTCCCCGCGGGCCGTGCAGCGACTCATTAAGACCTACGCGATCAAAGCCGGCATCACCCGCAAGGTGACCCCGCACGTCATTCGTCACAGCTTCGCGACCGACCTGCTGTCAAACGGGGCCGACCTCCGTAGTGTGCAGGCACTCCTGGGGCACGCCAACATCGGTACGACCCAGGTGTATACTCATGTCACTGACAAACATTTACGAGAAGTTCATAAGAAATATCATGGAAAGTAAAATAACCGCTGCTGAAACGATGATGACCATTCCCAGAAAGTTACTGTTGTCGGTATATCTCATCATCCCGGTTCTCTTAGGGATCGTGCTCGCGGACATGTTTCTCTTTGATCATTTTCTTCAACCGTACGTCGGGATTGACGCACTCTTCTTCCCGCTCTTCTTGCTGCTGTTCAACTTACCGCACATCATCGCGAGCTTCTTCAGTTTCGTCGACACCGAATACGTGCGGTACTATCGTCGACATCTTTTCGTGTACCTGCCGATGCTCCTTGTTGGTACTGCGCTGCTCTTGTGGTACGACTACCTCTGGGGTTTGGTATTCTTCCTGATCAATGATATGTGGCACGGCGTGCGACAGCAGGTCGGTATCTCACTTATTCTCGGTTCTAAGCCCGGTCATATTCATCGTCTGTGGACGCTCGCCCCATTTGTCATGGGAAGTATCGCGTACGTGTACATGTTGCGGCCGGACGCTTTCCCCGACGACCTCCTCCCGTACTTATCACCAGTGCTATTCATTGGCGCGATCCTAACTTTGCTCACCATGGCCGCGAAGCTGTGGACCTCCCCGTCTTCAGTCCGCTGGTACATCTTTGCTGTATCGATGATGTTTATCGTGAACTATTTCTTTATTCTCACTGACTACATTTTCTTCACGATACTCGCGTTTCGTTTTGTGCACGACATCACCGCTTTCGCTTTCTACATCACGCACGACCACAACCGAGCCAAAAGCGGCCACCGTAACTACCTGTACCAGCTGATCTCTCGTATCCCGAAGCACGTGATCGTACTCACCCCGGTTCTCGGCATTTCGCTGGCCTACCTCATTACGACCTCTGCCAACCAATTGGCCGTTGGGTACAGCATCGTCATCCTTATCTGCATGTCTCATTTCTACCTTGAAAGTGTGATGTGGAAGCGGGGGTCACCGCATCGGGAGTTTGTGAAGGTAGTGTAACAGGACATGAATAACATCAAAGTCGAGCAGACGTTTTACTCTATCCATCGCTCCTGGATACTTGGTCTTTTTCTCATCGTGCCACTGGTGCTTCTCGTGTGGTCTTGGGACATGACGTTCAATGATCGTGGGCTTCTTCCCTCCCTTGGTCCAGCCTCACTTTTTCTCCCGCTGTATTTGCTCATTTTTGAAATGCCGCATATCTTTGCGAGCTTCGTTGGATTCATGGATAAGGAGTACGTCGCTCATTATCGAACCCATCTCATGGTTGGTATCCCGCTCATGCTGACCGGTTTTTTTAGCTTACTCTGGTTCGACATCACAACTGCTGTCGCAGTGTACTTGGCAGTTACCATGTATCACGTCATGCGCCAACAGACAGGGATAGCGCTCATGTTTGGCGTACCAAAAAACAAGTGGCACGAGCGATGGGCCTGGAGTCTGGTACTCAGCACTGCCGTCATGTATGTCGCGATCATGCTCCCAAGATTTGTAGAAGATATCAATACTTCGTATTTGGTCTTTTTCATTGTGGCGACGTTGATCGCTGCTTTGATCAGTGGTGGGTTTCTCGCCCGCACGACCAGCTCGCGTTGGGGAATTTCGTATATTGCGCTGACGTTACTCATGGTGATCACTAGTTACACCGTGCTTTGGTTCGGCTATTTCTTCCTTGCTATCTTTGTTGCTCGGTTCATTCACGACGTGACCGCCTTCTTGTTCTACATCACTCACGAGATGAATCGTAATAAAGACCTGGTGAGAAATTTTTTGTACCAGGCGATCCCGTTACTGCCGCTCTCACTTATTCTTGTCGTACCGCTCATCGCAATATTCTTGGGAGTATTCTTACGTGAATCTATTTCAAATACCGAGTTGCTTTTTGCTCTCATAATGACGTTTGGTTTCATTCATTACTATCTCGAAAGTGTGATGTGGAAACGGGGGTCACCGCATCGGGAATTTGTGAAGGTGGTGTAGAAAAATGGGTGGCGCGCGCATCCCAAGGGCACTTCTATTTTTATGGTCAGATAAATCCTCCCTAAAAATTAGGGCGAGCGCGCCACCCATTTTTCATACTGTGGATTACTGAAAATTTCTTCACGAAATCTTCATGGACAAAAAACTATGATCGACTATAGAAGTTCATTAAAAAGGAGCTGATCATGGAACAGGAAATGTTTTACCAGCCAGCAATGGTCTATGAAAGTTTTGTACCAGGAAGCTCACGCGAAGTGAGCGAGTACCAAGCAGCAAAACATCAGCTGCACCATGGCTATCAGGTCAATGCTGAGCAAGAACAATTGATCGACCTCATCAGAGATGCTGTTTCCGAACTGGCCGCTGATGATATCGCCAGCGCTGTCGCCTTTCATGAAGTGACTGACCAGAACCTTCCCCCCTGCCATTTTGTATCTGGTGATGTCCTCATCTGGAATGATGCCTTCGTTCCGAAGAAGCACCCCGCACGGCGGCATTGTGGCGAAGGCCCGTTCAAAGTGGTGCGCGACGAAAATTATCTGGTTGCTTTTGTGACAGATCGTAACAACCGGGTGACGAGTGACGTCAGAACCGGTAAGGACCGTTTGGTGCTTCTTAACCTCAGTACGTTTGGTCTGATCATCGCGCACGGCAGCTTCTTCATGGCGGTGGAAAAAGGATGATCACGCCAGGACAGAGGAATAGTGCATTCATTGGCCAGAGATACCTTCGGGTATGTCTGGCTTTTCTTTGTATACGGGTACGCACTGCCCGACCAGGCTTGTCAATGTTATTTTTGGTGGTTTAGACATACCATAGTGTGGTTATGACCACTGCCGAACCGAAAGCGCTGACAGCATATGAAAGTACTGATCGTTGAAGATGAGGTGAAGTTAGCTACAGCGCTTGCCCGTGGCCTTACCCTTTCGGGATACACTGCCGATATGGTGCACGATGGGCACAGTGCGCTCGAGAGGATCTTTGCGCGTCACGATGAGTATGACATTGTGATACTCGATCTCATGCTCCCCAGGCTGGACGGTGCTGAAGTTTGCCTCACGCTCCGCGAACGCGGGATCACGGTACCGATACTGGTACTGACCGCAAAGCAGACCGTTGAGAACAAAGTGAACTTGCTCACGATCGGCGCTGATGACTACCTCGTGAAGCCCTTTGCCTTCGCGGAGCTCGTGGCGCGACTGCGTGCCATACTCCGTCGCCCGAAGGAAGTTTCTAGGGAGGTGCTCCAAACTGGAAGCATTGTCGTCGATACGGCTACGCGAGCTGTGACGGCCGGCGATGCCACCCTCGAGCTGACGCGAAAAGAGTACGCCATTCTCGAGTGTCTGGTCCGCCATGCCGGTGAGGTGGTCGACCGAGAGGTATTGTTGGCAAAATTGTGGGACCATGATTTTGATCCATTTAGTAATGTCCTTGATGTCCATGTTAAAAATATCCGTAAAAAATTATCTGCAGCAAAAGTGGAAAGTGTTCTCCAAACGGTGCGCGGGGTTGGCTACCGAATTTGCGTATAAGTATCGGTACGATATTTATTTCAAGACCAAGGTCCGCGTGATCGGCTTGGAGCTGCTGCTGCTTTTGGGGATCGCGAGCGGTTTGGTCTTAGTGTTGCAACATGGTTTTGGAAAGGCTTCCCTTCCCTTCGTGTTGGCGTTCACCAAGCTGTGGGAGACGGTGCCGATGGCCGACCTTTTCCTTGTGGGGCTTGCTTTTGTAGGAGCGGTTGGTCTTTTGGGGTATCTCATTGTTTATCTGGCACTCAAGCCTTCGCGTGATGCGCTCGCTTCGCAGAAGCAGTTCATTGCAAATATCGCGCACGAACTGCGCACCCCACTCTCGGTGATGAAGACCAATATTGAAGTGGCACTTTTGGATAAATACCTCAACAGGTCAGTGCGCGAATCACTGCTCGGTAATGTCGATGAACTCGATCGTACCTCTGACATCATTAACAACTTGCTCAGTTTCAATACGCTGCAGAACCCTGAGCAGATCGAATTCGGAAACTGTGACCTAGGGGTGGTGGCGGAAGGAGTGGCTGAAAAGTTGGCTGCTTTTGCGCGGGAAAAAGAGGTGCAGCTGTCGGTGATAAAAGGTGAATTTGTGACGGTATGGGGAAATGCCAGTGCGCTTGAGCAAGTGGTCTTTAACATAACCAAGAACGCTCTCCTCTTTACCGAATCAGGCGGCAGCGTGGAGATACAGGTGCTACCGGATTACCGAGGACACATTGAGCTTAGTGTGTCCGACACCGGTATTGGTATGGAAGAAAAAGTGCTCGCTCATATTTTGGAGCCGTTCTACCGTGCGGATTCCTCTCGCACCAAGTGGCAGGGTGGCAGTGGGCTTGGGCTCACGATCGTCAGCGAGTTGGTGAAGTTGCATGGTGGCAAGATCAGTATCAAGAGTAAAGAAGGAAAAGGGACGACGGTCATCATCGCGATTCCCTGCGGACAGGTGAAGCGTACCGTAACAGAAATTTCTGATGTTGATGATGCCGTGGTGGCGCGAGACTATTCGAAGTATCGCATGACCGCGCAGAAGTAGGGAGATAGAAAACGGCCGGCCCCCGAAGGGGGCCGGCCTTTTTCTAAATCAACCTCACCACTTCTTCCAAACCACTTCCCCAAACTTCCAGAGCCCTCGTCCGAGCACGATGAGCACTAAGAGGTACAAACCAATCCGGATGACCCACAAGAGGAAGATACCAAAGAAGGCAGTGAGGCCGATGAGAGTTTCGGTAAAGGTGTCTTTCAATTCTTCCCAGGCCTGATCCCACTGTCGTTCATACTTGTCGATAACGATCGGGGTGGCCCGGGCGATACGCACATCAAACTGCACGACTGCCATACGCTCGGCGAGGTCGGCCGACTGCTGATAGATATCGTCGAGTTGGCTGATGAGGCGGATCTTCCGCTCTGTCAGCTGGTCGATATACTGGAGGCTCTTGGTTACCTCCGATGAGAGCCTGGTCACTTCATCACTAGAATTGAATACCTGGTTAAGACGATCGAGCTGGGCTTGCGCAGCCGTCAGTGAAGAGTCTACGCGCGCGAGCTGCTGCTGCAAAATAGCGGTCTGACTCTCTAGCTGCTGCTTGTGTCTCGTGACCGATTCGGTGTTGCGATTCACTTCTACTCCACGGTACCCGGTAAGGGTCGCAAGTACACTCTCCACTTTTTCTTCCGCGACAAAGAAGGTCGCGTAGCAGTTGTTAAGATTTGAGGTGATAGTTCGGAAATGAATTTGTGGATCGGCCTTGAGTCCAGCCACCGCTCCGCAGAGGGCGTCGAAGTCTTTGGTGCGGGCGGTCACGTTGTAGCTCGTGGTCTCATAGGACTCAAGGCCGCTCGTGTATCCGTCAGGGGTCGGTACTGGCGGGTAGTAGTATGATGACTCGGCTTCCATCACCATCGACTCATCCATCATGGCATCCCGACCGAGTGAGTTGGAGAAAGAAGGTATCCCTGCCGGAGCGTAACCAATATCTGTACTGCTCAGGCCGGTGCTGGTGGTCAGTAAGTTTGTGATAATAAGTAGGAGGACAAAAAGCCCGAACAACGCAGCGATCCCAAAGAGACCAAGGCGCACGAATTTATTTTGTAGTAGTGATTGCATATGAATAAGATTAGATAATGATAATATTGTAGCACTCTCAATCAAAAACCGGTCGGGCGCGAAGCGCCCGACCGGTTTGTCTTCTCTGCGCGTTCAACTATTTCTTATACAACTCCAGCACCGCCTCCACTCCAGCCAGGTTGCGGTCCCACTCAATGCTGGTACGGCTCTCGAGTTCGACCGTCACGGCCGGAATACCGATCGAGGCCAGCCAGCCTTCCGCGTCGCCGGTTATTGGGTACGCGGTGAATGCCGGTACCGCGCCGTAGCTGCCCGCGAGCGCGTAGGTGTTCATGAGGGTTAGCGTCGCCGGCAGTACGCCGTTTTCGCACTCTGAAGCGTACACGTTGTTGGCTTGGCTGTGCCAGAAGATGGCCGCTGCAGGGGTGTGAGTCACTACGTAGCTGCGCAGTGCTTCCGCTTCTGGTTCGGAGAAGGCGGCGTTACCGGCACTCACTTCCTTGCTGCGCCAGGTACTTTTCGGTGCCCACTTGCAGGCGAAGTTGCGGTTGAGGTCAACGCCGTTAGCGTTCATGCGGCCGGTGCCACTCGTGTGCATCGCGTTACTCTTTATGTCGGTCGCGGCAAACTTCCCTTCTATTCCCGTGGCGGCAAAAAGGCCGTCGGGGTTGAGATTGGGAATGATGTGTACGGTGACGTTCGCAGGAATGATGCTTGGGTCGGTCGTGAAGTGCTCTACCATTTCGTAGGCAAGGAGAATGCTGTTCCATTCATACCCGCCATGGATACCACCGACGAACAGTAGATCGGTCTCGCCCGTGCCAAAGGTGTAGGCTTCGATCGCCCGCTCTTCGACAGAACTGCCGATGACAGCCTGGGTAGAGGTCGGTGCGGCGGTGGCGCTGATGGTCTCGGCTACTGGTGGCTCGAGCGGAGCGACTGCCGGCTCGGTAGGTTCGTCAAAGACCAAGAAAGCCAGTCCCACACCGAGGAAAAGCGCGATAACCCCAAAGACGATCAGCGAAGAACGTTTCATTACTCAGCGTACTTAGCAAGGACAGCTTTGATACCAGCTTCGTTCTTGCTCCACTCGGTGCTCTTGTGGTCGGTAAGGAGGACGCTAATGGCAGGGATACCCTGCTTAGCCATCCAGTTCACCATGTCACCAGTGATAGCGTAGGCGTCAAATTCAGCTGCGGCTGGGTAGCCAGCGGCAGAAGCAAAGGTGGCTGCGAGCTCGACCGAAGCCTTGCTTGGTGTGCCGCCACAAGCTGATGGGTAGACCTTACCTTCCGCGCTAAACCATACCAGGGCAGCCGCTGGGTCGTACTTTTCGATGTAATCACGGAGTGCCGCTGCTTCTGGTTCAGAAAAGGCCGCGGTTCCTCCGCTTACCTGCTCACTTCGCCACACAGCAGTGGCCGACCACTCACAATCGAAGTTTCGGTTGAGGTCGACGTTGTTGGCGTTGAAGCGACCAGCGGTACCGCTCTTGAGCGCTCCGTCTGGGTTGAGGGACGGTATCACGGTCACGGTCACGTTGTCTGGGATGACAGCTTCATTTTCACGAAAGAACGTGACGAATTCTTCACCGAGGGCCAGGGTGTTGGGTGAATACCCCCCGTGTACCCCGCCAATGAGCAAAACTTCCTTCTCGCCACTGCCAAAGTGGTAGGCGACTATTTCCCGGCCCTCCACTGATGAACCGAGTAGACTTTCGCTAGTGCGCTCGGTACTTGGCTCCCCTTCCTCTTCAGTGCTTCCGTCCCCGATGCTCCCATCTGGTTCAACTGGTAAGACTTCAACCGGAGTTTCGGAGGTATTGTCTTCAACGATCACAACGGTGTCCTTACTACTAGTAACTAATAAATAGGCGATGGCACCGATAAGCACTAAGGCCAAGGCACCAATGACGATATTTTTTGCTTGCATATACTTCCTATTGTATGCCAGCTGGCGCGGCTTGGCCAATCGCCTTTGAAATAAGGTCGGCTGGGTGTGTATAACTGGCTTGTCGGGAAGAAGTCAGGGTATATACTAAGGAAAGAACTTCCAGTTCATTTTGTTCTTCACCGCAAGCGTTGCTTGCACACCCTATACACCAGACCCGTCGGTCACCCTTTCATTTTTCGGAGGCCTTCGGGTCTTTTTATGTCCGGTGAATAGGCGTATACTGGAGCCACGTCTGCGGCGCAGAACGAATCATTAGTAGAAACATAAATAGTATTCATTTATATGCAATTAACTGTTACCAATAAACTAGTCATCCTCGCTGCTTCCCTTGCGGTAGCGTTCGGGATGGCCTTTACCGCGTACGCTTCATACGACGATCTTGAGATCGAGATTGAGGTATATGCAGACCGAGTAGAAGTAGAGGTGGAGTATGGTGATGAAAGCGAGGATTACACCTACAATGATGCTGACCTTGAGGAAGCTCTCGATGGGCTCGTTGTTGATCTGGAGGAAGATTTCGACATCGACCTCACTGCAAGTCAGATTGAAGACCTCGCAGAGATCGATAACAAGGAAGACGAGGATGCTGAGGAGGACGCTTCTGACGCTATCAAAGATGCCGAGGAAGAGATCGCAGACGCAGCAGAAAGGATTGAGGATGCAGAAGCTGCCGAAGAAGATGAAGATGACCTAGAAGCAGCTTCAACGACTTTGGCAGAGGCAAAGGCTCTCCTCGCTGATGCTGAGGAAGAATTTGATGCAGAGAATTACGAAGAGGCCGAAGAATTGGCAGATGAGGCCAAGGACCTCGCTGAAAGTATTTTCGAGGATTACGACGATGACGAAGACGGTGATGATAGTGAATTTTGTGACCAGACAAGCCAAGCGGCTGGTTGGGGTGTTGCAAAGAAGTGTGTTGATGACGAAGACTACGTAATTAACGACAAGATGGCACAAAAGGTCGAGCGTTTCCAGGATAAAAATATGGAAAAGTATCGAGATTACGGTAAAAGCACCGACCAAACTGAACTCCAGAATCAGCTTCGAGAACTCCTTCTCGTGCTCATCCAGTTGCTCACGCAGCAGATGGCACTCCAGCAGGGTAACTAAGTAGTTGCGTTGGAGAAGAAACAGGCGGGCCCCGAAGGGGCCCGCCTGTTTTGTGGATATGTGCCCCAGCCGGCCAGCGCTGTGTCATACTTTACGTATTACACATATCATATTTATATCCTTATGGCCCTGCTCGCTTTTTTCGCCTTTATGATCCTTGTTTTCGCGCACGTTTCTCTCCGAAACCGCGTCGATGAACTAGAACGAAAAGTACGCTCACTGCGCTACCAAGCATCAGTGCAAGCTGAGACCAAGTACGAGGAGACAGCCCCGTACCAACCAGCAGAAGCAACTACCAACGTACCACCACCGTTTGGGGCGCCCGAAACACCAGTTGCGCCGGTATACAGTGAGCCGGCCCCGCTCCCTCCCCCGCCGTCCTATACGCCGCTGTACAGCGAAGCACCAACCGAGGACTTTTTCTTGGTAACGTGGTTCCGAGAACAGACACTCATCAAGATCGGTTCCATCATCTTCTTCTTGGGTGCGGTGTGGTTTGTGAGTCTGGCTATTCAGGAAAACTGGATCAGCCCATTCATGCGTATTGTTCTCGGTCTCTTGCTCGCTGGTGCCATCTACGTGGTCGGCCACTGGCGCCGAGCGGCAGAAGTGACACAGTATCAGGTGCTGACCACGCTTGGAACCGGTGTTTTTCTGGGTACCGCCATCGCTTCACAATTTGCTTTCCCGGTTCCTATACTGCCACCATTTGTCGCCCTAGGGCTGATGGTCGTGAGTATTGCCTACACACTTCATGTGGCGCTCCAAACAAAGACAGAGTGGCTCGGTGTCGTGGCTAGTGTCGCTGGTCTGCTTGCTCCGGTCCTGGTCAAGTTTGATGAGCCGCTCTCCGCTCTCCTCCTCTCGTACGTCTTCCTACTCTCCATTGGTTTCGTGGCGGTCGTGTTCTTTACGGCGTGGCGTGGTGTATCACTCACCCTAGTTTTTGGTTCCGCGTTCTACCTAGCGCTGGTGTATAGCAACAGTGCTCTCAATGAGAACGTCCTGTGGTTCTTCGTGGTCCTATTTTCTCTTCTGTTCTGTGCGAGCACGGCAGTCAGTATCCTCCGCACCAACCAGCCAGCTCTCTCTGACGTCTTGATCTTGGTAACCATCTCTCTGCAGTTCGTTCTCTACGCGAACGAGATCGCCCTGTTCCCCGCCTTGGCTCTGTTTGTCGCGGCTGCGGTCACGGGGTTTGTGGGATACGCGCTGCGCATCCGTGGCGTGGCCGCCGATGGTGTATCGCTCTTTGTGGCTATCAGCTTGATCTGTAGCTTGATCGGTACCGCCAAGCTGTTTGACGGATTTGTGCTTACCATCGCCTACTCGGTTGAAGTGCTGGCTCTTTACTTCCTCAGTATTCGCCTCGCCACAGTCCCCCGCTCGATCGTGATCGCAGCGCTACTTTTCGCGCTACCACTCTTTTCCGGGGTGGCGAACCTCATGGATCCCTCCTGGAATAGTGGCGTCTTCCACGCGGAAGCACTCGGAGTGCTGAGCGTCATCATTACTCTCGGTTTTGCCGTGGTCTGGAGTTTGCGAAGTCCAGCCCTTCAGTCGATCGATTGGTTGCGCCAGACAGCGGGCGGGCTACTGATCGCCTGGTACACCTTTGTGGTGGCGGCTAGTGTTGTGGTCGGAGATTCACAGCAGAGTTTTGATGAAGGATCAATGACCACTATCCTACTCACCATTCTGGCAGCCCTGGTGATCGTCTACTTGCTGCGCGCTGTTCCCCGCGACTCCTGGCAGGGGATCGCCCTGTTTACATTACTGGCGCCAACTTTTAGTGCGCTAGCGCTTTTGGCCGACTCAGCGTGGAATAGTGGTGTCATGCATCAGCCATTCTTGGGAGCCTCGTTCTACTTTGTCAGCCTGCTTAGCATCATGATGCTGTATTGGGTGAACGAACCAGCAGACGAACGATCGAATGGTCTGTCCAAAGAGTACGCCTACCTTCTGGTCTGGGTCGCTATCGGTTTTGGCTTTATGTTCCTCAGCACGATCTGGGATACGTTGCTTTCCGGAGACGCCGAGCGCGTGGTGACAGCGGTCAGCTACACCGTACTCATCTATCTCATCGCTAACGGGCTGATGTTGCTGCGGGTAAGTGTCGGCAAGTTGCTCCCGATCCTGTTCGTTCTCATCCTTCCGGGAGTATTGCTCCTTGAGTCATTGGAAGTTGGTGGTTGGTCGGCGGGACTCATGGATATCAATGCGGTTGGCTTGTATGTCACAACGACGATCCTCTTCCTGCTCGCGACCACCCTCTTAGAGTACCGACAGTATGTTGCTGATACGGAGAGAGAACCCCTCCAAGTCTCAGCCTCGGCACTCTACGTCATTGCAGGTCTTCTCGTCTTCGCCCTAGTGTGGATCATGAACCAGACCGTCTTTACTGAGGGGGCGATCGCGGTCACCATCGCGCTCTTCATCTACACCGTGGCGGGACTCTTTTCGTACAGTCGCGGCCGCATGACCGGTTCGGTGGTGTGGAAGCGGGTGGGAGTGCTGCTGCTTTCTGCGGTCATCCTTCGACTGGCTCTGGTGGATGTGTGGGATATGGAGTTGGTGTGGAGGATCTTCACCTTCCTTGGCATCGGCCTTCTCTTCATCGTGACAGCCTTACTAGAACGACCAAAGGAGAATATCATTGTTTCGGAGGAGTAGGTGGTAAAAGAAAAAAGGCGGGCCCCTTCGGGGCCCGCCTTTTTTATGTACCACCTACGTACCCTGGACCGCGAGTTCCGCGTCGGTGAAATCGGCCTTGGTAAGGGTGATTGCCTCCCCCTTTGCCACGGTTCCAGCGATGATCTTTTGGGCGATCTTCTCTTCGATCACATCCTGGAGCACGCGCTGCATCGGTCGCGCACCGTACTCAGGGTTGTACCCTTTCTCTACCAGGACATCGAGCAGGTCCTTGCTCACGGTAAGATCGTAGCCGCGCTGCTTCACCCGGTCATACAGTCCACCAAGCATGAGGCTGGCGACATCGGTCTGTTCCGCAACGGTGAGTGGCTCAAAGACAATAGTGCTATCGAACCGGTTGATGAGTTCAGGTCGGTAGACCCCCTCGCGTACAATATGGTCGATGATCTCTTGGGTGAGGTGTGCAAGTTGCTTACGCTGCTGGACAGTTTTCAAAATAAGCTGACTCCCAGCGTTAGAGGTGGCGATGATGATAGTGTTGCGAGCGTTGACGCGCGCTCCGCGCGCGTCGGTGAACATTCCCTCATCCAATATCTGCAGGAACAGATCGTGCACTGGTCGGCTGGCTTTCTCAAACTCATCAAGTAGGAGGACGCAGTAGGGGTGTTCGCGAAGCATTGATGGCAGGGTGCCGGCCTCTTCTCCATTGCCAATGAGTTGGACCAGCGCGTCATCGCCACTATACTCAGACATATCGATTCGCTGCATCTTGTCTTCTCCGCCAAAGAAGATCTTGGCGAGCGCTTTCGCGGTCTCGGTCTTTCCGACTCCGGTTGGCCCTAAAAAGAGGAACGACCCGATCGGTTTATCGGTTGCTTGGATGCCAGCGCGAGCGCGGCGCATCGTACGCGCGATAGCGTTGAGGGCATTCTGTTGCCCAATGACCTGCTGATGCAGACGGTCTTCTAGGTGAAGGAGAAGGTCGCGCTCGGAATTTTGGATCGGGCCAGCGGGGACGCCCGTCTTCTCACTGACTGTTTCGTAGACAAAATCCTCGGTGATGATACTCGTATTGGTTTGCTGAGCCTTGGTGACCACGTCGATGAGAAGCTCAATGGCCTTGCCTGGCATGACTCCTTCCACGATGTAGCGGTCGGCCGCGACAGTGACCGCGTGTAGGCCAGCGTAGGTGAAGAGGGTGTGACTCCTCATTTCATGTTGGAGCGCGATGTCTTGGAGGACTCGTGTCGTAGCAGAAAGGTCGGGGCTTTCAATGAGTACTTCTGCAAACCGCCTCGAGAACGCGCCGAGGGGTTCGAGGAAGGTGTGGTAAGACCCGGGGGTATCAGTGGCAATGATCTGCAGCTGTGGAAGCGCCAGGTACTCATCGAGTAATTCTGGAATGAAGACACCCATCGCCTGTGCTTCGCGAATAAAGGTGCTGAGGTTTTCGATGACGATGATGATGTTGCCCGCTTCGGTCGCTTCGTCGAACATCTGTAGCAAGGTGAGCTCTAGTTCTTGCTTGTCTTTATGGACCGCAAAGAGTCGGTTGGTGTCAAGAACGATCAGCTGACGGCCGGAGATGGCGTCGAGTGATTTCCCAAGGTTGATCCGCTTGGCGATCTCCATGATCAGGTCGATCTTTCCTACCCCGGCTTCACCAATGACGAGAACATTTGAATCTTTGGCGCGTACCAGGGCCGACTCAATTTCACGCACCTTTTCTGCCGCAAAAGAACTATCAGCGCCAAGCGTAGAGAACACCGCGCTCGTGCGAATATCTCGAGAGAATTTTTCGAGTAAGTAGGCAGTGCCGTAGGCCCACTCGCGACCAATGCCGGTCGTGCGAGAAAGGTTGTCCTTGCTCCACCAGCGGATACGACGTTTCTCTTGGTGGTATGAACCAACCACCCAGCGAAGGGCTCCAATGAAAACGTCTTCAGTGATGCCCGTCTTGGCAATGAGTGATTTGAAGCCAGTGTCATGAGCGAGTAGGTATTTCCCGAGACCGATCAGACTGAAGATCTCATTCTCAGGCAGCATGACCATATCAGGGGTGATCATCTGCCTGGTGCCGCGCAGGAATTCGTCCACTGCTTCTGTGGGAACGCCGCTGCGCAGGAGCGCCTGTGAGCCAAAATTAGAAGCACAAAAAGCCAAAGTAACGTCGTGAGGGTATTTCAGCACTGCCGCCGCAACGTCGTACGTGGCGCCGCTGATATCTTCTTCATCGATACCAATGAGTGAATTCAACCCACGGAAGTAGAAGCTGTTGTGGTAGGAAAAAACGAGCATTTGTTCGAGCCAAAAGGCAGCAAACAGAGCTCCTGCCCCAAGTAGAGGATTGGCAAAAGGGCCGATCGGTCCGTCTGGGAAGTAGAAGGCAGCAGCCGCTCCCACGCCACACAAGGTCATTCCCGCAAAGGAAACGGTCCGCAAGAGAGAAAGGGTTGGTCGGCCGACCACCAGGGTGAGTCGGACTGCGGGGGTATAGTATTTGACGCTGTCGTGTAGGGTGATCATAGTGCTAGTGACTAGGCTAATAAGAGGGTGACGCCGAAGACGACCAGAGAAATGATGATGAGCGGAGCGGCCAGCCAAAAGACGTACACTAAGAATCCGGCAACGACAGTAATGAGCAGGCAAAACAGACCAATAAAAATGATGACTGTTCGTAGAATGAAACCGATGACTCGTGAAAAGAAACCGATGATAATGTAGCCAGCCAGGTCTTCCAGGTTCCATTTATTCCCGCGGTCCTCCACCATGCGCTTCCAGGGCGAGATCCAGGAGCGCATCAGCTGCGGGAGGGAGAAGAAATGAACAACGAACCAGAGAAAATTGAACCAGACGTGAAATATCTCCAAAAAGGCGCGTGTGTAGTGCCAAAATAAATAGTGGTGCACTATCGAGAGAAAGAGCATGGTATGTATATTATGGCACACGAGTAACGGATACGAAAAAGCCGGGTGGGGGCTTTGCCCCCACCCGGCTTTTTCTCACTCCTTACGCGCGTTGTACGTTTGTTGCAGCTGGACCCTTTGGACCCTGCTCAACTTCGAAAGTAACAACGTCACCTTCGTTGAGGTCATCAAAAGCAACGTCAACGAGAGCTGAAGCGTGGAAGAATACGTCCTTCTCGCCGTTCTCTGGCTTGATGAATCCGTAACCCTCTGTGCGCTTTCGTACGATTGAACCCTTCATATGTGTGTAGATCTAAATTATTTTAAACAAAACATCACTTCACCTGGTCTTTCTTCAAAACTTCAGAGGAGCTTCGTTTCGTACCAGCATTAAAGCATAGCTGTAAAGAAATACAAGCGGTTGTACGTTAAACGGCCGGCTCGCTTCGCGAGCCGGCCGATAACCCAAACGAGAGAAACCCCAAAGAACATTACTTTTCAAGCAAACCCTCAATCATTCGTTCTTCCTCTGAAACGAGTTGATCCCAACCGGCGGTGTCGCCTGATGCCAATAGCTCTTTTTTCGATCGCAGTAGCTCACTGAGTTTTTCTGCCCAAGCCGGGTCACTCTTGAAGAGGTCTACTAAAGATGCCTGATCTTCCTCTTCCATGACTACAATGATCTTCAGGATGTCTTGTATTTCACTCATTGGCATGCCAGCTTCCCGTAATTCGTTTTCCAGTTGTTTCAGTATGTCGTTCATAATACTATTTTCCTAGTAGATCAGCTTCTTGCTTTTTGATCTGCTCAAAAAGTGCTCGCTCATAATCTGATAATTCCGTGTCCGAACCAGGAGCCTCAGCGCTACTCTCAGAGAGATCGCCGCTTTCGCCAGCACTGAAGTTGTCTCCTTCGATCTTAGAAACCCGAAGAAGCTTGACCACCTCTCCCGCATCATCCACCTCGACGATCGTCTTTGCTTTAATTCCATAGCCGTCGAAGTCCCGTTCTTCAATGTGTGTTTGTGCATCTGGGTTCCCGGTGGCTTCAGTCAGGCCGGAAGCCTGAAAATCCCGTTCCATTTGAACAACGTTTGCGTCATTCTGTGCATGCTGTCTGACCTTTTCAGGGAATTCCGAATTTTCAGCCACGCCTTTGGCCGCGTCAAAAATATTGTCATAGGCACCGAGAACAACTTTCTCTCCAGATACATTGTTGATCTTTATGTAGTGTTGGGCTAAAAAGCTCGAGTCTCCAGCTTCTTTAGGAACGTATTCCACGCCCCAGGTGAATTGATCATCACGGTAGAGTACATCCAGAGAATCGGTTGATTCGATCTGTCCCCCAACTTCACTTTGGATCATCGTACTGTCTTCATGTTGCGATTCGGTCATTCGGTCCTGATCAAAAGCCTGCGCGGGGGTGCAGGCGATAGCAGTACTAAGTAAAAAGGCACGGAGAAGAGCTTTGCTTTTACCGGTCGCGCGATCGAGCAGCTCCTTCAGACGAGTGCTTTCCTGGGACACCATCGCGGTCACTTCTGCAGATGATTCGATATTCAGTTCTTGAGGAGAGGTCTCGTTGTGCGTCGACTGTGGATTCTCAAATGAATTCATATTAATTAATGGGCGGGTCATGTGGCTCTGCTTAGATACTATATCACTAGAAGTGATAAGAACGTATCAATAGTGTCGATCTGTATTAGGCCGGCTCGCTTCGAGAGCCGGCCAGAAGTTTGGGTGCTGGAGAGAGGACTTGATTCTTACAGAATCTGTATAGGTTGTCGCTATTTTGTTCGCAAGCTCTAAAATAGCTGGCAACCTTTTCAAGCCCTCACGCAAAGTCCCCCAGACTTTGCTTCTCCAGCACAAAATTCGCTGGACTCATTTTGTGCTGGAGAGAGGACTTGAACCTCCATGGGGTTGCCCCCACTACGACCTGAACGTAGCGCGTCTACCAATTTCGCCACTCCAGCAAGTCACGTGCCGGAAATTAAACCACATCGTAGAGTAAAAAAGCAAATGAGGTGAACGACTGGACGGGTAAATCCTTACAACAAAAAAACACCCTGCAGAGTGTTTTTTTTGCAAGGCGGATGGTTATGCTTTCTTTTCCTCGCTCACTTCTGGCTTTTGAGTATCGGCGGCTGGTGTAGCAACTACGGCTTCTTCTTTTTTTGGGTCTGTCATATATTGTTATATGTTAGCTACTAAACCGCGGTGGGGTAAGTATACGCTGTATTCCCAAAATAGATACCCGGACAGAAAAAACTACTTACGTAGCACCACATTCGGCGTTGCGCCATACGGGTCGGGCCAGAATTCAAGCTTCGACCACTTGGTCCCCTCGACTAGTTCTTTTATTGCTTGATTATGATCCATGTCAGCTTCCATATAAAGAGTTCCTCCCTCCTTGAGAAGGTCCCAAGCTCCAGCAATAAGCGCGTGATGGAATTCGTGGCCATCTTCGTGCGCGAAGAAAGCCAAGTGTGGCTCAAACTCGATCATTTCTGGGTCGAGGTCGGGTAAGGCTTCATATGGCACATAAGGAGGTACGGCAAAAATGGCATCATACTCCCCCGTCAATCCTTCTAAGATCGAAGCACTCACCACCCGGGCCCGTTCGGGAACAAGGTCATTCAGCGCGAGATTCTTTTCAATTTGCTCTTTCAGCATCGGGTCCAGTTCAGAAATGTCGACGGTCGCGTTTGGTAAGTGTTTTAGTAAGGCTACACCCACATTCCCTGCTCCCGCAAAAGTGTCTGCCAGGCGCAGCCCACCCTCCTTCCCTTTCAGTTCTTCAATCGCCCGCGCTACCCAAAAAGCCGTTTCAGGCCGGGGGATCATGGGCCGCAGCGACAGGTCGATCTTTGCTCCAAGAAAATCGACATAACCCAGCACATACTCGTACGGTTCCCCCTTTTGCAGGCGTTCACAGTCCAGGTCGTATTGCTCGGTCTTTCCCCCTTGATATTTTTCGGTAAGGAGTCGCGCGCAAAGGGTGTCGATGTGTGACATATAAGTGGCGTTTAGTATACGGTCTAATCTTGCCGAGGCAAGCAAATAAAAACTGGCGAGCAAATGCTTACCAGTTTTAATGATGATACACTCGGTGTCCTTAGGAATTTTGTTCGTATGCTTCACCCCAACGTTTCGCTGCCCCGGTCTCGATCCACTGTTCGATGCACAATTCCATTCCCTCCGGATGTTGCTCCACCGAACCGAAACAATCCTTTTCGTTCGGTGGGAGTCTCTCCCAGACATGGAATGGGTTGGCACCAG
>CAZFSB010000001.1:0-17701 GCA_964521645.1 uncultured Candidatus Saccharibacteria bacterium | reverse complement strand
ATGGTCAACACTTGGTCGGCCATCTTTTTTTGAAACGCCGGGTCAGATGAATACTCACAGGCTTCCAGCATGATCTGCCGACCTTCTCTTAGGGTTGTCATGATGCGTCTCCTTTTCTACCAAAAGACCAACAAAACGGTCCAAATATAGAGTAATCCCGTTTGGGAAGGTTCGTCAAGGACCGAGGGTGCAAAAATTGCTTCTTGCTAGGCGTGATTACCGGCCACATACCCAGTGCTCCAGCACAGCTGCAAACTGTATCCCCCTGAGGGACGATCGATGTCGAGTACGTCGCCAACCAAATAGAGGTTTGGCACCAGGCGCGAACTCATTGTTTTGAAGTCAATTTCGCTGAGGATCACGCCGCCGCCAGAGACAACTGCTTTGTCGGCGCCGAGGAGGCCTTTGACGTTAAGGGGAAAATGCTTGAGAAACTGTACCAGCTTGGCACGGTCTTCACTTCGGAAACTGTGCCCAGGAGTTTCGCCGTCGATCGTGAGGAGTTCTAAAATAATGGTTGCCAGCGCGTGTGGCAGCAGCTCGGCCAGGACATTGTGTATCTTCCGATTGGAATGAGTTGCTAGGTGTTCATTTATATGGGCACGCAAGGCTCTCTCATCGAGCTTAGGAAAAAGGTCGAGCTCCAGAGCCACGTCCCCCTCCTTGAGTAGTTTGGCTACCTCACTGCTCATATTAAGTATGGTGGGGCCACTGACGCCAACATGTGTGAATAGAAGCTTCCCAATTCTAGACGCGTGCTTCTTATTGTCGGCCAAGAGCGAAATTTTAATATCCGTCAAAACCACCCCACTCACGCGTGGTACCCACTTTTCTTTCAGAGCGAGCGGGACAAGGGCGAGCGAATCCTTTCGTATCGTGTGCCCGAGCTTGGCGAGCCAGTCAAATCCTTCTCCGGTCGAGCCGGTCTCTGGGCGGGAGGTGCCGCCGGTTGCCACGATACAGGCTTTGCTGTGCAGGATTTCCCCACCGGTGAGAGTAATAGCAAAGCCGCTCTCGGGAGTGTGAGCAATGCTTTCGACAACAGAACCGGTCCGGACGGTGACGCCCTGTTTCTTCATCTCGGCAATGAGCGTCTCACGGATGGTCTCGGCGGAATTGGTGGCTGGGAAAAGCCGCCCTTCATTTTCTTCATGAAATGGCACGCCGCGCGCGGCAAACCACTCGATCGTTTCTGCAACACCATGCTGCATAAAGGGAGAAAATAGAAATTTCCCAGAGTCTTTGTAGCTGGAGAGCATGGTGCGCACGTCGGGCTTGTTGTTGGTGACATTACATCGGCCGCCGCCCGTCATAGAGAGCTTCACGCCCAGTCGAGCGTTCTTCTCAAGGAGCAGCACGCAGCGCCCCCGCTCCCCCGCCCGGACGGCGGCCATCATCCCCGCCGGCCCCCCGCCGATGACGATCACGTTCCATACTTTTTCAGTCCTCGTATTCATGGCGCTACTATACGCTTAGTCTCAAAAGTTTGATAGTATGCTAAAAGGTAATAATAGTGATTAGAGTCACTTTTGTTTTTTAGAACCACCCTTCTGTAAGGAGAGAAAAATGGAGTTACTTAAAAGTGTACATAATGTACTTGATGCTTTGGCTGAAGCCGGTATTGATGCGATAATGTTGTGGCAAGAATGGCGGTGTAAAAGAGCAAGGCATTATTTGCTTACTCACGACCATTCGTACAGAGACCACCATGCCGGTATGGAAATAGCCCGTCGTCGACAGAGGTTGTACGAGATGGGTGTCTCCCCACTGGATCCAGTCATTCCAGATAGATGGAGTGTGGAGAAAGATCTTCCTCCAATGTCATGGCCAAACAAAAGCATGTATTCCTGATTTTTGAGCAGCCGTAGGCTGCTCTTTTCGTATTCATATTCGAATAATTTTGATTATCAGGTAGACTAGCACTATGAAGATCTACTCATGGAACATGAACGGCATCCGAGCGGTGCATAAAAAAGGCTTATTTGAGCCATTTTTGGTAGAACATCAGCCAGACATCCTCTGCATTCAAGAAACCAAGGCCAATCATGACCAAATTGACCTCGATTTTCCAGACTATGAGGAGTTTTGGAACTCCGCGGAGCGGAAAGGCTACTCAGGAACGGCTATTTTTACCAAACACTCTCCCATTGAGGTGGTGAATGGCTTGCCAGAAGACATTGCGGCCAAGTACCAGTTGGCCGATAGTTACGGTGACACCACCAAGGAAGGTCGGGTGATGGTGGCAGAATTTGAACCCTTTTACGTGAGTACCGTCTACACCCCCAATGCCAAGGACGACCTCTCGCGCATTCCGATGCGCCAGCAATGGGACCCAGCGTACCTCGAGTACATGGATCGACTCCAGCAAGAAAAGCCAGTGATCTTCTGTGGCGACTTCAACGTGGCACACGAGGAGATTGACCTTGCCCGCCCCAAAGAAAACCGTGGCAAGAAAGGGTTCACCGATGAAGAGCGTGCTGGTATCGACGCGATGCTCGCAACAGGTTTCGTTGACACCCTGCGACACTTCCATCCAAACGAACCCGGGCTTTACACCTGGTGGTCGCACTTTGGTGGCGCACGCGAACGCAACGTTGGTTGGCGTATTGATTACGTCATGGCTTCCAAAGATCTTACTTCCCTCATCAAGAATGCTCGCATCCATCCGAATGTCATGGGTTCCGACCACTGCCCTGTTTCTATCGAACTCTCAATTGAGCTTTGATTTACAAGGCTTTTTTGAGCAGGGAATATATCGACAGAGACTCATCGTCCTCGCTCCTTCATTTATATAGTCGGACAGGGGTCCTCCTTATAAATTAGAAATCGCTGCGGGATGATTCGCTACTGTCGATATATTCCCTGCTCTCACTACACCAAAATTTTGCCGTATCAAAACAACACGAAACACAATTTAGTCAAGCTAGACTGTAAAGGACAAGATATCCACAGTTATACACACCTCTGTCCTTTACGCTGTCCTTTAGTAGGAGTATATTATTCGTAGGCCCAGAAAGGGCGAGCAGTAACTTCCAGAGAATTGCATAGGAGCCACCCGGCTCCTCTCCAGTTCCCTGGGAGTCACCCTTAAAGAGATCTTCCAAAACACAATTGAGTATTACCTCCAAGTATCGAAAGATACTTACTCAAAACGTTCATAACATCCCACCCTATTAGAGAGAGTACGACATTGCAACTCTACAAGCGCAAAGTCACATAAGTACATCTCTCAAACAACGTAGAGCTTCGGATCGGGTTAGCACACAATATGTGGCGCCCACTAGGATTACCATAATCCTCCAAACATCAAGCTCTTTATATCAAGACCTGAAGGCACCGGCAGCTGATTCACCACACATCGGCTCCCGATTCCTTCAGGTCTTTTTTATTTGAGCCAACGAGCGAAGCGACTATGGCGAAAATATGCAGGCGCTTCGCCAAGATTCAGGCCCATTCCTTGGCCTGAATCTGGCGGCAGCGAGCTGCACTGGGCTCACTAAGATAAAGTGTCAGTACTACGCTAATTGAGACTCAACGTCCTCGCTCCGAGTATTATCGCTGCGAATGTTTCGCTACAATTGGCGTAGTACTAACACTTACCTAGGGCTGTTTAATATATTTCATAAACTAAAAACGGCTCAATAGAGCCGTTTTTCAAAGCTTGTCCTTTATATAAGACTACCCCACGTGGTGCTCCCGAGCAATGTCCTTTAAAGCCGCAGCTTCTTCTTCGGCTTGGCGTCGCTTCCCTGCTTCAGCCAGCTGAATGAGCTCAGTCTCCGGGAGTTTCAATAGTTCCAGGGCCCGCATTTCCATATACTCCTCAGTATTCTTGCTGGCATCATCAAGCGCCTCTTCTAACAAGGCATGAAGTACGTAGCCCAGTTTCCGCCCTGGCTTCTCTCCTGATAGTTCCATGATACGGTCACCATTCACCTTGAGCAGTTTGACTGAAATCGGGTCGCGGAGAGCCTCATCAACCATTGCTTTATAACGGCGAAAACGGAACGGCTGCTCCTTCGGCCGACCCATGCCTAGGCGATCACAGACACGCAAGTTGAGCAGGTCATCGATGTGGTCCTCCCCGATCCTGGTGATGGTGCGACGTACGGCAGCCAGCGTCACCTCATCGGGATCAGCGAAGAACATGTGCCAACGCACGAGCGGCACGACTTCATCGACGATCTCACGAGAGAACTTCATTCGCTCAAGTATCTTTTTGGTCATTTTGGCACCGACCACCTCGTGTCCAAAAAACGTGTACCGCTTATTCTTTCCTCCCTCGCGGCGAGTCTGTGGCTTGGCAATATCATGGAAAAGGGCGGCCAGACGCATAGCCAGTGAGTAGTTCTTATCGGCAGCGGCCTGCAGTGCTCGGAGGAGGTGTTCGTAGACATCGTAGACGTGAGCGCCACTTTGATCAATGCCGATACCAAGTCGCAATTCAGGCAAAAACTGCTCCAAAAGCCCGAGCTTCTCCATGAAAACTATCCCCTGCATGGGTGCGGGAGACATGATGGTCCGAGTGAATTCGGCAGTGATGCGTTCAGCCGATATACGGCCTAATTGCTTGTTGTTCTTGATGATGGCAGCCATGGTATCGCCGTCGATAACGAAGTCGAGTTCAGCTGCGAGACGAACCGCCCGTAGCATGCGGAGCGCATCTTCAGCAAATCGTTCATCAGGGTCCCCCACCGCCTTGAGTCGCTTTGCCTGCAGGTCTTCGATACCACCAAAGAGGTCTACCAATTCCTCAGTAGAAATACGATACGCAAGCGCATTGACGGTAAAATCACGTCGCTTGAGGTCTTCTTCAAGGGAAACACCAAAAGTTACTGTGTCGGGCCGGCGAGCGTCGCTGTAGCCACTTTCAGCACGGTACGGAGTGATTTCGATGACTTTGAGCGTCTGATCTTCTGATTCCGTTTTGACACCAACCGTGCCGTAGTCATTATTGGCGTAATGCTCAGGAAAAAGTGCCTGGATCTGCTCCGGACGAGCATTGGTCGTTAGGTCCCAGTCCTTTGGGGTCTTTCCGAGGAGCAGGTCTCGAGTACATCCACCCACCACATACGCTTCAAAGCCCTTGTCTTCCAAGGTCTTTGCTACTTGCTTCACTTCGATTGGAATATCCGTCGACTTGATCGTCATGTCTGGTCAATTGTACCAGAAATTCATTGTGCGCCTACCAGGACTCGAACCCAGAACGACTGATCCGAAGTCAGTTGTGATATCCATTTCACCATAGGCGCATTTCTAGGTGGCATCATCATACGGTGAAAAAGCCGAATACGCAATGCTTTTTCCCGTGGCTGGTCAACTGTGTAAAACTTAAATCGAACACTTGTACATAGTATATTATATACACACAATATGGTTCGAAATCAGGAAAGATACGAGCAAGCGATCAATTTGCGGAAGCGCGGTTTTACACTGCAGGAGATCGCAAAGTACTGTGATATTTCTAAATCAACCGCTTCAGAATGGTTGAAAAATAAGGCTTTTTCAGCAGATATCACCAAGAAGAATGTTAAACGGGCCGGTGCTGAGAATGCGAAGCGTTTGCAGCTGATAAATAAAGCTCGAACAGCCGAACGCGCTAACCGTTACAAGGAAGTATTACGAAGCGCAGACGTTGAATTCAAGCACTACCAAGATAACCCGCTATTCATTGCCGGTATCATGCTGTATATCGGCGTGGGCGACAATCGGCAGAAACGACTGGTTCGCATGGCTGGTGCCCGAATGGAGGTTCATCAGGTGTTCATTCGCTTTGCTGTGGAGTTCTTGGGTGTTGAAAAGAAGGATATTCATTTTTGGATACTTCTATATCCAGATCATAGTGAAGAGGCGTGTATGAAAAAATGGCAAAAAGCCACCGGTCTCCCCTATGCTCAGTTCTATAAGAATCAAGTTATTCTAGGAAAGTCCAATAATCAGACGTTGCAATATGGTATCGGAAATACTATAATCGGCAGCACAGCTTTGAAGTTGAAGCTCAATCGGTGGATCGAGCTGACGATGAAGAAGCTAACAAAATAACGATGCGGCCATGGTTAAGTGGTATAACGAGTCCTTGCCAAGGATTAGTCGGGGTTTCGATTACCCCTGGCCGCACGAGTATAAAAATGAGCGCTTTAAGGCGCCATTTTTGTTCGTGCGGCCAGGAGAAAGGTGCCTGCGCACCTTTCGTGGTAATCGAAACCGCCGGAACGATGTTTCTAGCGCCCTTCCTGGCGCAAGAAACTAGTGAGGCGTGACCCGCGGCACTTATGAGCGTAGCGAATTTGTGACCGTCAGGTTTCGATTGTCAGTTGTGAATGATGTGGTGAGAACACTTAGTAACCTGCGCCAAATGCCTTGAACCTAACATGTCTATCCCTGTGGATAACCACGGGGATAGGTGGATAAAGGACAATCCACAGGTATAAAGTAATTGTGTCCTTTATAATAATAGTTATAATTAAGGCCATACTTCCGCAGATACAAATAGTGGCATTAGAATCTGAAATGTTTCACGTGAAACATATTATTAAAGTTACACATGAAACAAGACCAGAAATCAGGCAAGAAGAATGAGGTGGGTGCCTACGGCGAGAAGATCGCCGCCAACTATTTAAAGAAACTTGGTTTACAGATCCTCGAGCTAAACTACCTAAAGAAGTGGGGAGAGATCGACATCGTTGCACGTGGAACGGATGGGGTGAGATTTGTTGAGGTGAAGACCGTTTCATATGAAACAAAAGCAGACCTAAATGCAGCGATTTCACGTGGAACCTGGCGCCCAGAGGAAAACGTCCATCGCCACAAGATCCAAAGGCTGTATCGAGCGATCGAGAGCTGGGTCATGGAGAAGAACTACGATGGCGAGTGGGAGATTGATGTGATCGCCGTTAGAATAGTTCCACGTGAAAGATACGCCACGGTCAGATACATTCCTAATGTGATAATGGACTAGTGTTTCATGTGAAATAGGTACAATTGTTCCACGTGAAACGTAAGAATTACCATTTCACATAGAACTGAATGTGAAATGGTTTCTCTGCTAGGCCTTCAATGAAAAATCTGAGTGAGCTGGTGCCCCGTGTCTAGCTCTTGTGTTCATGATCATGCGACACGGAACAAGCCCAAACTATCTGGTGGATATTTTGTTCTAGTTCGACTCTCGCATTTTTTGTGAATAGGTGTTATATTTTCCGGACTCTCGCTCATCGGGTTGTAGGCAAAAGCTTTCACTCCTTGCTCGAGGCTTAAATAAAAGTAAACTTTTGTTTACCCTCTCACTCGGGGTGTAGCATAGTGGTAGTGTACGCGGTTTGGGACCGTGTGGTCCGGGTTCGATTCCCGGCTCCCCGACTACATAGAAAAGACCTGGCTTTTGCCAGGCTTTTTCTATGTAGTCGGGGGAGAGGAGGCAAAAAGTTTTGCCTTCGTCGGGAAGCGAACGGCGGAGCGATGTTTCGAGCGAGTTTCCTGGCGCGAGAAACCGCGAGCCGCGTCCAGCAGTACTTATGAGCATAGCGAATTAGTAACTGCGGGACGATTCCCGTTTCATTACATGAACTGTACACTCATAGGACTTTTTATTTCATTCCATTTATAAAAATTCTCAATGAGTCTTGCGAAGCTTCAGGCATTCGCTTCTCACCCCGACAACTCACAAAAGCCTCTGGTAGCAACCAGAGGCTTTTGTGTTAGGATAGTGCGCATGATCACCCATTACTTTCGGAGTATCAAGGATACCGAGCTCAAAACGATCGAAAGTTTTCGTAGTGGTGTCTGGGTTCATGTTGAGTCACCGAGTGACGAGGAGCTTACTCAACTGATCGAGCAATTTAAGCTGGATGACGCTATCCTTGAGGATGCAAAAGATTTTTTTGAGGTCCCGCGCTTGGAGCGTTCCGCTGGAATCACCTATTTCTTCACCCGTTACCCATACAATGAACCGGCTGAAGATATCGATACTGCGCCACTGCTTATTGTGGTGGGGGAGTCTTTTGTGCTCACGGTCGCCCTTCGTCCAGTGCCCCAGTTTGAGGCAATTTGGAGTAGTAAGATTGAGGTGCATACCACGCAAAAGACAAACCTTTTCATCCAATTGATGGAGGTGATCACTCGCTCATTCGAACGACAACTCATTGGATTGCGACGGGCGGTGCACCGTGACCGGGTTCAGTTGCGTAAGATCGGGAACAAGGAAATTCTTCGGTTCGTGAATTATGAACAGCGGCTCAATGATATGGTTGGCGCTCTTTTGCCGACAAACGTCGCGTTGCAGCAGGTGATGAATGGGCACTATTTTCAGATCTTTGAGGAAGACAGGGAAGTAATGGAGGATCTCCGTATCGACAACATGCAGGCGGTTGATTCAGCGCGTACTCTCCTTAAGACGATCCAGAACGTTCGTACGGCTTCGGAAGCTATTTTGGCCAACAGCTTGAACAACCGCATTAAGACGCTCACCGTGCTCACTATTTTGCTCACTGTACCCACCATCATTTCATCACTCTTTGGTATGAATGTACCGCTGCCGTTCGCTGAGCAACCACTCGCCTTCGTGTTTGTTATTTTTATCATTATTGGCTTGGTGGCCATGGGAGTGTGGTATTTTAAGAAGCATGAGTGGCTCTAAAAAACAGCAGATCCTCTATATCCACGGCGGAACGGCCTTTAGCCGGTATGATGATTTTCTGTCCCATCTTAAAACGAAGATGATAAGAGACCTTCCAGGTTCGGAGCCGCTAAAGAAGTGGTCAGGCACGTTTCGAGAAGACCTCGGTGATGCATATGAGGTATTCATGCCTGCTATGCCCAATAGTCAGAACGCGAAGTACGAGGAGTGGAAGATCTGGTTTGAGCGCTATTTTGAGTACTTGCACGATGGAGTGATCTTGGTGGGTTGGTCACAGGGAGGGTATTTCCTAGCTAAATACCTGATTGAAAACGAACCACCGGTCACCATTAAGGCCCTGTTTTTGCTGGCAGCGCCCTTTGAGAAAACTGACTTCGGGGGCGAAGACGGCGGTGATTTTGCTTTTGACACAGAGAGAGTGGGGGAGCTGGCAAAAAAAGTAGGGAAAATAGAGATATTTCACTCCAAAGACGACTTCCTGGTGCCATACGAACACGCCTTGAAGTATAAAGCCGCATTGCCGGAAGCAGAATCGGTGACATTTACTGACAGGAATCACTTCTTGATCGAACAATTCCCCGAGTTGGCGCAACACATCAATAACCTTTCGTGAGGATCGGTTGACTAAAGACCGCCTGCTCGGTATAACAGCAGGCAGATAAACGTCATTCTAGAAGGGGGTGTACCATGATTTCGGGACGAATTCTTCTCCTCGTATTCCTTAGTTTCCTGATGGGAGCGATGGTAACGATGGGGGTATTTCTGGTGAGTGTCTTGCTGTATGGCTTTTTGCACGATCCGCAGGCAGGTGCTTCGCCGAGATTGTTCACAACGTACGTGATAGGGACTTGGCTGTTCTGGATATGGTTTGTTATCACGCCCCGAGCGCTGCCGAAAACTGTGGGTGTCTGGGTCAATATAGCCTTTCCTTTGGTGCTGGGGATCATTTTCCTGAGCGAGTATCCAAGGGTACTTGAGGTGGGGGTGTTCATGTCATCGTCTCTGGTGTCCTATAACGCCCTCGTAAAATGGGGTATTTTAGCTAAAAACGCATAATTGGTGCAGATACGTTCCAGTAAACCTCCCTTTTAGGGAGGTTTTCCTTTTATTCACCCGAGGCATGAAAGAATGTGCTGTTTCGTCCGTCTACGTATATAATGGTCTTTACATGGCAGGGAAGGAATCAACCGACAATGTAAACGACCACGAAGCTCGTTTTTTGAAAGCTTTCGATGAGTATGGTGATGCCTTGTTCCGGCATGCGTTTCTGCGGGTCAGTGACCGAGAGAAAGCGATGGATCTGGTACATGACGCATACACCAAGGTTTGGTCCTACCTCCGGGAGGGCTACCAGATCGACTCCTTCCGTCCCTTTTTGTATAAGGTTCTCAACAACCTCATTATCGACGAGTATCGCAAGCGTAAAGAGGCCTCGCTTGACGCGCTACTGGAGATCGAGGGGGTGGACGAAGGGTCATTTGAAGAACTGTCTGAAAGTTCGGCGGAAATGCTTGCCGCCACACTGGACGGGAGAAAGGCCTTTGAACTCCTTGAGGAGTTGCCTCCGCAATATCGGGAGGTCATCATTTATCGCTTTGTTGATCAGCTCGGCCCACGAGAGATCAGCGAACTCATTGAAGAGAGTGAGAATGTCGTCTCCGTAAGGATACATCGTGGTCTGAAACAGTTACGACAGAAGATCGAGGCCAACGATGAGTATGCCGAGGAGCGCCGCAAGGCAAGACAGAAGAAAATGTAAACCAATGAAACAATTCAGCCAACAATTTCATAAAAAAGCCACGACGACTGTAAAACTACAGGCGACTGAAAAGCGTGAACTGCGTGAACGGTTGGTGGCGTATATGGAGTACCATCCGCTGCCGGCAGAAATGAAGCCAGTTCAAAAAGCTTCCTCAGTCGCTACTCCGGTCATGACCGACAAGTTTGCCTTGGTGAAGATACCGTTTCACGCCCTCTTTAAATATGGAACAGCAGCCGCGATCTTTGTCTTGGTCATCGTACCCTTTGTAGCTGAGAAGGCCGTGCCAGGAGATGCGCTCTATGCGGTGAAGGTACAATTCAATGAGGAGATCCGCAGCTCGCTCACTTTTGACAGTCTTGAGAAGGTTGAGTGGGAGACAGAGCGACTCAATCGGCGCATTGCTGAAGCGCGTCTCTTGGCCAGCGAAGGTCGATTGACCGAAGCGGTCGAAGTAGAGGTAGCAAACGCCGTCCGTACACATACTGAGAATGCAAAACGAGAGATCGAAGTTCTACGCACTGAAGATGCTGACGAGGCAACGATCGCTTCGATCGCGCTCGACACCACACTGCAGGCTCAGTCTGATTCCCTAAAGGCTGATCAGGAAGCTAACCAGGTAGTTGATGGAGTGACCGAAACGCTTTCGTATCCAAGCGGGTTGATTGCGAATGCTATTGAGGAATCACGTGAAAAGAAAACGGAAGCAATTGCATCCTCAACGGTGCCGGCATATGAGAAGCTCATTGCTCGAGTTGAGCAGAACACCACGCGTATTTATGAGTTGCGCGCCTCTTTTGGCGAGGCGGTGCCTGAGGTGAAACTGGCTGAGGTGGACAGACGGATCGAGGATATCGGACGAGCGATAGACGCCGCAGTGGCTCTGGCTTCCGAGGATGAATTAGGTTCTCGAAAGGCCTTGGTAGAGGTGTTGCAGAAGACCCAGCGACTCATCGTGTTCATGACGGAACTTAAGGTCGTTGAAACGGTAGACATTGAATCACTGATGCCGGTTGTTCCTACTGAAGAAGAGAAGCAGGTCGTGATAGCAAGTACGACACGCGCTCTGGAGGAAAAACAGACGCTCATCCAGAATCTTTTAGAAGGAATAGAAGATGAGGCGGTACGAGAGAAGGCAGCTGCGGGTGAAGTGACCCTGTCAGATACCTTGCTCCGTATGGCTTCGTCAACCGATGCTCACGAAACATTCTTGACGCTGTCTCTGGAAGCGCATGCCTTGGCTGACGATATGATCACATTGCTTGAGCAAAGTTACACCGCTGAAGAGTTGGTAATGATTCGAGAAGAAATGACCAAAGATGATGAGAAGGCGATACCCGAGGGAGAAGTGTCTTCTGAAGCCGCGACCGGAACTATACCAGAATCAGAAGAGCCGATCCCCAGTGAAGGAGAGGTAACTGAAGAGGAGCAAGAAGTGATTGACAGTGCTGAGTGAAAAAGCGATACTACGCGAACATGATGAAACTGAACACCCCAGCTTCACCGACAAAGCAAAACCAGCGATCATGGTTCTTCGTTGGTTTTTCTTTTATGAAGAGCGAGCTGGCCAGCGTGTAGAAATCATCAGTATCTCACAAAACCAGCTCGCTAACGCGAGCTGGTTTTGTTTTGGAGTTCTGGACCGGTGTAACGATTGAAGATATTTCAGTGGTTACACCGGTCCAGAACCGGAAGGGTGAAATGGTAGTGCCGAAAGGGACTTACCAGAGTTCTTTGCAACAGAAAAAAGGAGAAAATGATGGACAGCTTTGTATTTGAGCACGGGAGGCCCCCGATCATCTCGCAATTCGTGAGCTTGATCGGGATAGAACTCGAAGGATTTACCGAGCATGAATCTTGCGCAGACCTGTCAGCGACAGCCGGCGGAAGGTGGGAAGATGATGCTGGTCTCAACCTGTGTGAAGCGATCACGATTCCTCGACTTACGGTGGAAGACGCGATGGCTTGTTTGCACCAGCTGGTCAGGCAGTTGCCAGGTGTCGTGTTCACACCGTTCAGGCCGGAGTGGTTGATGCATAATAAGGGCCGTTGGCACGAAAAACCCCGGTATGAAACACTGCTGGCGGCACTGAAACAGGAAAAGCCAGTTGGCCATGATTGGGTCGTACAACGTATGCCTGACTGTGCGGCACTTCAGATCAACATCAGTGGTTACGTTGATCCGTTCGGAGATGACGGCGCATTTTTGATCAATATCTTCAACGACATTGCTCCCTGGGTGGCGACTATGGTGCACCGAGAGGTCCGTCTTGGCTATGGGCATCTAGCCCTGTGGCAGAAGTACGCGCGAGCGGAGCGGTTGCCTCTCTATGGTCGTTGGTTCGCTAGTGGTTCAGATATGGTTTCCTATATTGAATCGGTTCCGAAGTTGATCAAGCGAGGAGGGGGCGGGCCGTTGGTGAGTGACCTGACAGAAAAACAGAGTGTAAAAGACCCGCTTGACCTGGGGGCCATGTGGTGGTTCCTTCGGCCGAAGGTGGGGGAATATGGCACGTATCTCGAGTTTCGCTTTCTTCCCTCTATGCCGCTTAGTTTGGTTGAACGGTATGCGCAGCTGGTGCTCGATATGGTGGAAGTGTTACTGGAATGGTTTCACTACAGTGTCAGGGCACAACCGGTCACTCGCGAAGCGGCGTTGCCGGCCTACCGGGCACTGTTCAATCATTTTCCGCACTATGTACCGCAAAGACCACTCTCGTATAATGAGTGGCAGCAGCGGTTGCGGTCGTGAGAGTGGTCTTTCATTCCTCCTTCTCGATAGCACGTGTTCTTTCGAAGACAGACCTGGTCTGTCTTCAGTTCTCAGTCTGGAAGCCTACGTTTCTCGCCTGAGCCCTGAAGTATATTCAATGATCATTATTTAACATGCATCCAAAAATTCTTGTCATTCAATTTCGTATTGACCCCGCATCAATCGCTCAGGAGCGTGCGAGTCTCGAGCGTGAGGTGGGTATCTACGTGGATCTTTCGTATGTTAACGCTCTCGATGATTCGATCGGCTGGGACGTACCAGAGAAGGTTCTGTCAGGATATCAAGGAGTGATACTAGGAGGTTCGGCAGAGCTCTACTTTGATGGTGATCGCAATACTGATGACCCGAATCGGCAGATGTCGTATGAATTACTGGAGAAACTGAGCCCGGTCATTACGTACATATTTGAACATGACGTTCCCACTCTTGGTATTTGTTACGGACATCAACTCCTCGGTGCTTTTGCGGGCGCGCGGGTACAGTGCGATGGGGAGCAGAGCAAGGTCAGGTCGCACAAGGTCAAGCTGATGGTGGACAAGAACGATCATTTTCTTTTTGCTGATCTGCCGGAAACCTTTCAAGCTCACTACGGACACAAGGATTCACTTGATCGAGTGCCAGAAGGAGCGGTTCTCTTGATGAATGGGGGTGACCAGTGTCGGGTGTCGGCGCTTCGCTACAAGAACAACATATACACCACACAATTCCATCCCGAATTGAATTTTGCGGACATGGTTGAGCGTATCAAGAATTCACCCGGCTATCTACCAGAAGGCACTTTGGCCGAAGAGATCTTCAAAGATGATCCCCATTCGAATACTATCCTGCAGAATTTTGGGAAATTCGTTGCGCTACGGTATCAAGCGGAGTGAAGCGTCTTTTGAACCACCGATACGCATCAGTAATTGGCCTGCTGCAGGATAGTCAAAAGAAATGGAGATACTGTCCGGGCAAAGATATCAGCTCGATAGGGGAGATTGCCACTGACATTCTGTTCAAGTGAAAAGCCGGTCTCTTGCTGGAGTGTACGTTCAATGTGAGAAAGGGTGATGGCGCGAAGGCTGCCAGCACCGTCAACCGT
The DNA here is from genome assembly GCA_964521645.1 of uncultured Candidatus Saccharibacteria bacterium. Lineage (GTDB taxonomy): Bacteria > Patescibacteriota > Minisyncoccia > Phycocordibacterales > UBA918 > OLB19. The sequence continues at coordinate 3,456 of CAZFSB010000001.1, read as the reverse complement.
ATCATCGCCCCGAGTGACGATGATGCCAACGACAGCGCCGCGCTCATTCAGTACCGGACCGCCGGAAGCACCTTCGGCACCAACGACAGTCCCACGAATAGAAAAGACATCGGCGTAGTTTGATCCAAAGGTGTACAGTTCTGAAATTGTGGTCGAGGCTTTTTGCGGGATAAGCTCTGCTCCCGGACCGTTTTGCAGGAGGTTGGTAGCTGGGTAGCCAGCGGCTAAGACTGAGGCATTACGGGTAGAGATAGGCAAGAGCGCAGTGTCAAAAGCCAGAGCAGGGAAGATGGCGGGGAGGGGAGTGTCGTCAACCATGCGGCTCACATACAATAGCGCGTAATCGCGTTCTCCTGTCCCCATCGGCACAGCTGCATTCATGACCGTAGCGTTTTGTTGTACCCAAGCTGGTGGAATGTAGAGAAGTTCCGCCTGATAGGTCGGTGTCGCTGGATTACCACTACGCACCACGCAGTCGGTCTCGCCATTCTCATCGGTAGCTTCAAAGAGCAAAAATTGGGCAACGTGCGCGTTGGTCATGATGACGCCGTCTGGGTCAATAAAGAAGCCGGTGCCGGTGGTGGTGCGAACGTAGTCGTCGGTCATGAATGTGCAGTAGATATTCACGACGGCATCAAGGGGGTTGTTGGCGGTACTTCCCGAGAGACCAGCGGCGGCCCCGACGGTAGCACTTTGGTATTCCGCACTGCGGAGGAGAATATCAGGGATAGAGCGCTCAAAGAGACTGGGTAGCCAGGAAAGACCGCTCGATTCAGGAGATTCGGTGATCACGATCGGCGCCTCCGTTTTGGTACTGAACAAAGACTGTATTTCGACAGCCAAGAAATTCGTGAACGCCAGATAACTACTTAGAATGAGAACCACCAGTTCAGTCAAAAAATGCATATTGAGAAAAGTATACCATTAGGTGAGTGTTGAAAAAGTCTGAGTACTGGCTACTTTAACTTTCTCGAGAAACTAGCCCTGTTGCTGCTGAGACCCGGTGCGCTGGTAGTACTGTTGTTGGTACTGTTGAGCGCGCACCTGATGGTGAGCCATTCGTACATCGACGGTCTGGTGGCTCTTTTCATAACCACGGAGGTGGCTTTCTTCGCAGAACCCGAAATGATCGTTGGCATGATTTTCAGATACGCCATCGCCGCAGTGCGGGCATTTGCCTTCCAGCCAACAAGTGCGGAGTCTCGCTTCTTCAAGTCTTTCAAGGGAAGACTCGTCGGTAGGTAATTTTTCTAGTGACATAGGTAACGTTCATTTTAACAAAATAACCCCACCGTTTCTAGTTGCTTTGCCGCGAAAACAAAAAACACCGCGCTGTTTTGCGGTGTTTGAGGTGGTCACGTGTGACGTGGTTCAGGGATGAGGCCGAGCAGGTTTACCCAGGCCTCACTCAACTTTCCTTCGGCATGGATCTCTCGAGCGACATCGTAAACGTGGACAACTTCCCAGCGAGAGGGAAAACCGCCCATTGCCTGCGCGATGCCAGCGATCTCAAGGATCTCCTCCGGGGTGACGTCCGTTTTAGTGAACAGCTCGTGGGCGTGCAAACGCAGCAGGCGACGCTTGCGAACCACCATGCTCATGAGCAGGGCGACCAGGTTGTAGAACTTGAGATTAGCCCGCTTGTCGTCTGACAAGAGGGGCCACTCCTCGAATCGCTGCCACTGGGTCACGTACGAATCAAATAGGAGATAGGTGTCGTCTTCGGCTTGCGAGCGTATGTTGAGCGCGATCGCATTCACACTTTCTGTGATCTCTTTGGGGACCTTTGCTCGAACAGCGCCGTTGATATGCGTAAGAGCGCACACTTCACAGCCGATGACCACAGCAGAACTGTAGATCAAGATCTCACAAAGGTATCGCTGCTTGGAAAAGATGCCACAGGAACTGAGAATCCGCGCTGCGTCGAGCAGAGTATCGCCAAGTTTGACTCCCTTCTGGGCGAGCCTATTGTCTTTTTGCTCGCTCAGATCACCTTCTGAGAATTCTTGCAGCGCATTGATGAATTGATTGGCCGCTTTTGCGATGTAATGAGCATCATCCAGCACCAACTTGCCGTATGGGTACTCTCTTGATTGAACCATGTAGGACCTCCTTGATGAACAACGTTGTAAAGAACAGAACTCGACGAGCGTAGCATGGGGGAGGGGAGAGTGTCAAAGCTCATACCACAAGAGAAAAGGCCGTTCACAGAAAGTGTGAACGGCCTTGGTGGCTCAGGACTTGCAGGTGCCTAAGAACCTTACGAGCGAACCCGAGAAAGGGTCCTGTAAATCGCCCAGGTGGTGATGCTCGCGACTAGCAGGAAACCAAGCAGACCCATCGTGGGAATGAACAGGGAGGTTGACAGTGCCTCCTGTGGCAACCACTCGATAAGGTGGGCTTGCAGAATGAGTGAAGCGACGGCTCCCAGAATACATGCAATGATCATGCTGGTTCCGAGCTGGTCTTTTTGCTGCTTGGTCATGCAAGTTCTCCTAAAGTGAAAGTAACGATTTGAGATAAAAAAACTACCCCAAGACTATTTATATTATAGCAGATTTATGTGAAATGTCAATCCCAACGAAACTTCATTGGGTTACAGACTGCCATTGCCCCTCCTCAAGGATAATAAGTTGTAGATCTTCACGAGTTTCCATCAGCGCCTTTATGGCGCCGTCTCTCGGTGGCATGGTTTCGCTTTTGTAGTGAGTTATGACTCGCACGGGTACTATTCCCAGACCAGACTCGGCCTTGTCTTCATAGTGTGAAGAGTAGAGTGTAGATAATGCATATGCACCAGCTGATGACCCTGCGACAGTTTTATTATTATTTTCAAAATATGGTTTTAGATCAGGATACTGCTTGAGCGTGTCTAATAGTTTTTGAGTACTACCACCTCTAAAATAAATGGCATCTGCTTGAGCAACTTGGTCAGTAAAATTGTCCGTCGTCGCTACTCGTACAGCCAGGTCATTACTATTTGAAAATTCTCTACACTTTTGTGTGTCGTATGCAATTTTGTCTGAATTATCTTCGGTGCGGGAAGCAAAATAAACCAATAGAAGAATTCCTTCACTAGGCACCTCACTCACAAGCTCCTTATAGAAAGAATCATTATTCCCAGATTCCTTTCTGGTACCGCCACCGTGAAAAATATACTTCGTCATCAGTCGATTATAGCAAAGGACGAAAGGGCATATTATTTCACTAGCAGTGTACGCAAAAAACTGGCCGTTACCCATTGCGGGCGAGAGGAATCGGTCACGAATAAATTTCTTTCAGAAATTTTTCTCGACCCCGCCTCATTCGCTCGTCGTAAACTCCTCGCATCATTCCGGCTTTCGATTCCCCACGCAAGCAAAGCAGTTTGCTTGCTTCGCCCGCACGAACAAAAAAGGCGCCAGAAGGCGCTCTTTTTGTGATCGTGCGGGCGAGAGGAATCGAACCCCCAACTAC